>JBDRNO010000295.1:0-7359 GCA_043811005.1 Bacteroidota bacterium | reverse complement strand
GACAAATTGCTTTGGATACCCATCATTCCAACATTCCATTATTCCAATTTTTTAACATCACTTTCTTGTAATTTAATGTATCGGAATTTCAATATTTTTAATAAAATTTATTTTAACATCTATATTTTTGCATTTAATCGTATGTTTCTTGGTTCTGGGTTGTAGGTTTTATAATAAGCCACCTTAACCAGTACATACCACCCAGCACCCAGTTACCAGTACCCAGTATCATTATCTTAAATTTAATTACTCAATTCTATATAATTCCTTTTGTTAATCAATTAGCAATGTTATGTTCTTAACAATCTCTAACTAACAAATAAACCTCAACCCCATGGAAAACATAATTTATTACATCCCGTTGTTTGGAATTTTGGCATTGCTTTACACGTTATTGAAATCCGCATGGATAACAAACCTGGATGCAGGTACTGATAAAATGAAAAAAATAGCTGAACACATAGCCAATGGCGCTATGGCTTTTTTAAAGGCAGAGTATAGAGTGCTTGCGATTTTTGTTATTTGTGTTGCCGTTTTATTAGGTTGGAATGGTGCGCTACATCCCAATTCATCTTACCTGATTGCCGTTTCATTTATAGTTGGGGCATTATGTTCCGGCTTGGCTGGTTTCATAGGTATGCGGATAGCTACAAAGGCAAATGTCCGTACTACCAATGCAGCCAGGACAAGCCTGGGCAAGGCATTGGAAGTGGCTTTTGCCGGTGGCTCTGTAATGGGATTGGGCGTTGTGGGCTTGGGTGTGTTGGGCTTAAGCTCTTTGTTCATCATTTTTGGACATCTTTTTGGTGTTGATACCCAGGAAAACTTAAATAAGGTAATTACTATTATAACCGGCTTTTCATTTGGCGCATCATCAATTGCTTTGTTTGCACGTGTTGGAGGTGGCATATATACCAAAGCCGCAGATGTTGGCGCTGACCTGGTCGGAAAGGTAGAAGCCGGAATACCTGAGGACCACCCGTTAAATCCAGCAACTATTGCCGATAACGTGGGCGACAATGTGGGTGATGTTGCAGGCATGGGCGCAGACCTGTTTGAATCTTATGTCGGTTCGATCGTAGGGACAATGGTACTGGGCGCTGCTTTTATGTTACCGGAATTTGTCGCAATTGATAAATTTAACGGGCTGTCTCCTGTTCTGTTGCCTTTGGTTCTTGCTGCCACAGGCATAGTAATGTCAATTATCGGAACTTTCTTTATAAGGGTGAAGGAGGGGGGTAGTCCTCAAAAAGCGCTGAATATAGGTGAATTTGGATCATCTATCCTGATGATAATTGCATCATGGTTCATTATTAAATGGATATTGCCTGAAAGCTGGACTTACTATGATCTTTTATATGGAGTAGAAAGGCACATGACATCTACGGGAATTTTTATTGCAACAATTATTGGTCTTGTTGCCGGCTTGCTCGTGGGCATGATCACCGAATATTATACCGGAACAGGGAAAGGCCCGGTCAATTCAATTGTCCGGCAGTCTATTACGGGCTCTGCCACAAATATTATTGCAGGATTGAGTCTTGGAATGATGTCAACCGCGATACCGGTTTTATTGATCGCCTTTTCAATAATCGGGGCATTTCATTTTGGCGGGTTGTATGGAATAGCAATAGCTGCAGTTGGGATGTTATCCAACCTCGGGATGCAATTGGCTGTTGATGCTTATGGCCCTATTTCAGATAATGCCGGTGGTATAGCTGAAATGTCGGAGCTTCCCAAGGAGGTTCGTCAAAGAACGGATAAACTGGATGCGGTGGGCAATACCACTGCCGCCATTGGTAAGGGTTTTGCCATTGCTTCAGCAGCTCTGACTGCTTTGGCGTTGTTTGGCGCTTTTATGACAACCGCACATATTAAATCAATTGATATCTCAAAAGCTAATGTAATAGCCGGTTTGTTTATTGGAGGGATGTTGCCTTTCCTGTTTTCTTCGATGGCTTTACGGGCGGTAGGAAGGGCTGCAATGGCTATGATAGAGGAAGTGAGAAGGCAGTTTACCAGTATCCCTGAGTTGAAGAATGCCCTGGAAGTGATGAAGAGAAATGAGGGCAAGGAACAGGATGACTGGTCGGATGAGGACAAAAAAATCTTCCATGCTGCTGATGGCGTTGCTGAATACGGGAAATGTGTTTCTATCTCAACTAATTCTGCAATCAGGCAGATGGTGTTACCCGGTTTGATGGCAGTTTGTGTGCCTGTTGTAATTGGTTTCATGCCGGGATTTGGAGCAGAGGCATTGGGCGGTCTTTTGGCAGGAGTAACGGTTTGCGGTGTGTTGATGGCTGTGTTCCAGTCAAATGCCGGAGGAGCATGGGATAATGCCAAGAAAATGATAGAAGGAGGTGTGGAAATTAACGGTGAAATGTATTACAAGGGCTCCGACCCTCATAAAGCGGCTGTAGTCGGGGATACTGTTGGCGATCCTTTTAAAGATACTTCAGGCCCTTCTTTAAATATCCTTTTGAAGCTCATGTCTGTTATTGCCCTGGTTATTGCCCCTTCAATCGCATTGAATGTTGCAGACCAGGAGCAACAAAACCGGGATAAAACCGGCGAAAATATTGGCGGGGTTAAAGAATCAGCCTCTACTGAATTGTATTTTGATGGTAAGGAAATTAGTGAAGGAGCATTTCATTCTTATATGACAGACGGTGGAAATTAGATATTTACAGGATCTGTCCATAATATCTATAAATCAACAAAATTTGACAAACAGTTCCGTTTAGAGACATGATCGTTTATACTCCTTAACTTCTTTTGATATTTCCACAAGTAGGGTCACAAAATTTTGTGTCCCTACTTGTAAATTCTTCCCTGAAAATTAATTACCTGCATTTTATTTGCTTTTACAAACAAACGCAGAATTATATGCTGTTTGTTCGACTTTTTTAATAAAGAACGCAACAATATTTGGCATTTGTTCGTATAGATAAGAAAAATTAATCAGTATCACTTAAAAACAAACACTATGCCTGACATTGCATCTGTTCTAAGATCAATAATCGTGGAACAATTGGATGTAGATGAAAGTAAAGTTATACCTGATGCACATTTTATTAATGATTTAGGGGCAGATAGCCTTGATGTTGTAGAACTGGTTGTGGAGTTTGAGAAGGAATTCAATATTGTTATTCCAGACGAAGAAGCAGATAACATTGCCACGGTAGGTGAGGCAATTGCATATCTTGAAAAGAACAAGAAGTAATGGAATACACTCTCTATATATCAGGTTTTGGTGATAATGTTTACGTGCAAATTTTAGGATTATACATTATTAACCATCTAATTATAACTGTTATAAGAGCATTAGTGAGGTTAAGAAGCTATAAGTATAAATATTATGGTAACACCACCCTGCTAAAGTGTATCAAAAGAAGGATGTTTAAAGACTGGACTTTTATTGATTCCATACTCGCTACGCTTGCAGAGATTTACCTGTTTTTTTGAAAAGATCCTGTTATTCCTGAAATATTATAATACATCTAATGTAATTTTCTATTACTACAAGAAATTATATAATAAATTTACCCCGTTTTTTAACTCCTGTGAATTTTTCAGACTAAACTTGTTTTTGTTTAATGCTTCCCATTAACCATTCCTTCTTACAAGATATGGGTAATTCAATTAATCACTTTGCTTTATCTTACTTTAACCTTGGATTTTTTGCTTTGCTCATACTCTGTTTTCTCTTTCCTCCTGATTTAACAGCACAGTAACCATTGTTATATCTAATATCCAAAATCAAATATCCCAAAATCAAGAAAAACTTAAACCTTTAATTATTATCAGGTTGACTTAGCTGAGTAATTACGAAAAATTTGCCTCATTTTTTTTACTCTCCATTCTCTCACCATTCCTGTTTTCGTAGATGGTGAAATTTCAGAATCCACATTTTCAAGTATTTATGACTATTTCTGAGTTCTTCAAGTTTGCAGAGAATATTTTTATATTGAAATTTTATAAAAAATCTTACATCTGTAATTTACTATTTGTTCTTTGAGTGTATGGCGAAAAAATACCATGGTTCTTTGCAATGTTTAAATTTTATGCTATGAAAAATATCATAACAACGCTTATAATAGTATTAATTTATTCCTTTATTATAACATCTGCCGGTCAAGGGATAGAAACATCAAAAAAGTACCGTGTAACTGCTTATAAAAACTCGTCTGAGAAAATTTACAGCCGCTCAAATGAAGCTGAGGTTCTTCAATTATTCAGTCTTTATATACCAAACACATTTACTCCTAATGGTGATGGATTAAATGATATGTTCGGCCCGGCGGGAACCGGCATCTCTGAATTTCAATTACAGATATTTAACAGGTGGGGTGAAATGATATTTGAATCGGATAATATCAACAACCAGTGGGATGGAAAATTCAGGAACAGGATCGTTCAAACCGGAGCTTATGTCTATATGGTTTACGCCAATGGATATGAAAAAGGAAAGATTTTTAAAAGCGGAACAGTAAATGTAATTCTATAATAATAAATAATTCACCTATGTGTATCATAAGATCAAATTTTGTCAACAAATTATTTAGCGCTTTAGCCGGAATGTTATTGTTGTTTTTCAACGGTTATTCTCAAATGCTGCCAACAGCCTCATTTTCAATAAGCGATTCTATCGGATGCTCTCCTTTGAGCATTCAATTCACAAACACATCTGGAAATGCCGTTTCTTATTACTGGGATTTTGGAAACGGGAACACGTCAACACTACAAAACCCCACCAATCTTTACTTAACTTCCGGAATTTACAATGTGCAAATGATCGCTGTCTCATCAAATGGACAGAGCGACACAATAACAGCTTATAACCTTATTGCTGTAGTTGCCGATCCAATAGCTGATTTTTATTCGACAGATACCGCAACTTGTCTAAGCGGGTTTCCGGTTTCATTTGTTAATGCTTCCCTTAACTCGGATCATTGGATATGGGACTTTGGTGATGGCAACACTTCCACACTTCAAAATCCTTATCATACTTATATTAACCCTGGCTATTATAATGTGACCTTAGTTGCGGGAAACATATTTGGTTGTTCCGCTGTGAAGATCAAACCGCAGTATATATATGTTTATCCCAAAATTATTCAGGATTTTATTGTTGATACAGTAGTAACATGTGATGTTAATCATAATTTTTCGTTTAGCAGCACAACCCCTGGCGCTTCATCGTGGTTATGGGATTTCGGTGACGGGAATCCGCCAGTTAGCGGACAAAACCCGGTTCATACTTATTCGGCTCCTGGCATCTATACTGTCTCTCTTGTGGCTTCCAATCCCAATGGGTGTGGAGATACGCTAGTAAAAAGCGACTTTATTAATGTTGACGCTGTGAATTTTTCCATGCTAACATCTAATGTTACAAGTGGTTGCACTCCATTGAGTGTACATTTTACAGACCCATCATCTGATGCCGTTTCATGGTCATGGGATTTCGGGGATGGCAATATTTCTTCATTAAAAAACCCTAACCAGACTTACATCATGCCGGGCAGCTATGATCTTTCATTGAGCATCACAAACAGTAACGGCTGTACAGGTAATACTGTTTTCAGTAATTATATCCAGGTATATAATATCCCCAATACCGGCTTCACTTTGAATAACTCTTTCGGATGCGCACCTTTAACCGTTCAGTTCACTGATGCATCTGTTAATGCAGACTCATGGCTTTGGAACTTTGGTGACGGTATCACATCTGTTCAACAGGATCCATCACATACATATACATCTTCAGGTAATTTTACAGTAACATTATCAGCTTATACTTCTGCCGGTTGCTCTGATGTTGTTCAGATGGTTGATACGATAAAAATCCTGAATCCAACCGGGGTTTTCAGTTCTGATATATCTGCAGGTTGTGCACCGTTAACCGTAACATTCAGCGATTTAACCCTTGGTGCAGATCAATGGTTCTGGGATTTTGGTGACGGAGACACCTCTGCACAACAAAATCCTGTTCATACTTATGATACGATTGGAGAGTACGATGTAACATTGATTACAGGAAACACATACGGATGTTTTGATACCGTTATCTTTCCGTCATATATAGAGGCAGTATTTGAGATTCCTTCATATATTCCTCCACCAACTATAACCGGATGCGTTCCTTTAGAAATAAGTTTCTCGGATAATACTACAGGAGCCGTTTCCCGGCACTAGGATTTCGATAATAGAAACACATCGGATATTCAAAATCCTACACATAATTATACACAACCCGGTTATTATAATGTTTCCCTGGTTATTGAAATGTCAAATGGTTGTACACAGGTTATCCAGGATTTCAATTCATTAAACATACAGGGCAGCAGCCCGGGTTTTGAGGTAACTCCTGACCAGTGCTCTCCAAATATTGTGGAATTTACAGATACATCTTCCAATGCAGTTAGCTGGTTTTGGAATTTCGGGGATGGAGACACTTCTACCCTGCAAAATCCCGTACATTTATATAATAGCTCAGGTTCATACCCGGTTTATCTGACAACCACAACTGCCGGTGGCTGTTCTTATACCATAGTGCAAATTATTACAGTTGTTACTTTCGGTTTCGATACCGATCCATATTGTGAAATACCGGATACAAATTTCCCTGCCAATCTTAACTTCTTTGCAAATACACCTGATGTTGACAGTTGGTTTTGGGATTTTGGCGATGGCAGCACTTCAACCCTGGAGGATCCGTCACACAATTATGCTACCGGAGGAATTTATAATATTACTTTGATCATTTCCGATGGAACCTGTACTGATACTCTATCTTATCAGCTTATGTTAGGACAACCGGGGATCCCCCTTGATTTTCAAATTTCAGATTCTGCTTCAGCAGATACTGATTCAATATCCCACTTTTACTTATCCGGATGTGCACCCCTCACAGTTTATTTTAATAATATGCTGCCTGGATCTACCTCGTGGTATTGGAACTTTGGGGATGGAAATACATCAACATTGGAAAATCCATCAAACATGTATACTAGTCCGGGGATTTATGACGTGACATTAATAGCACAAAATACGTCAGGTTTATATGACACAATTATTATGCCGGGCTATATATCTGTATCAGGGGCGATTGCTGATTTCTCAATTGTTCAAACCACGGGCTGTGATAGTATCATGACATCATTTACCGATAATTCCTATAATGCAGTTCAATGGTCATGGGATTTCGGGGATGGAGCTGCATCAAACCAGCAGAATCCTGTTCATAACTACCCGGTTTCAAATAATATTTATCCTGTAATACTTATTACAAATGATACTATGGGTTGTTCTGACATGAAGATCAATAGCATATATTCAGGGACTACTACCCCCTCA
>JBDRNO010000294.1:0-11731 GCA_043811005.1 Bacteroidota bacterium | reverse complement strand
TGGTTAAGGTGAGAAGTCAGCCGAGGTCATAGTAGGTACAGGAACACGAGCCACCATAAGATAGGTGGAAGTCTCACGGAGTACTGAAGGACTGAACGTTAGGTAGACTGAAATTCGATAAGGAGGTTCAAATGCTTGAGTTTGCCAGCCTTATCATAAAGTAAGGAAAAGCCAGACTGGTGTAAAGAGCGGTCTGGTATGCTTAACGAACCGCTGTATACGAGACCCGTACGTACAGTGGTGTGAGAGCCCCACCCCGTCAGTATCTGGCGGGGCGGGCTACTCGATGCCTGTGGCACAACTCAAAAAAGATGAATTTGACTTACCCCGACCTTCAGGTCGGGGGTTAAGTCATAGTGATATAATCTGGGGTTTTAACCCCTGAAATCCCTTCTAATTAAGGGCTAAAGCCCAAATTAGTATTATTGATTATCATCCCCGACTTAAAAGTCGGGGTAAGTCAATAATCATAAAATTCACTTTCCAGCTGTTGTGCAACAGCCACCCGTGTTAGCGGTAGTGCTATTTTTATTTTATAATAATAATTTTCTTTGAATTTAGAATTTTGTCTTGAGCAATTAATGTATAGAAGTACAATCCAGGTGCAATTTCATTTTGGTCTATGACAATGTTACAGAAATTATTATCAACATGATAGCGTTTAACTTCAATTCCTCGTGAATCAGTAAGAATAATTTCTGCCTGATTAATTTCATTTGGTAAATGATATTCAATAGTTGTTTTATTGGATGAAGGATTTGGAAATACAGTAAAGTCTGAATTGTTGTTATCCCAAGGCAGCATTTGATCAATTACAGTAGTCAAGCTACAGGGTAAATCGTATACTCGAGCTGTTCCATTTTTATGCGATAATATCAGTTTAGTCCCCAATGGAGTATTGTAAATTGGCCTATACTGTTGTGGTATATTGATTTTCACTAAAGGAGCTGAACTGTCTGCGACCAGTAATGCAGTTCCATTTTCTTTGTATATACTTGTAAACCATCTACAGTCACTTTGTGAAAAATACATGAATTCAATTGCAGTGTCACAATCGAAAAGGGTTTCTGAAATATAAAGTGCATCAAAATTATAGATAAAAGTCCCCGGAGAACCACAAAGTTCTGTTGTTGGAAAAGAATTACAATTAATTGTTTTCCAAAGTGAATGATTAAGATTGTAGAATTTTAGAAAGCGATTGCCTTGAACATCACTTTTAACTAAATATTTCATACCTGAAATTTCAAAATTAATCATATACAATTTTTGCATTGCACCGGGATAAACATATTCAAGTGTGATTTGTCCGAATAGTTGTGAATGGAATGCAAACAAGAAGGAAATTGCAAAAAAACTTTTAATAATCTTTTTCATGTCAATGAATTTTAAGGTTAAATTATTTTTTTAGTTTAAGTTGTCATTAGAAGATGGCATTAAGCATTACCGCCAACGTATGGCTAACAGTATTACCGTTATTTGAACTATGTATTTATTTGTTTCAAAGATATAAAATCCAGTGGATTAACAATTTCTCTATACCGGTTTTACCGCAATATGAGTGTAAATTTCAGTATTATAATTTTTTAACATAATGATATAACCCCTGAATCTCCGTTTCCCCGTTTCCCCGATTCCCCGTTTCCCCGTTTCTCCGTTTCCCCGTTTCACTGTTTTAATACTTCCCTACTTATCACAATACCATTACCTCTGTTACTACTTACTCCCAACCGCCTTCCTCACACTCCCGTACTTCATCAGCATCTTCTTTGCTTCGTTATCAGAAACCTCCAGTGCTTCCATTATCATCCTGGTTCCCCTCTCAACCAGCTTTTTGTTGCTCAGTTGCATATCCACCATTTTGCTTCCTTTAACTCTGCCGGATTTTACCATAACTGATGTTGATATCATGTTCAGCACCAGCTTTTGTGCGGTTCCGGCTTTCATCCGGGTGCTGCCGGTAACGAATTCAGGCCCTGTAACAACTTCTATGGGATATAATGCTTCCATAGCCAGAGGGCTGTCAGGGTTGCAGGTGATGGCTCCGGTTATGATTTTGTGCTGGTTGCATCTCTGTAATGCACCAACTACATAAGGAGTAGTACCTGAGGCGGCAATGCCGATCACGACATCTTTTTCGCTGATATTGTGTTTCTTCAGGTCATTCCATCCGCCTTCGGGGTCGTCTTCAGCAAACTCCACAGATTTTCGAACAGCGCCATCGCCACCTGCTATTAAACCCATAACCAAACCATGCTCAACACCATAAGTGGGAGGACATTCCGAAGCATCCACGATCCCTAACCTGCCGCTTGTTCCGGCACCGATATAAAAAAGCCGGCCGCCATTTTGCATTTTATTAATTATGACATTTACCAGGGCTTCTATTTGAGGTAATATTTTTTCAACAGAATGGGCAACGGTTTTATCCTCGTTGTTGATGTTAATCAACAAGTCCATTACGCTCATCTTCTCAAGATGGTCGTAACAGGAATCGGATTCGGTGATCTTTTTAGACATGGATTTATCAATATAGCTCTAAACATGCATTTTGCTCACTATTAATAAATTCTACAACAATTTGGTGTTTTTTTCTAAAGACGTTAAAAATGAATTGTGTAGTAGTATTACCATAACGTAGCCATATAACTTTGGGAGGAAAATCATAAATTAAAGTTAGGAAATAAAAATCAGAATCTTGAGTAACTATTGTATAATGATTTTCAAGGGCATATTTCCAAATAGTTATGTCTGTAGCAGTTTGAAGTCCTAATTCAAAAACATGATTTGAATCAGGGAAATAATCCTCTAATAGGACAATAAGATATCTGGAAATATTTTGGTCGAAGAGTAATTTCACTTATGGAGTTCATATAATGACTGCTTTTCACCTTCTGCAGCAAATTGAAGACAGGCAAGAATGTCTTCTTTAGTTAGTTCAGGAAAATCTTTCAGGATATCTTCTTTACTCATTCCCGAAGCAAGCCATGATAACACATCATAAACAGTAATCCTCATACCCCTGATACAAGGTTTACCCCCTCTCTTGTCAGGTTCAAGGGTGATGATGTTCTTATAATTTACCATATTGAAAATTATTAGTTACTATTTTAACGCTAATTTAGTAAGCATAGTTACGTTTTTTATACAAATACATCGAATTCCAATAATAGAAGTTTAATATATTTCAGGATATTTACCCGGGTTTGCTTCATTCATCAGCTCATACACCACATCAAAAATATCCTCAACACTTGGTTTACGGAAATAATTCCCATCAGTACATTGAGCAGGATGAAGTTCCCTGGCAGAAAGCGTTTTTGGCTTGGAGTCTAAGTAGTTGTAACCTCCTTGTTCCTCAATGACTTTCTGCATCATATAGGCAGTAGCGCCTCCCGGGACATCCTCGTCAATGAAGACAATACGGTTGGTTTTTTTGAGAGATTCAACCACTTTGTGGTGAATGTCGAATGGGAGAAGTGTTTGCACATCTATTAATTCAACAGAAATATTTACTTCAGATAATTGTTGAACAGCATCTACAGCTATTTTGCACATAGAACCATAAGTTACCAGCGTTATATCAGTCCCTTCATTCAATATTTCCGGAGCACCAAGGGGGGGCTTAAATTCTCCAGGGTTGGAGGGCATTTTTTCTTTTAAATTGTAATCATTCGATGATTCAATGATCAACCCGGGGGCATCGGAAGTTAGAAGGGTATTGTAAAAGCCGGCTGCCTGTGTCATATTACCCGGTACGCAAACATATATTCCCCTTAGTGCACTAATGATCATGCCAATATGAGAGCCGGAATGCCGTATCCCTCCGCGGATACGAATAATAACAGGCGCTTTTTGTCCGCTATTGGTCCTTTTATGAAGCGTAGCGAGGTCGTTTCTCATAATATGGATTGCATTGAGCAAGCAATCAATATCTTGAATATCAACAACAGGCCGCAGTCCTCTCAACGCCAACCCGGTTGCCTGTCCCACCAATGTTGCCTCACTAATACCGGTGTCGAACACTCTGAGTTCTCCGTATTTCGCCTGCAAGCCCTCTAATCCCTGATTAACACCACCCGTCTGCCCCACATCTTTACCAATGACCAGTACCTCAGGCTTTTGTGCTAAAATAGCATCAAAATTGTCTCTCAGGATGACCCTGCCATCAACCATTTCCGCATTTTGATTATAGGTGGGTTTAACTTCGTTATTATTTTGTGAGGCAATTTCATCAAACATGGTTGATACTTCATTGATCTCGTCTTTTATAGGTTGCGTTACTCCTTTCAGTGCCGCTTTCGGGGCATCAATAACATGCTTTTTTGCATCTTCTTCAATTTTATCCAGTTCTTTTTCGGTTGCAATTGCTGTGGCAAGGATCCATTCACGCATTTTCCCTAGGCAATCAATATTTTTTTCTGATAGAGTTCTCTCTATTGATTTATATTTTTTGTCCCGGTTGGATGAGGAATGACTTTGCGGCTGTGTTATTTCGACAATATGGATAAGAACAGGTATTTGATTACTTCTTACAAGTTTAACAGCTTTTTCATATACTTCACAAAGCGCCGGGTAATCCCAACCTTTAACTTTAAATATTTCATATCCATCATTTGTACCCGGGTATTTCGAGGTAACAGGCAACCCATATTCGTAATCCAATATTGACAGCGCTAATGGTACCTGTAATGTGCAGGCAGCATTAAATGCTTCAGGGAATAGTCCCCGGTAAGTTTCTGTAATTCCTGTTGTTCCAAAAGCCACTTCATTACCATGATCTGATAATTGCTTCAGATGATAAAGGTCTTTATTTCCCTTGTATATTTTTGATGCATGAGCCAAACCAAGTAAGCGAGGCATCAAACTGCCCGTAGAGGGAGGAACAGCAGATGAATTTTTCATTTTTGTGATGTCTTTCCAGCTTCCGTCAGGATCCAGTAAGCGTGTGCCGAAAAGCGTATTCGTATGTCTTTCTGCAGGTGAAGGGTTAGCATCTACATCTTTTTGGGTGTAAAGCTGAGAGAAAAGTTCCTGAACGGTTAATAAACCGGCAGCTATAAAAAAGGAATGATCGTGGTAATAGCCGGTATGAAAATCTCCATTCCTGAATTGTTTAGCCATGGCAAGCTGAGCCACTTCCGTTCCTTCAACGAAAGTATATGAACTTGCCTTACCGGTTTGCTCTTCTTTTCTTCCAGGCAAACTAACTTGCCTGATTTCATTTACTGTCCGGTAATCATTTAATACTTCCCTTTTGAATTCATCAAAAGATATTTCTTTGTTGAATAATGTATCAGGTTGTTCTTTTTTCATATTTTAATAAATTCACGAAGTAAAGTTCTTATTAGGATTCTTTTTATTTTTAAATTCTCACTCCAATCACACAAATATCGTCTATTTGTTCACTATCTCCTTTCCAATCCTCTATTGTTCGATCAAGTATTTTTTTCTGTTCCTGCATTGTCTTGTCTTGAATAGAAAGCAGTAATTCCTTAAATCTTTTAAATGAAAATTTCTTGTCTTTCTCCCCGCCGAACTGGTCAGGGTAACCGTCTGAGAAGATGTAAAGGGTATCTCCTTTTTGTATATCTATCTTATGGTTGGTAAAGGGCTTTTTTTCTTCATAATGAAAGCCAATGGGTTTTTTGTCTGCCTTGAATTCCAATAGTTGTGGTTTTTCATTAATTCTGCGGAATAAATACATTGGATTAAACGCCCCTGCATAATGCAAAATATTACTCTTAATATCCCAGGCACAAAAAGCCATATCCATTCCATCTTTTATTTCTCCTGTAAAATCAAATGGCTTGTGAGGAATGTTTTTCCGGGTTTTTGGAATTTGTGACAGGCACTCCTGCAGTTTTTTGTCAAGCTCATCGAGCACCATGCCTGAATTGGCTATGTACTTTTCATTGATTATCACATTTAGCAAGTCGTTACCGATCATACTCATGAAGGCGCCCGGCACTCCATGTCCTGTGCAGTCTATTACCGAGAAAAGTAAATATTGGTTCACCGTACCAACCCAGTAGAAGTCTCCGCTCACAATGTCTTTTGGTTTGAAAAGGACGAAGAAGCTTTCATCCGGGAAAATATCACTGATATATTCATCTGAAGGTAAAATAGCATTTTGTATGCGTTCTGCGTAACGAATGCTGTCGGTGATGTCTTTATTTTTTTCATCAACTATTTCTTTTTGTTTTTGTATGATGTTTTTCTGTTTGCGGATTATGCGGAAGCGATTGTAAAGAAAAAGGACAAAAGCCAGTAACATAATCAAACCACCGCTTATGGCATAAATAATAATCCTCTGCTGTCTTCTCTCTGCTTCTGCCAGTGCTTCCTGCTTTTCCTGCTTGACTTTTTGCAGCGCCAGTTGTTTGTCGTACTCCTTTTTTGCTTCTAATTTACCTATGTCTTTGCTCTTTTCTTCATTAAATAAGCTGTCTTTAGCAGCAGAATACTCAATGTGGTGCTCGTAGGCTTTTTTGTACTCGGCTGCAGAAGCTGCCATGTCTCCGGCAGCGTAGGCAGCTTGTCCGGTTTGCTTATAAAGATCGCTGAGATTTTGGTGGTGATAATTCTGTAAATAAAGCGCTCCAATTTCAGTAGAAACTTCCAGTGCCTGTAACAGGTAGCGCTCGGCTTCGGGGTATTTTTTTTGCTGTGTGTATAGCGATCCGATGTTGCCAAGCCATCCGGCAATATTGTATTTATTTCCCAGCGTCTCATTCATTTTCAGTGCTTCGAAAAGGCATTCCAGAGCTTTGGAGTAGTTTACCTGGCGAACTGAGTCATCAGTTGACAGGTTGCCTTGGTTTTTATAGACATTCCCGATGTTGCCGAGATCTATGGCAATACCGCTTTTATTTCCGAGTTCTTCGTCAATTTTCAGTGCTTTGAAATAGTATTCCAACGCTTTGGGGTAATCACCCTGGTTATTATAGACAAGCCCTATGTTGTCGAGGTCTGCGGCAATACCGTTTCTATTTCCGATTTCTTCGTCAATTTTCAGTGCTTTGAAAAAGTACTCCAATGCCTTTTGGGAGTCGCCATGATTCCAATAGACAAGCCCGATGTTGCCGAGGGCAGAGGCAATATGTTGTTTATTGTTCAGCTCTTCAAATGTTTTTAATGCTTTGAAATAGTATTCCAATGTTTTGGGGTAATCGCCCTGGTCAGCATAGATAAGCCCGATGTTGCCGTGGGCAGTGGCAATATGTTGTTTGTCGTTCAGTTCTTCAAATGTTTTTAATGCTTTGAAATAGTATTCTAATGCTTTGGTATAATTACCCTGTTGCCAGGAAACAAGCCCGATGTTGCCGAGGGTAGTGGCAATGTTTTTTTTGTCAGTTAGTTGTTCGCTTATTTTTAATGCTTTGTTATAATGTTCTAAGGCAAGAGGGTAGTTTCCTTTTGAGTAGTTAAACCATCCTAAATTGTGATAGGAAATGGCTATTTTCTTTTCCCCTGCCTTCGCTAAATCTTCGTCAGGCGATGCAGCAGCTTTTTCTGCCAGGACAAGCGCCTGACTGGAATAATAAATGGCGGTGTCAGGATTGGTATATTCAAACTTCCAAGCCAGTTTGTTAAGTGTGTTGATGCGGGTTGTGTCATCTTTGGCTGTTTGGAGCACTATTTCAAGGGAGTTGATGGTTCGGCTTCGCTCACCACTGGTCTTCGTCCTGTCTTGCGAACCTGCCTTTGCTTCCTCCTTCGCTAAAGCTACGGAGGATAAAAATGCTGAAGCAGATAAAAAAGAAAAGGAGAAGTTAATTGTAAGGTAAGCTACAATTGTAAAAAGCGTCTTATTATAAAGTTTGATTTTCATACTTCGGCTTTGCTCAGTATAAAAGGTTTATATTTTATTTCGTTATTCTCTACGGAGCACAAAAAAATGGCTGCTTGCTGTTATGTGTTGCCCAAATTTTTTTTCTTCTTGAAATAAGGCAGACATATACATATAACGGACATTGTAAAGCATTTTGCGCAGTGTAGCGAGCAAATTTTCTTTACAAAATGTTGGTGTTTTATTAATTATTATTTCCTAATAGATACTTATGTTCTCAGATTCGCCTATTATTTAATTTCGATTCTTGGCCGATTTTTCTCAACCTCGTTGATTAGATCTTGTATAACATAGTTTCTTTTGGCATAATCCTGAAATGTGTCAACAACCGACTTTATCTTTTCGAATATATCCTTACGTTTCTTGATGTTGAATTTCTTTCCAACAACCATTAGATCAGTATAAGTAATTCCAGTTCTTTTATTATTCACCCTCATATTATGCCCATCAACCCATTTATTAAAAAATATTCATAATCAGCTCCGAGCTGTAGTTGACCAGATTTTATATCTCCGCTATTTTTGTTTATGGCAATTAATGCTTTAACCCTAGCACCCCCGGCAGAAGCACCTATATGAAGAATTTGAAGCAATGCTTTTTTGTCTTGGAGATTGGTGTTGAGTGCTTCTTTTCCCTTTGTTGCTAAAATCGTTATTTTTTCGATTTCTTCCAAAGAAATTACATCGTCTGTTTGTTCAGTTTCAGTAGCGGGACGATATTCAAGAGCTCCCATACCACGAGATCCGATGTATTGCAGTTTGGTAAAAACATCAATGTCTTTTTCTTATTTTCTTTTCGATTTCTATCAGTTCCAGAGGGCTGATTGTTGGAAGTTCTGGTAGTAGTTCGCTAAGGTTGTTAACTAGCCCTAACACCCGAAGTAACTCGATTAAATTTAGGAGCGAAATATTTTTCTCGCCTCGTTCAAACCCTGTGATTGTTCTTACGCTAACACCGCTTTTCTTAGCTAATTCCCCCGAAGAGAGGTTCTGGTTTAGGCGGTGCTGCTTTAGCTTTTTACCTAAGTCCGAGAGTATATCCTGATTTAATGAAATATTGTAGTTCATAAGCAATATATTGCTAATTAAATGCAAATATACGTAATAAAAAGCAATATATTGCTTTTTTAATTAAGATTTGTTTCTATTTAAGAATTAAAGCAGCCTATTTGTCCGTAGTGGCATACTACGGACAGCAGGAGCAATATTAATGTCAATATCTAAATCATGATCTATGGCTGGCAAATTGTTTTATCCTTTATAAATATAGGAATTAACGGAAATCGCTTTGGGATAACAGTATATTTTAATTGGGTTTATCCCTTTTGCTATTTCGCAACCTATTCGTATTTTTACACTCTTTACCAATTTAGAATTTCCCAATTAATTAGTGGATATGAAGATTAATCAAATCCTTTCATTTTTATTTGTTTTGTTAAGCCCTTTTATTGGTAGTGCTCAAAGCTTAAATTGCGACTTAACGTACCTAACTGCAATTGAGGATTTTGATGTCTATCAACACGACTCTAGTGGAGCAATTTTATATAGGGCTAAAATGTCTATTGATGCAGACGGAAGTCCCCGTGCATATGGTCCTAACGATTCTGGCCTTGATTGGACTGCTAATGCAGGTTATCCAGGGAATTGGTGGGGAATTGTGACTGATGTTAATGGAGATCCGGTTATCCAGGGTTCAGGTGATCCATACCCGGGAATGTATGTTTCAACTACCTCTTTGGTTCAATCGGGTTATTTAGACACTAACCCCCTACGATATGTGGATTCTGAAAACATACCCTATATCGCCATGCCATCTGCCTTGCAATCATTGGGGAATATTTCAATGGGTGACCTTGCCTATGTCAAAAACATAACCAATGGAAATGTAAGCTATGCTTACTTAGCAGATACCGGCCCCGGAGGAAAATTAGGTGAGGGATCCATGTATTTAGCTACAGCGCTGGGAATTAATAACAGTCCAAGAACTGGCGGAACTTCTCTGCAGATTATTGATTATATAGTTTTCCCTCAGTCCGGGTTTGGACAAGGAACCCATCTTACGGCAATGGAAATAGATAGTATTGGCCTAATGGTACTTACGGCAGCTGGCGGTATAGGCCTCCCGGGATGTTTGGATGCACAATTCCCTTCCTTGGATTGTAGTAGTGCTGTTCCATTAACTGATGGAATCACCTATAGCGGAGCAAGTTCTTCCGCTGCTTCAATCATTTCAACTTTTGGCTGTAACACCTGGACGGAAACAGGGCCTGAAAGGGTTCATTCAATCGTACCATGCGGAGAAGGAAGCATTACAGCAACTCTCTCTAATTTTACAGGTGATTTGGATGTATATATTTTAGGAAGTTGTGATCCTTATGATTGCTTAGGCACGGTTTTTTCCTCATCCGCCACCTATACGAATGTTGTTGCCGGTCAAACGTATTACATTGTTGTAGATGCCGATGATGGCAGTGGAAGTGCCTACGATATTCTGGTTACTTTAAACCTGACAGGCAACGGCACAGCAGGGACGGATACGCAAACTGCTTGTGATACTTACACCTGGATAGATGGGAATACCTATACATCCAGTGACACTACAGCTACGCATACCCTGGTGGGGGGGAATTCTGTTGGTTGTGATTCGGTAGTTACCTTAAACTTAACCATCAACAGCAGCTCATCAGGAATTGATACTCAGATTGCTTGCGAAACCTATACCTGGATTGACGGACTTACCTATACCTCAAGCAACAATACTGCTACGCATACGCTGGTGGGTGGAAATGCCGTTGGCTGTGATTCGGTTATAAGCCTGAACTTAACGATTGGCGCTGTGGATACGGCTGTTATCCAAACAAATGATGCCATCATAGCCAGTCAAGGAGGTGCAATTTACCAATGGATAGATTGTGGAAATGGGAATTCGGCAATTGTTGGAGAAACAAACCAAAGTTATGTTGTAACTACGAATGGAGATTATGCTGTAATTATAAGTTCAGGAAGTTGCTCAGATACTTCAACTTGTGTTACAATGATCGTTACAGGCCTAGGTGAAAGTTTACAGAACAACACATTTAACATCTACCCAAACCCTGCTAAAGATCACTTTACAATCTCATTTAATGAGTCAATTGACCGTTACCATGCTATTCGCATTAGAAATTTTTCAGGGCAAGTTGTCCTGGAATTAATAGCATTCGATGATCAGATAAATGTAGACATGAGTTCATTTGCCAAAGGTGTTTATGTTGTTAGCGTAGCTAGTTCTGAGGGAGTTGAAAAGGTTAAAGTTCTTAAACTTTAAAACGTTATAGAGTGCGCCTATTTGTCCACAAGAAAGGGGAAAAGGGCAAATACCAATTGGTAGTGGACAGTAAAGCATGGAATAGGTTGAAACAAACCTTGAAACGGTTGGAACCTGGGGGTTATGAATCACTGACAGTTTACTACGGACAACTTTTCCACATTGAACGAGCCGCTGTTTATCTCCGGAAAACTAAACCTGTACGCCAATAATACAAATATCGTCCACTTGTTCTCCGCTACCCTTCCAATCCTCAACTGTGCTGTTGAGAATTTCTTTCTGCTCGCTCATGCTTTTATCATTAATATCAATAAACAATTGCTTCAATCGTTTTGTCATAAACTTCTTGCCTTTTTCACCACCAAATTGGTCTTGATAGCCGTCAGATAAAAGATAAAGGGTGTCGCCTTTTTGAAGCTGTATTTCGTGTTTTGTGAAAGATCCTTCTTTCCCCTCTTCGTACCCGATGGGTTGTTTGTCAGGCTTAAATTCCGCCAGATCTTCTCCAAAGTATTTTATATTCCCATTATTTGCGAGGTTTGAATTTCCAATTCCTTTTCTTACAAGATAAAGTGG
>JBDRNO010000293.1:0-33400 GCA_043811005.1 Bacteroidota bacterium | reverse complement strand
AAATATCAATTATCAAATGACCGAAACAGTTTTGGTCATTGAGTTTTTGAGCATTGTGATTTATTTGTTATTTGGTACTTGTAATTTGTAATTTTAAAATTCATCCAAACATTCGGACTTTATAGACGGACACTAAGTAGTTTGCCTTATGTTTATTTGTTGCACTGTTCAACGTAGGGATAAAGGACATTAATGTTCTTTAAATCTCTTATATGTTTATCACCCCAAAGATAGTAAATCTAATGGACTTTTTATTGTTTTAATGCTATTTAATACAACATGCGAAAATATCCCGGTAGTGGTACTACGCTAATGCTACGGGAGTGCCTGGATAACCTCAAGTCCGAACTTCGAACTCGCAAGCCCCATGCCCCATGCCCCATGCAATCATGCAATCATGCAATCATGCAATCCAATCAATCCGCAACACCTACTCCTGCCATCCAATAACAGCATTGGCAACAGCGCGGGGTTCGGGGGGGAGGGAGTAGATGTCTTTTTCGTAGTGGCTGTTATAGGGAGATATGTTCAGGGTTTTTCCGTCTACTACTAATGTACTGCTTCCTCCGGGATCGAAACCCATGGCTTTTTGAATTCCAAATTCCTTCATTATTTCACCCATATCGTGATGTGTAGCGCCTACGGATTCTCTTATTCGCCCGTTTATCGTTAAGACGGACAGATTTCCTGCTTTGTCCAACCCCACTGCTATTTTAGGGCCTCTCATATCGGTAAAATCCAATCTCGCTGCCTGGGTATTGATCGAATTACGCGTTTTCCAGCCCTCCTCTTTCATGTCTATACAGTTTTTCCCGTTATTCAGCAACATAGGGCCTGCTTCAACGGCATGAGCTATTTGCTCCCAATTTATTATATCTTTCCCGGCTGGCTTACCGGAGCCGTTATTACCCGGTTTCATCAGAATTGTAAGTTTCTTTTCAACCTTGTACCATTCTTTTGGGAATTGACTTGCAGGTATGGATAAAGTCAATCCGACCGGAATAATTTTTACCTCCTCATCCTTTTTTGTATGAATAACTTCTTTGATAGTATTTCCGGCTAAACGGATAATTATATTACCATTTCCTAAAATATTTTCCTCATCATACATAAGATCATAATAAGCCACCCCTCCCCCGGCCCCTCCCCGAAGGAGAGGGGAGACATCCCCACTGGCTTCTTCCCGAAGGAGAGGGGAGACATCCCCACTGGCTTCTTCCCGAAGGAGAGGGGAGAGCCCACTCTGAATTCCTACTGAGAGGGATACGTGAGGTTTATTGTAATTTTGTTTATCAAAATCAATTATATGTTTACCATCAGTGATTGTCAGCCCGTTCATGCAATTCACCCTCCTGATATCCAATATACCATTGGAATAAATGATCAATGCCGGTTTGTTAAACAGCGGTGGGCTGATAACTTCCCCATCGGAGATCAGCAATCCCAGTGGTGAACCAATATAAGATTCGGGCAAGCCCAATTTACCGACCAGCTCTGGATTCAGGATATAGCCGCCATTCCAGCCAATCTGAGCTTTCTTATTAAAATTGCTGTTAAATTCTTTAATGAATTCCGTAACTGGCATTGTATTTCCACCTAAACCATGCTTATCAGTACTTTTTTCTGACGGGGTGAATGTGGCAAAATTCCATTTCTTTGAAGATCCGCTGATATCCACATTAGCAATTGCCCCGCTCCAAGGCAATTTGTCCTTATATGCCCCGCTGACAAAAGAATAGGTCACATCACTCTTTTTCTTCTTGTTCTCAATCTCACTTTCAAGATCCGGAAGGAAAGTCTTTATAGGTGTCCCTTTTGTTTCAGCATCTTTTTTCAGCAGCTCAAAGATCTTCTCTTCTCCAAGCTTTTTTGACAGCTTTTTAAATAAGTTGCTATTGAGTGCATCACTGAAATCTTTTGCAGTTTGGACCGGGGTAGGATAGGCGAGGGTGGTCCTGATGCCGGCAGGAACAAATTGTATAAAACCGTCACCTGCTGGTATTCCCATTATCCTGCTTGTCTCTTCCTTTCCTTCGTCTACTCTTCCTATATGGAAACGATCTATATCAATTATATCTGTCATAACCGGTGCGTTATCTCCATTGGTGATAATAAATCCTTTTTCCTTTTTCACTCTTCCAAGAACTTTTAAGGCATATTTTCCCAATTGAGTAAAATGTACACCCACACACCATTGTTTGGTTGTTACAACTTTACAAATTCCGTATTTATAAATTAATTTCAACTCGTTATTATTTGTATTGGCGATATAATTATCCAACGCCTTAGCAGTGAACCATTTCCCAAGCGGTTTTTCCTGGCAGAAAATAAATACAGGGGCAATGGACTTATGATGCTTTTTCAGATGTTTTTCGGTTAATTCTTCATCTATTTTTAATTTCAACCTTGTTCTCACAGGATGTACTACAAAAAACTCCAATTCATATTTAATGTATTCTCCGGGAAAATAAGAGACAGGAACATTAGCCCGCAGCTTATCAGCGAGCCGTTCACGATCGTCTATTGCCAGGTTTGAGCTATTAGTGAGTTGGAACATTGCCAGGTCCCAGTTGGTAAAAAAGTGCGGGATCCTCTCAAATTCCTTGTTTCCTGCCGGGGATGCAATTTTGTTATATATCATATTTACTAATCCGGCTAGCTCCTGGAATGTAAAGTCATGATAGGGATAATATTTTTCATTACGGTGCCGGTATGCAAATGAATGGTCGTGCCGTGTCTTAAAATCGCCTTTGTGATGATAAAAAATGTTGTCAACGGTATTGTAAAAGTGGTGCAGTTTTTCGGTATCCAAGTTTTTCGAACCCGGGTCTTCATCAATCAATTTTTTGGCAAAACGCATGGTCATTCCCCGGATCAGCTGTTCTTCCACCCTGAAGAAGCTCGGGTCTATCAGTGACTTAAGAAGTGCCATGAACGCCAGCCGTCCGTAACCCGGGAGGAAATGCCTGTTTTTGTCATTGATCAGGTACCCGGTATCTTTATCACCGGGAGAGATGCTTTTTTTATATTGTTTCATTAACCGGGTAGTGAGTTTTTCCGATTCCTCATCCGGTTTAAGCTGAAGATAAAGTTTATTAAGGATCTCCTCCGTGTTGTCCGTAAGCGTCTCTAAGCTGTAGCGCTTTTGAACCGCCCTCCTGTTGTGCTCAATTTCATCAATGAAATTTTGCGGAAAGAATACCCTGTCAATGATCTTTTCTGCCAGTTCTTTGCTAATATGGCTTCCGCTAAACTCCAATACTTTCAAGCGGTCCTTTTCTTCCAAATGTTCCCCGATAACTTCTGAATAAACTTTTTCAGGGTCGTATCTTCTGCAAAAGATCGGCACACCGCAGGAAGTAGATTCAATGATCGGCAGCCCCCTGCCTTCGGTTTGGCTTGGGAGCATTATCAATGATGACATATTGTATAGCTCAGGTATGTTAACCGGTTGTTCAACCCTTTTTGTAAAACGTTCTTTATCAAATTCACTGAACAAAAAGGCAAGGAAGACCCGGTTTCTAAAAACAGGTGGTATTTTTTCCAGTGAATCCGAGAAATAACGCAGTAATTTCAGGAAATACTCATACTGACCCATGGGGATAGGACCTGTTATTAAAAGCGTTAGCTTCAGGTTTGGGTTGCTCACAAATTTTGCAGTAAAATTATCATTTTCAAAGAGTTTGCGGATCAACTTGAAGTTGATCTCGATCCTTTTTCTAGGCATCAAACGTGTTGGCTGCAGAAATACTATGTTGTTATTTACAAAATCGAATGAAGAGGATTTCTTTGCTCCCAGGAGCATGGGATCGGGTGAAGCTGGTGCGGCTTTTATAACAGCTTCAGTCTTATGTACAGGGAGGTTTTTCTTATAGTTGCTCAGCATCGCTTGTACCTGCATGAATGCCTTTACCTTTACCCGCTTGTCAAGAATAGTATATTCAGATGTATCAATGGAAGTGCATATTTCACTAACATTTGCAGGGTTGTGCCCGTTTGTTTCGATAAGATGCCTGCTTTGGCTATTATTGATATTGACATTTATCCAAGAGGGCGATTCCCAGGGGAATAAGACCTCAATTAGTGAGAAAAATTCGCCAATATGTGAGTTTAAGAAGAAAAAATCCCTGGGACCGGGTTTTAATCCTTTTGTTTTAATATCAATCTTCTTGTTGCCGCCTTCCCAGTAAAAATCATGGTTATTATTAATTACAGGGATCCTCAGATATTCTGATAACAAAGCCAAAGCAAAAGACAAAGAGACATTGCCCGGATTAGAACAAGCATTGATCACCCATAAAAGCCGGATATTATTTTTTTCTATATACGTTCCAAGCTTGTCAATAATATTAAGAACATCTTTCCAGAACTTAATGATCAACTCATTGTATTCTTTACTGCCTCTTTCCATCTTGGTAAAGAAAAAGTCAGGATATAGCTCCCAACTATCAAAACCATTGATCTCTTTGATAACTTGCTTATGACATGAGCTGTCTATAAACTGTTCTGCCACAGGCAAAATGTCACCGGCAAGATAATGTATAGGCACACCTGGCATGATATTTCTTAATGCTTTGGCATATTTCTGGATCTCAATAGTTACACCGTCAATCGAATAATGGAAGGTGATGAATGATATGCCTCCTTTAGATATTTTGCGTTTAAATGCTTTAAATGATCCTTTACTTTTACCCACTCCGCCAGTTGGTGAAGAGAGAGCTCCTCGCTGTAAATTTACTTCTTTGTTTAAATAGGTTTGAGTTCTACGGGATTCCCTTGTCTTGTCAATAAACAAGCCCAGGTCAAACCAGGTGTTGATCTGCTCCTTGCGGAGCTGGGTTAACATTTGATGTAGTTTCATGTCTTAATTCTTTTTTTAATTAAACGTATCGGAATTTCAAAAATTTTCTTTTACTGAGAGGAGTACCATGTTTAGGATCAATAGCAAGCGAGTCAATAAGATTGGCTAAATCATCTTTAAAAGAAGGGTGTTTTTTTAAAAGCTTTTTGGCTTGTTTCTCAAAATACGGAATGGATTTTACATTAAAGTTCATCAAGAAGGTCTTTTACTGGCCGGGCTTTTAGTTTTCCTTTTTTAATCAAATTAACTTCTTTAACGGCTTGTTTAATCCCATCTGAAATTTCCTGTTTAGTAGGTTCAGCATATTCTTCTTCAAGCCCTTTATGATTTTTTTTGAGCATTTCCCAGTCCTTAATAGGGATAAAAATACCTGTTGTTTTGCCTTTACTGTCTGAAATATATTGTAAGTTCATATTTAGATTTTGTTCGGGATAACAAAGATACAAATTTTAGTATTATTGAGAAACAATCCTATTAACTTTTTTGATTATTTTTTTTTCAAATAAAAGTCCTGCACTCAACCAAAGCTTTTTCCATTTCTGCTTTTTGAACTTTGCATTCATCATCGGTCAAGTCAAGATAATCTTTCATATCCTGCAAAAGAGGGATTAAAAGCATTTCTATTGACTGTATTTCAAAATAAAGTTTACCGGTACGCCTGGTAAAGAAATCTTTCAAATTAAATGTCGCCTCATAATTTACCGCGAACCACAATTCCGCTCTTGCCAGTTGAATTTTCAGCTGCGTGGCACGGTTCAAAACCGTGTCACGCATTAACTCATTCGAGACCGATGCGGTTTCTCGGCTTGCCAGGCCATCAGGCAAAACCGCACCGGTCTTTGCTGTAATGAACTCATAAAACTTTTCTAAAAGAATATCAGTTTGTTTGCCATAAGCTCTCACAAGGTATTCCGCATCATATTTTCCCAAACCATAAGCATATATCTTATTTGAGACCTCAAGTATATAATTACTAACCACATCTATTTCTCCTCCGCATATTACAATATTTTTTGTTTTACATTTAACTTTTGGAAAGCCGAAGGTTGCATGCAGGTTCTTATTTACCATATCCACCACTCTTTTTGCCATTTTCCTGTAACCGGTGAGTTTGCCTCCGGCAATGGATATCAAGCCGCTTTGTGAGATAAAAATTTCATCTTTTCGAGATATTTCAGAAGGCAACTTCCCTTCCTGTTGTATCAAAGGTCTTATGCCTGCCCAGCTTGAGATGACATCACTGATAGAAAGCTTTACACCGGGGAATATTAAGTTTATTGAATTGATAAGGTAATCAGCATCATCGCGCGAAACGGGCGGATCTTCAAGGTTGCCGGAATAATCGGTATCGGTAGTTCCGATATATGTAACAATTCCATGCGGTATGGCAAACACATTCCTGTTGTTAGGTGCGTTAAAATAAACTGATTGTTTTATCGGAAGCTGTTTCCCGGGTACGACCAGGTGTACGCCTTTGGTAAGGTGCAGCCGTTTTCCCTCTAATGAATCATCAACTATGCGAATATTATCAATCCATGGTCCGGTAGCATTAACTGTTTGCTTTGCTGTTATTGTAAAAGTATTTTTCCAGTTCAGGTTACCTGCGTTGAAATGAACGTTTTGCCCGGCAAGCATGTCCCTGCATTCTACTCCGGTTACTCTATTATCTTTATAAAGAAAATTCTCAGCTTTTACATAATTTATACAATCCGCTCCGTATTTAACTGCTGTTTTAATAATTTCAATAGTGAGCCGCGCATCATTGGTACGGTATTCATAATAGATGCAGCCGCCTTTGAGATCATCACTTCTGAGTAATGGTTCTATTTCAAGTGTTTCCTTTTTGGAAAATATTTTTCTCCTTTCCTCTTTTATTACTCCGGCAAGCAGATCATATACCCAAAGACCCAGCAAAGCGGTAAATTTTCCGAAGGGTCCGTGTTTTACAAGTGGTAAAAGGAATTTTTCAGGTACAACAAGATGGTGTGCATTACGAAATACAATCGCTCTTTCCCTGCCTACTTTCTTCACAAGCCCTATTTCCCCGTTTTTAAGATATCTCAGACCCCCGTGTATGAGCTTTGTAGAGCGGCTGCTCGTGCCTGCAGCAAAATCCTGCTTCTCAATAAGTACGGTTTTCATCCCCCTCGAAGCCGCATCCAAAGCTATTCCTCCACCTGTTATCCCACCCCCGATTATCAGAAGGTCGTATTCTTCGGATGATAGTTTTTTTAAGAGCGAAGCCCTGTTATATGATGAAAGAGGATTCATTGCTGGTTGCTGGTTACTGGTTACTGGTTACTGGATATTGGATGTTTGATATTTGTTATTGTCATTGTCATAGTCATTGTCAATTGCCCTTCCCCGTTTCTCCGTTTCTCCCCCTCCCCGTTTCTCTCTTTCCTTCTCCCCACTTCCCCATTTTTTATACTGATGCTGTTTGAGTTTGCAAGAAAGTTACTATTTCATCGAATTACGAATTTTTTATGAACTTACGAACTACGAACGGTTCGTAGTTCGTAAGTTCGTATTTTTTTCGTACTTCGGTGGAGTAATTGTTTGCATTTTCATGTTTGCTGAGTATAATTGTCAATTGTCAACTGTCAACTGCCACGATTCTCCTCCCAACCCATAACCCTCCCAACTGCCTTCCGCCACCCTTTATAAAGATCATCCTTTTTTTTACTATCCATCATTGGTTCAAACACCTGATCAACTTTCCGTTGATTAGGTATTTCTTCTTTTTTCCACATTCCAATTGATATACCGGCTAAATATGCTGCGCCAAGAGCAGTGGATTCGATAACTTCTGGTCGTTCAACATCCACTCCAAGAATATCCGCCTGGAATTGCATGAGCAGGTCATTAGCACACGCGCCTCCATCAACCCTGAGCTTTCTTAACAGGATACCGGAATCTTTTTGCATGGCATCCAGAACATCTTTGGTCTGGTACGCCATAGACTCTAAAGTGGCTTTTACGATATGTTCCCTTCCGGTATCTCTTGTCAGACCGAAGATAGCTCCCCGGGCGTACATATCCCAATAGGGCGCTCCCAAACCCGTAAATGCCGGTACTACATATACACTATCCGAATCACCTGCTTTTTTTGCGAGGTCCTCGGATTCAGGGGCGGAGTCAATTATCTTGAGACCGTCCCTCAGCCATTGAATAGCAGCCCCGGCAATAAATACGCTCCCTTCAAGGGCATAGTTTATTTTACCGTCAATCCCCCAGGCAATCGTAGTTAGCAAACCCGATTTGCTGTAATGGAGTTTATCTCCAGTGTTCATCAGCATGAAGCATCCCGTTCCATAAGTATTTTTTGCCATGCCCGGCTCAAAGCATGCCTGCCCGAATAAAGCTGCCTGCTGGTCACCGGCAACTCCGGTTATTGGAATGTTGACTTCTTTGGATGAGTGCCACGGTTTTGAACCGTGACACGCATCCATCTTACCGAAATCACCGGATGAGTCTCTTACAACCGGTAACATGCTCTCAGGAATGTCAAGCGCTTTCAGCAATTTCTTATCCCAGCATAGCTCCCTGATATTATAAAGCATTGTACGTGAGGCATTTGAATAATCTGTCGCGTGTGTCTTACCGCCTGTTAGATTCCAGATGAGCCATGTATCCACGGTTCCGAACAACAAGTCACCGTTTTCGGCTTTTTTTCGTGCATTTTTTACATTATCCAATATCCATTTTATTTTAGTGCCTGAGAAGTAAGCGTCAATGACCAAACCAGTATTTTCTTTTATATAGCCGTCAAGGGAATCATTTTTTAATGACTCACAAATAGGGGCTGTTCTCCTGTCCTGCCAGACAATTGCATTACAAACCGGTTTTCCTGTGTGTTTATCCCATACTATTGTTGTTTCTCTTTGGTTGGTTATGCCCAGTGCGGCAATATCAGATTGTTTGATATTATTATCTTTTATCACACGGCAGAAAACTTCCCATTGAGTATCCCAGATCTCCATTGGATCATGCTCTACCCAGCCGGGTTTTGGAAAATACTGTGTAAATTCCTTTTGACAAACTCCCTCAATTTCGCCTTTGCTGTTAAAGAGGACGGCACGGGAACTCGTTGTTCCCTGGTCTAAG
This sequence comes from Bacteroidota bacterium, assembly GCA_043811005.1. Classification (GTDB taxonomy): domain Bacteria; phylum Bacteroidota; class Bacteroidia; order NORP154; family NORP154; genus JBDRNO01. The sequence goes on along the minus strand of JBDRNO010000293.1, from coordinate 24,432 downwards.
GCGATGATGTATTTGTCTCTCATCAAAAAAGGTATTTACCTGTGAGTATTGGCAAAAATACTTGTTTTGTTGTTATAGATACGAAAAATTTTGAACTGTGAATTTTATTACTCATCTTTGAATGATGAAAAAGCTATTCCTTATCTCCGTAATTGTATTTGTAAGTTATTCAATTCTTCCCTCTCAATCCCTGCCCGGTGATTTGATTGAAAATATTAAAGAAGCTACTGTATACGTCAAGGTCAAGCATCGTTATCCCCTGAGTGAAGAAGAAGTTTCATCTACAGGCAGTGGTTTTTTTATTAGCAGGAATGGGTGTGTAGTAACGAATTATCACGTTATTCAATCTGTAATTCCGTATTACAGCATTTCTTACCCTGCTCCCATAGTTGAGATACGCATTGTTTCCAATAGTGGTACTCAGGATCATAAAGCTTATGATGCCTATATTGTGTCAGTGGATAAGGAAAATGATTTAGCCGTATTGGGCATCAGCAACATGGTTAGAACTCCCTTTCTATACGTTGATACCCTTGAAGAATTGAATGAGTCCATGCCTGTTTGGGTATTTGGATACCCTTTTGGCGAGACATTTGCCGTGATACAACGCGGTCCCGAGATCACTGTAAGCAAGGGCGCTGTGACGGCTCTTCGTCACGATGACAGGAACGAACTCACAAGAATTCAAATTGATGCTGTGGTCAACCGGGGAAACAGCGGAGGGCCTATGATCAATGAAAAGGGGAAAGTGATAGGTATCGTAAATATCAGCGGGGGGGCAACACGGATGAATTTTGCAGTGCCTTCTCATTTTCTTAACGATTTGCTTAAAAAGAATCCCCTTGATACTACCGGAACAGACTCGACAACTATCTCTATTAACTCAGATCCACCTGGGGCTTCTGTTTTTGTGGATTGGGAGTATAAAGGAATAACACCTTCTGAAAATATTAGGATAAAGAAGGGATGGCATTCCTTGTGTGTTATGAAAAAGGGATATGAGGCATGGATGCAGGACCGTACGATTAATCCTGAACTTAAACTAAGTGCTGGACAGCAGATTGATGTTAAGCTAATACTTGTAAAAGAGCTTTCGATATTCACCAGCCAACGAGCCGGTAAGGACATTGAACAAAGTTCATTTATGTTTAAGGACAACAATTTATGGAAAAGAGTAATTTGCAATAATTCCTTTGAGCTGGAAACAATTCTGTTAAAGGAAGACTTTAATGACCGGCACAGGTTTGAGAAATGGGAGCAAAGCACTGGTGGAGGTGATGAGCACACATGGTTCATGGAAGAAGGCGCTCTTCACCAGTTTGAAAGCAACTCCGTGCTACATGCAATTTTCCTTGGGGATTCCACATTGGACAACTACCTGATGCAAGCCAAATTGAGAATTTCCAACGAGGAGGGCGATAGCAGGGCAGGACTTATTTTCAGGGAAACGGATGAGGGTTTTTATCTCTTCCGCATCCATAAAAAATCAAACAAAGCCCAATTGGCTTATCATAGCAAGCACCCATTCGGATGGTTTATTTTAAAGGAAAAGAAACTGGATACTGACATAACTGACAACTGGTATTCAATGGCAGTTAACGCCTCGGGCAATACTATCTCCTGTTTCCTGGATTCCACCACTGTTTTTTTTGCAAATGCCGCCTATTCAAATAAAGGAAGGATAGGATTTTATTCGGTTGAAAGCAAAGCGTCTTTTGACAGTCTAATCGTATCTCACGATACTTTCATGCCATTAGACAGCACCCGGCTTCCTGCCAGCGAACTGCTTTCGTTTTGGTTTACCGACTATTTTAACATGGAATCAACCTGGTGGTATCAATATACTGCCGATAGTGAACTCCCCTCACCCTGGTACTTCAATGAGAGCGGATGCGCTCAACTGGCTGATGATGACAAAACCAGGTACAGCGAATTCACAAAATACCTGCTCACGAACTTTTCAATGAACCTTGTCATTTCTCCCGGTGAAGGGTATGACAGCAGTTCGTTTGATATATTCTTCAGGAAAGATAACAATGGTTGCATTGCTCTTAGCTTCTCAAAAAAGGACGAAGAGGTAAGATTACTGTTAAAGCAAGGTGGCATTATTAAAACACTTAAAAAGACCTCATTGCCATTAACATTTTTCAATAAAACCTTGTTGCTGAGTTTGGTAGTGAAAGATGGTTCTGTCATCTGTAAATCTTCGAGTGGTACACTCATTGAATACGAAAGCAAGAATCTTCCGGTTAATGAGGGACGGATAGGTTTTGCCGTTACCGCCCTGCGCCTTGTCCTTCACCAGATGAACGTTACTTCTGTGAGTGGTGATGTGGCTGTGGGCAGGAAACAGAAAGGGGGGATGTGATATGTCAACAGTCTATAAAAGATCAAAAATACTAATTTTAATAATCACGTTTCTTGCTATTTTGTATTGTATTAAAATCCATCCGGTAATTTCCGAACCTCAAAATACCCTGAATAAAGAGATCATAACGGATGATGGCCATACCATGTTAATAGGGTTGTGTGACAGAAATGGCTTATTGGGAATGCCTTATAAGACATGGTTTGAAAAGGAATATAATGAATACAGGGTTGATACAGGAACATTAGAAACCCTCAGGGTTTCCAAAAACCCTGAGGGTTTAGCGACTGATGGTTTAGCAACTGAGGATTTAGCAAATATTAATGCTTTACATAAAGATGTGAGAATAGTAATTTTTATGGCAACCTGGTGCGGTGACAGTAAGGAGCAGGTACCGCGTTTTTACAAAATCCTTGACTCATTGAATTATGATGAATCAGATCTTACCCTTATTAACTTAGACCGGCAGAAAAAAAGCCCTGCCAATGAAGAAAAAGGAATGGATATACAATATGTCCCTACATTTATTTTTTACAGTAATAACAAGGAGATAGGCAGGATTATAGAATCGCCTGGTCAGTCTTTGGAGAAAGATATGACAGAAATTATTTTGGGTAATTCATTACCGGTTGATAAGTAAGAACATAACTTTGTAACTTGATTAAAATAAGAAATAATAAAATCACATCTTCGTTTTATAGATATACCCTTATAGCTTGGATGTGAAAATACTAAATGTATTACTATTTTGTCTTATTAGCGGTTTCCTTTTACCTGAAGCCTTTGCTCGGCCCAACAATGCAGATACCATTATCCATATCTCAGGCAAAATATTACAAGAAGATAGAGTTATAGCTGTTCCCAATGTTCACATCATTAACAAAAGATACAAGAGAGCTACGATAAGTTAAATAAAAAGGCGAGGATTAAGAGAAAGATAAACAGGTACAGGAAGAAGATCAGGGAAACACAGGATATGTTTGAGGAATAACATGGCTTTTTTGCAATTTGCTGTATTATAAAAAAATTACCATCTTTGCATCTGGAACCCAGTCTTCAGTCGGTAGTTGACAGTAGGCAGTTGATAATGACAATGACTAATGACCAGTATCTAGTATCTTAGCAAATTAATTATGCAACATTAAGAACATAACTTTGTAGATTGATTAAAAAGGAAAATTGCATTAAATTTGAGTAAAGAAAAAATATGATATAGTCACTGGTTACTGGCCTTTGCCTGCCAAAGCAGGCTACGGCCTGCGAAGGCTGGTTACTGGTGGCTGGCAGGGATTACTTCCCTGTAATATTAGCAAAAAAACCAGAAGCCAGACCAGTAGCTGTATATTAAAAGCACAAAGGACAGATTTCAATATAAGTTCATTAAAAACATTGAAATTCCGTAGAATTGATAATAAAATAGATTCACTGTTCAATTGCCCCATTGTTCTATTGTTAAATTGTTCAATTGTTGAATTGCAGTGTAGCACAAAACAATTAAACAATCTAACCATTATCATGTTTTGCGTTTAATATAAATTTTATACACCAAAATTAATTTGCTCAGACACTAGTACCAAGCAACCAGTAACAAGTAAACAATATTATTAACTATTAATCTATTTATTATGAAAAAATCTATATTATTTCTACTACTTATCCCAGTGCTATTCTCCTGCAACACGGCTCAAATGGAGAGCGAAATAGCACAGTTGAACGAGGAAAAACAAAAGTTGATTGATGAGACAAACCGCAAGGATTCCATCATCGTCACAATTGTTCAGTCATTTAATGATATTGAAGAGAACATGGATATTATCAAACAGAAGGAGAGCATAATTGCTTTAAACACAAAGGATGCAACCGAGTTCAAGGTAACACGGAGGGATAAGATCATTGAAGATATACAGATGATCAATAAATTGATGGATGACAACAGGCTTAAGATTGAATCATTGAGCAAAAAGCTGAAAAATGCCGGCATAAAGATGATTGAGTTTGAAAAGATGATAGCCCGCCTTACCAAAACCATAGAAGAAAAGGATGCGGATATCAGTACTTTAAAGAGTGAGTTGGCTGGTTTAAACATCTCGCTTGACTCACTTTCAGTTGCGTACCAGGATAAAACTGTTGCATACGAAAAACAGACGGAAGTAGTAGATCAACAGGTTAAGGAATTACACACCGCATATTATTGTTTCGGCACTTTCAAGGAATTAAAAGAACAGGGAGTGGTTACCAAGGAAGGAGGCTTTATTGGAATAGGCAGAACCGAAAAGCTTACCGATGATTTCAATAAGAAATATTTTACAAAGATTGACATTACTAAAATCACAACCATAGATATTTTCAGCAAAAAAGCCCGGCTGGTTACCAACCATCCCATCGCTTCTTACACTATGGAAGGTGAAGATAAAGCAGATAAGCTTGTCATTACCAACCCCGATGAGTTTTGGGGTGCTTCTAAATACCTGGTTATTATTGTTGAGTAAATCCGATTTTAAATCGGATATACATTCGTTTTCAACTGGAAATGCATTTTTTTTCACGATTATTTTCTTCACCCTTTGGAAAAATTTCTATTTTTACAGTGAATTTTTATTTAAAAGACATAATTTCATAAAATAATTAAAAATTCATATATTTTTTGAAATTCCGACACAATACATTATGTTATGATTAAACAATTTGTAATAATAGTAACCTCTTTTATATTTTTAAACCTTGCAATCCCGCAAATAAATCCATGTACGGGACAAGATTTGAACGAACAGCTATTCAAAGCCATTGACTCAAATAATGCAGAGGAAGTGGCGAAATTGCTCAATAAAGGTGCAGACGTAAACGCAAGGGATGAAAATTCTTCTTCACCATTACATAATACTTGTTTCGTTGGCAATGTTGAAATAATAAAAATATTGATTGATAATAAAGCGGATGTTAATGTGAAAAACAACCAAGATGTTACTCCTTTACATGATGCCTGTTATTCAGGCAGCATTGATGTAGTCCGTTTTCTAATTGAAAACAAAGCCGATGTAAATGCAAAAGACAAGGATGAATGGACTCCATTGTTCTTTGCATTGAGAGGTGACACCTATGTTACAACTGAAGTTGTTAAATTATTACTAGAGAACGGTGCAAATGTGAATGTGAAGGATACAGATGGTCAAACACCCTTGCATGATGCTTGTTATTCAGGTAATAGCGACATTGTTAAAATATTGATGGAAAATGGCGCTGATGTGAATGTTAAAGATATTAAAGGTCAGACACTATTGTTAGAGGCATGCACTTCAGGGAAAACCGACATTGTCAAACTGTTGTTAGAACATGGGGCTGATGTGGAAACTGAAGAACCAATGGGTATTAACCCGTTACATAAGGTTTGCATCTCCGGTAATGTTGATATTGTAAGCTTATTGATCGAACATGGGGCAAATGTGAACTTACCGGATATTGAGAAAGCAACCCCTTTGCACAAAGCATGCGCCTTTGCTTCTGATGAGAAATATAAAAGTATAATTAAGTTGTTGATCGACAAAGGAGCTGATGTGAATATTAAAAATATCGAAGGTAAAACCCCCTTGCATGATGTTTGTTATTTCGCTTTTGGTGATATTTATCTCGATATTATTAATTTGTTGATCGAAAAAGGTTCTGATGTAAATACAATAGATAATGAAGCTACTACACCTTTGCATAATGCTTGTGAAAATGGCATTTTTAATATCGTTAGTCTTCTTGTTAAAAACGCTGCTGATGTGTTTGCGAAAGATAACGATGCTGTAACACCATTGCACGATGCTTGTTCTTCAAGTAAAAGTGATATCGGGATAGTTAAATTATTGATAAAAAACGGAGCAAATGTTAATGCTAAAAATAAATGGGATATCACACCTTTGCACGATGCTTGTTATTTTGGCAAGGTTGATATAGTAAAATTACTGGTTAAAAATGGAGCCGATGTAAATGCAAAGGATGAAGATATTACAACACCATTGCATAATGCCTGTTACTCCGGAAACACCGAGATAGTTGAATTATTACTTAACAACAAGGCAGACCTGACTGTGAAAAACTACAATAATAAAACACCTCTTGATATTGCTATGAAGAATGACAGGAAAGAAGTGGTGGATATTCTTAAGAAATATTAGTCTGGCAAATAGGGTAATTAGAGTCTGTTAAACAAATCAACCATTCAATTAATCAACCAATGAACCTACACGAATATCAAGGAAAATCCATACTAAAGAGTTATGGAGTAGTAATCCAGGAGGGCATTGTTGCCGAAACTCCTGAAGAAGCTGTTGAAGCAGCCAGAAAATTACAAGAACAAACAGGCACTCAAATGTGGGTGATCAAAGCACAGATACATGCAGGAGGCAGAGGAAAGGGCGGGGGTGTGAAGCTCGCCCGGACAATAGAGGAAGTGAAAGAGAAAGCCGGTGAGATCATCGGGATGAATTTAGTATCGCCTCAAACAGGGCCTCAGGGTAAAATAGTTAATAAAGTGCTGATTGCCGAAGATGTTTATTATCCGGGTGAGAGTGAACTCCTGGAGTTTTATATAAGTGTGCTGCTGAACAGGAAAACCGGGAGAAACATGATATTGTATTCCACCGAGGGAGGAACTGAAATTGAACAGGTAGCGGAAAAAACCCCCCACCTGATCTTTAAGGAGGAAATTGATCCCAAGGTCGGGTTGCAGGGTTTCCAGTGCAGGAAGATCGCTTATAATTTAGGACTTTCCGGCAAAGCATTCAAAGAAATGATAAAGTTTACAGCAGCTTTATATAAAGCTTATGAATCTATAGATGCGTCATTGATCGAGATTAACCCTGTTCTTAAGACCTCTGATGACAGGATTGTGGATGTAGATGCCAAGGTGAAATTGGATGATAATGCCCTTTATCGCCATCCCGACTATGCAGAGATGCGCGACATCACCGAAGAGGACCCGATCGAGGTAGAAGCCGGCAAATACGACTTAAACTATGTAAAACTGGACGGTAATGTTGGTTGCATGGTAAACGGAGCGGGCTTGGCTATGGCTACCATGGACCTGATCAAACTGTCAGGTGGTGACCCGGCTAATTTTCTCGATGTAGGTGGTACGGCTGATGCAGAGACTGTTGAGCAAGGATTTCGTATTATTCTTAAGGATCCGAATGTAAAAGCTATTTTGGTAAATATTTTCGGTGGTATCGTAAGATGTGACAGAGTGGCACAAGGAATTGTCTCTGCCTATAAAAGCATTGGAGAAATACCCGTTCCGATCATTGTCCGTTTGCAAGGCACCAATGCCGAAGAAGCTAAGAAGATCATTGATGAATCCGGTTTAAAGGTTCATTCGGCAATTCTTTTCCAGGAAGCAGCTGATCTGGTAGGGGATGTGTTGGCTAATTGAAATACGAATGCATTTTCAAACTTCAAACCTGTAACCTGAAACGGATTACTTATGAAACTTTTAAAATTTAAAATTATCACTATTGCTATATTATTAGCAACCGGGTTTTCACACTTTAATTGCAACACACCATTTTGGGAAAACTGTATTGAAGTGGGAGGCGAGATTACCACTGAGTCGAGAAGCATGGCGGTTTTTACAGGTATTGAAATGAGCATTCCTGCAAATATATATATAACACAGGGATCGCCACAGGAAGTTAAGATCACGGCAAAAAAGGGTGTCCTGAAACAAATTGAGACTTCACTTGAACAAAGTGTTTTATTATTGAAATATGACACATGTGTGAGCAATCCGGACAGCATTAAGATTTATATTACAACCCGGAATATTAATAAACTTGAGATAAACGGGTCAGGTGATATCTCTACTCTTTGTCCAATTAATACTGATAATCTGGAATTAAAGATCAATGGTTCCGGTGACCTTGATATTGAAGTGCAAGCTGATACTATCTATAATCAGATCAATGGTTCCGGGAATATTAAGTTGTTAGGGACTTCAAAAGCTCTGAATATTAATATAAATGGCTCGGGCGATGTTCAGGCGCTTAATGCACCAACTGGGAATTGTATTATCAAAGTAAATGGCTCGGGCGATTGCGCGGTTTTTGTCAGTAAATCATTGAACATCCACGTTAATGGCAGCGGGAATGTATCTTATAGGGGTTCTCCATCTGTTTCTACATCATTTTATGGTTCGGGAAGTGTGAAGGAGTTGAAGTAGGTGTACAATGACGTATGAATGACAATAACCAATCGGTGTAATCGGTGTTTCACCAATGAAAAAGATATTAATTGCTAACCGTGGAGAGATTGCTTTACGTATTATGCGTACGGTAAAGGAGATGGGACTCAGGACCGTTGCAATTTACTCCGAAGCCGACAGGCGCTCTCCCCATGTGATGTATGCAGATGAAGCTGTTTGCATCGGACCACCGCCTTCCAACCAATCCTACCTGCTTGGAGACAAGATCATTGACGTTTGCAAAGAATTGAAAGTTGATGCGATCCATCCAGGCTATGGTTTCTTATCAGAAAATGCTGAATTTGCAGGAAAAGTAACAGATGCAGGCATAACGTTTATCGGACCTTCGCCTGAAGCTATTGAAATTATGGGAAGCAAATTGGCAGCTAAAGCTGCTGTTAAAAGGTATGATGATTCAGCTTCTGACACATCAAGAATTCCGATGATCCCCGGCACCCGTGAAGCCGTTACCGATATTAATGTTGCAAAGAAAAGAGCAAAAGAGATCGGATTCCCTGTTTTAATTAAAGCTTCTGCAGGGGGTGGTGGAAAGGGTATGCGTACAGTAGAGGACGAAGGGATGTTTGAAGAGCAGATGAAACTGGCTGTTAGTGAAGCTAAATCAGCATTCGGTGACGGTTCTGTCTTTATTGAACGGTATATTGCTTCTTCTAAACATATAGAATTTCAAATACTTGCCGATAAACACGGGAACGTAGTGCATTTTTTTGAAAGGGAGTGTTCAATTCAACGAAGGCATCAGAAAGTTATAGAAGAGGCGCCTTCTGCTGTTTTAACTCCTGAGATAAGGGAGATGATGGGAAAGTGTGCTGTTAATGTTGCCCGTTCATGCAATTATGTTGGAGCAGGAACAGTTGAGTTTTTATATGAAAATAGCCCACTTTCTGTTCCCCACACAAAGGGAGGGGCTGTTAATTTCTATTTTTTGGAGATGAACACCCGCCTGCAGGTTGAGCATCCGGTCACAGAGTTTATTACGGGTATTGACCTGGTTAAGGAACAGATAAAGATCGCCATGGGTGAAAAACTAAGTTTCACCCAGGAGGACCTATCCATCAACGGTCATGCAATAGAAGTGCGTGTATATGCCGAGGACCCTGCTAACAACTTTTTACCTGATGTAGGTAACCTGGAAATATACAGGCGCCCCCATGGTATGGGGATCAGGGTGGATGATGGTTATGAGGAGGGAATGGATATACCAATTTACTATGATCCGATGATCTCAAAGCTCATCACTTATGGAAACAACAGAACCGAGGCGATTAACAGGATGATCCGTGCTATTGAAGATTATACGATCGTGGGAGTTGAGACCACATTGCCGTTTTGCAAGTATGTTTTGCAGCATGAATCATTTGTTTCCGGTAAATTTGATACATCTTTCGTTAAAAACTATTATCCCCATTCAGATGCCTCACCACAACTTCCTTCTATCATCCCCACTAAGGATGAGAAGAGAATAAGTCATTCCACAAAGAAATCATCCAAAGCACCGGCACTAAATAGTGATGAAGCAGAGATTGCAGCAGTATTAGCCGCTAAGTTGGTAAGTGAGAATAAAAAAGTTGCTTTATCTCCTGATGATCCCCTAAAGGAAAAGTCCAGGTGGAAGACCAACAGGTGTGCTGAATAGAAAGAGGTTTAGTAATTCTTCCCGTTTTCGATGCTCAGAGTAACCTGCTGTTTTTTATTTTGTATACCATAAAAAAAATAACTTCGTGATTTAAAAAAGTAATAACCTGAATGACAAATGGTATAATTCTTGGAATATAATTAAAAGGCAGCAAAAGGTTTGGGAAAATTAAATTAATGAAAAGAGTTGGCATCATATTATCTATCTTAATATTGATTGGAATATGTTATACCTACGGTCAGGATAATACCCATGTGGATGAGCTTAGAGGTGGATTTATCATTACAGCAATAGTTGTTAACGGAGACACTGTTTTGATGAAGAATCTCCCCCAGGTAATAATTAAGGACAGGAGAACCTTTAAGAACAGGAGACAGGCGATAAGGTATAACCGTCTGATAAGAAATGTTAAAAAAGTGTATCCCTATTCACAGCTCGCTGCGGATTTATTAAAAAAATACAACGAGCAACTGGCAGCGCTTAAAACCCCGGGAGAAAAAAAACAGCTCATGAAAAAAGCTGAAGTAGAGCTATGGGATATATATGGTGATGAGATCAAAGACCTTACAATGACCCAGGGCTTGATCCTGATAAAACTCATTGACAGGGAGACCGGGCGTACCTCTTATGAACTTGTGCATGACCTCAGGGGTGGCTTCACCGCATTTTTATTCCAATCAATAGCCCGTCTTTTCAGATTGAATTTAAAACTCAATTACAATGAAGATGGTGAAGACCAAAAAATTGAAGATATCGTTCTTCTGATACAGAGAGGAGAGATTTGATGGATGATGTATCAACTTATATTTTGTAAAATATTAAAATCCATAAGATTTGCAGTAATTGTTTTAGCACTCAATAATCAGCCATACTTTGCCCATGCGTCTTTCACAGATATATTTTTTTCTGTGTAATCGGTGAAATCTGTGGTTTCAATAATCAATCAGCGCCCTCTTCCCCTGATTACAGTTAAAACAGTATATATAATTATCTTAAGATCAACGGCAAGCGACAGGTTTTCAATGTATATTATGTCATACTTTAATCTTTGTATCATCTGCTCAATATTTTCAGCATACCCGTATTTGACCTGCCCCCATGATGTGATCCCGGGTTTGACTTTATGTAAATGAGAATAATGAGGGGCTTTTTCAACAATCCGGTCAATAAAGTATTGCCTTTCAGGTCTTGGCCCTACTATTGCCATATCACCGATCAGTACATTATAAAATTGAGGGATCTCATCAAGCCGTACTCTTCGCATGAATTTACCGAAATGGGTTATCCTTTTATCGTTTTTACTCGAAAGGGCAGGACCGTTATTCTCAGCATTAACATGCATTGACCTGAATTTATAGATGGTGAATGGTTTTCCGTGTATTCCAATTCGTTCATGGGTATAAAGCGTAGGTCCCTTTGAGGACAGCTTTACAAAAATAGAAGTTATAAGAAAAAACGGGGAGCCGGCTATTAGTACTATGAGAGAGATAACAATATCAATGATCCGCTTTACCGATTGTTGCCATACAGGCATGATATCGTGAGAAATTTCTTTAAGGGGGGTACCGTAAATAGAGGTCATTTTAACCGAACCGGACAGGATATCGTACATATCGGGAGTGATTTTAGTAATGATTTCAGTATCTTCCAACTCGGTGATTATCTTTTTAATGCTCTTGTGTTCAGATGATTCGATGGCAATGATAACCTCTTCGATATTGTTCTCTTTGATGATGTTCTTTATATTGTCGCTGCTCCCCAAATGAGGTAAACAGTCATTCAATAGATTGCCGTTGTTACCGTTAATATGAATGAATCCTGCAAATTTGTTGCCTGCTGACCGCTCAGTAGATTCTATTTCCCTGTAAACCTCCAGCGCCTTTTGGTTGCTGCCCACAAGCAACGTGTTAAACCCGATGATTCGGTTATGAATTTTATATGCAGTTATACTTGACAAGATAAGCCGTGGAATGTACGTAAAGAAAAACTGTAAGGAGAAAAGAGCAAAAAATGTCTTGTAGTATTGTTTGTATGACGCAACCTCATCATCCAGTAAAAGCACAAAAAATATAACCAGTACACCAAAAAAGATTATGAATAATGTTTGCCCCAGCTCCCTTAATCTTGATTTCCTGTAAATGTTTTTATATGTTCCCGTTAGGAGATACAACGCAATCCAAAACAAAGGAATAATAATAATGCCCATATAAAATTTAAAATCAAGCGCAAGAGGGGCATGCTCAACGTATATTTTTCGAAAAACAAAAAACAATCCCCAGGCGAGACCCGCAGCAAAGAAGTCTGAAAGAAGATATTTTAAAACCTGGAGTTTTTTGTTCATTATTATTTTATGTTAATGTATCGGAAATTGAATATTTTATAATTAATAATCATCAGCCACCAGTCACCAGACACAACTTTTCCAATCTACTTACAATGAAATGTTCTTAATAATGCACAAGCTTTATATTATCCAAATACACTTCAGGATATTCCACTGAAGCATTTTTGGTAACAGCAAAATATACTTCATAATTAATAGCATCTGTTTGTGCCTTTACTTGGTTTGTAAGGTTCACATATATTTTATTCCAGCTTTCAGACGGATTAATATATAATGAGGGTGACAACTGAACTGTTTGTGATGAATTGTTCTTGAACAAACCAACTATAAATGTAATATTGCATTTATAATTTAGTTCAAGAAAAACCGGATTTCCCTTGGGTAAAATATATTGACCTGATGTGGTACATTCAAAAAAGTTATTAGTATTGTCTAAGTAAATTACAGCTGATTTATTACCTAAAACGTCCGGAGTAACCGCTGTGACTATATGCAGTGTTGTATCACTGTTAGCGGTGGTTTCAAGAGTAGTTCCAGGTCCTTCAAAATCTTCCATCCATTCAAAGATCGTTGTGTTGTAATACCTAACAACCGGGTTGACACTGATGATACTGTCTCTGGTGAGTGTTACATCCTCAGTGGAAAAATCAAAAAAAGGGTATTTATCTCTTGTTTCTGCAATTCCGTTTACCTTTATCCCTGCCCTTACTATCAGCTCATGATCACTTTCAGCCAGGACAGGGAATGTTACAGGCAGTTCGTATGCACCCAAAAATTTATCATCAATATAAACCCAGGCATCAACGATCTTATGTGAACTGGTTCCTTCTGTTAATGAATCGGTTGCCAGGTCTATTTTTTCGATTTTGATATAGGAGGGGATATCTTCTTCGGGGTTGATGATCTCGCATGAATTCATCCCGGTTACCGTCAGGGCTATTGAAATGTAAATAATAACGGTTTTTAAGTTTTTCAAAGGATTCGATAAGTTTTCGGGATGGGCTTTTTTATATTAAAGTATAACGAAAAGCAGGTTATTATATTGTGTAACAATTGCGCAACTTTAGGAAATTTTGTCGGATTCGGCAAACTTAGGCAGGTAATTGACAATCACGAATTACGAATATCAAACATCCAATATCCAGCAACCAGTAACCAGTATCCAGTAACTATCAATTACGGCACCAATTTAGCTGTCAATTTCAATTTATCAATGATCTGGTAAGCAACATCCAGGGCATTGTAGCCATCGTCAATTGTTACAAGAGGAGTAGTGTCGTTGATGATCGCGCGGGCAAGCATTTCCAGCTCTGTTTTTATGGCATTTGTATCTTCAACTTCAGGTGATTCAAAGTATATCAATTTTGAACCTTTACCTTTCTCAAGATCTATGGTAATAGCAAGTGGATCAATTTTTTCACCTTCCCCGATATTTTTCAGCCGAACCACATTCACCTTTTTTTTAAGGAAATCTACAGTTATGTAAGCATCTTTTTGGAAGAAGCGTGATTTTCTCATGTTCTTCAGCGAGATCCTGCTGGCGGTTAGGTTGGCAACACAGCCGTTGTCAAATTCAATCCTGGCATTGGCAATGTCAGGTGTGTCGCTTACCACTGCAACCCCGCTTGCATTTATTCTTTTGATGTTCGATTTAACAACACTCAACACAATATCAATATCGTGTATCATAAGGTCTAAAATAACTGGAACATCTGTACCCCTGGGGTTGAACTGTGAAAGCCGGTGTGTTTCGATAAACATTGGTCTTGAGCAGAAGGATTTTGCAGCAATAAAGGCAGGGTTAAACCTCTCCACATGACCCACCTGCACTTTTACATTTGCCTCACGGGCTAATGCCATAAGTTCTTTTGCCTCTTGTAATGTATTTGTTACCGGCTTTTCAACGAAAATGTGCTTTGATCCCTTTATTGCCTTAACGGCACATTCGAAATGGGATAGGGTAGGAGTAACTATGTCAACTACATCCACATTCGTGATAAGCTCATCTATTGAATTGAACTTATTAATACCAAGCTCTTCAACGACTTTTTGCGAACGAGTTTCGCTACTATCGTAAAAACCGGCTAATTCAAGATCATCTATTCCTTTTCCTCCTTTGGCTGAAAGCAGCTTCAGATGAATCTTACCCAAATGACCGGCTCCTATTACTCCTATTTTTAACATAGTTCGCAAAAATAGTAATTTTTGCTTGATAAATGTTTTTTGGTAATTTTGTCAGTATAAAATTTGGATACCGATCATATACATCCAGAACCCAGTAACCAGTTGACCCCAGTACGGTCGTTCCTCCCTGCGTGGTAAACAGCAGGCAATTGACAATAACTATGACAATGACGTTGATAATGATAATGACCAATATCAAATATCAAATATCCAGTATCCGGTAACCAGCAACCAGCAACCAGCAAAATGAAAGACACATACAAACATAAAGGTCTGAGGAAAAAGTTGGTGGAATTAATACAGATGAAAGGTATTATGGACGTTAGGGTATTAAAAGCCGTTGAAACGGTTCCACGTCATTTGTTCCTGGATGACGCATTTGTTGAGTTTGCTTACAAGGATAAGCCGTTTCCCATTGGTGCTGAGCAAACCATCTCACAACCATTTACGGTAGCTTTCCAAACGGAGTTGCTTAAAGTAAAAAAGGGCGATAAAATTCTGGAAGTAGGTACCGGTTCCGGCTATCAGGCGTGTATATTATTGGAGATGGGAGCCAGGGTATACACAATTGAAAGACACAAACAATTGTATATGAAAGCCAAAGTTTTCCTGCCAAGGATAGGTTATCATCCGAAATTTTTTCATGGCGATGGCTATAAGGGCTTGCCTGCTTTTGCCCGGTTCGATAAGATCATAGTTACTGCTGGTGCGCCTTATGTACCAGATGCCCTTATAGAGCAATTAAAAATAGGGGGCATCCTGGTTATACCTGTCGGACTTTCAGCCAACCAGGTGATGACAACCATCGTTAAGGTCTCAGAAACAGAGCATAAGAAGTCGGAACATGGAGATTTTGTTTTTGTACCTTTATTGGATGACAAGACGTGGGATTAAACATTGATTATTGATTATCTCCCTTTAAATCTTGTTTTTTTTTATAATTCGAATTTTAATTAACGAACATCCTCGCTTTTGCAAGGTACTTGTCAACTTCCATTCCTTCTTTTGTCTCAGGGTAGTTTTCTTTGATGGATTCGTATATGCTCACGGCTTTTTTATATTTGCCCAGGTCCTCATAAGCCAGGGCTGCTTTCATCAGGTAGATAGGGGTGGTAAATTTATTTTCATTATCATTAGCTGCCTGTAAATAATATGAAATGGCATCCTTTGTTTCACCCAGCTCCATATAGGCGTCACCAATCGCACCGGTAGCAACGGAACTGACCATTATATCATCAGAATCAAATCCGTTTAAATATTCAATTGCATTTTCATATTCACCCTTTTTTAAATAACAGATACCTATGTAATAATGTGCTAGATTCCCAGATGGAGTTACACCATAATCATCAATAATGTCAAGAAATCCCAAATAATTACCATCGCCAAAAATTGCCAGATCCAGTGAGTCTTGCTGAAAATACTGCTCTGCAACATACATCTGTGCTTGGGCTTCGATCTCCAATGGAGCTACATATAATTTTTTATAACCAAAGTAGCTGCCTATGATCAATACTATCGCACTCACTATTATTATAAGACTTTTCTGATTTTCGTCAATATAACGCTCGGTTTTGCTGTAAACCTCAACAACATCAACTATTGTTTCTTCTTTTGTGCTTTTTGCCATGTTTCAAATTTTAAATGTCATAATTTCAAACCGTGATAATATTACCTGTGGGTTTCAATGTTTAGTCACTAATTTAACTAATTTACACTAATTTTCATGAAATATATTTTTAAAAATGTTAAGTTGTTTAACCGTAATTATTAGTGTTAATTAGTGTAAATTCGTGGCTATATTTAATGAATTTGCGAATCTATGTTCAAAAAATTCTCCAATCCTCAACATCAAATTACCAAACAAAAACGCAAAACTAAGATTTTTTCATTAAAGAGAATATATTAATCATTCGTATTTTATCTTCGCTTTTATTAATACATAACATAACTTTGTAAATTGATAAAAAAAATATAGAAATGAGTTAAGTATAAATAAGATAGGGGTACTGGGCACTGGGTGGTATGTACTGATTACAGAGTCTGTGTACAACACCAACAACCCAGAGCCCAGAAGCCAGTACCCAGAACCTGATAATTAAATACAAAAAGATAGATGTTAAGATAAATTTCATTTAAAACATTGAAATTCCAATACTATATTCATCAAAGTGTATTTACAGAAAATATCACTGATCAATTTTAAAAACTTCAGGGAAGCCGATATAAGTTTTTCGGAAAACATTAATTGCTTTGTGGGTAATAATGGCGCTGGTAAGACCAATTTGCTTGATGCTATCCATTATCTTTCGTTTTGCAAGAGCTCTTTCAATCCCATCGACAGCCAGAATATATTTCACGGAGCTGAATTTTTTATTATTCAGGGCTCGTACAATAAGGATGATAAAATCGAGAAGATCCACTGCGGATTGAAAAGGAATCAGAAAAAACAATTCAAACGAAATAAAAAAGAATACAAACGCCTCGCAGATCATATCGGATTTCTTCCTTTGGTGATGATCTCACCGGAAGATGGCAGCTTGATTACTGGAGGAAGTGAAAGCAGGAGAAAGTTCATTGATGGTATTATTTGCCAGCTTGATAAGATTTATCTCGATAACCTGATCAATTACAACCGGGTTGTTGCCCAGAGGAATTCCCTGCTTAAACATTTTGCCGAAAAAAGAAGATTAGATAAAGATGCACTAGGAGTGTGGGATGCACAAATGATTGAATTAGGAAATAAGATTTATGAAAAACGTCTTGAATTTATAAAAGTATTCATACCGATATTCCAAAAACATTATAAATTTATTAGTGAAAGCAAGGAGAGGGTGAATATTGATTATCAGTCGCAGCTAAATGCAGGAGATTTTGAAAGATTGTTGGCTGATAATCTTGAAAGAGACAGGACCATTCTGTATTCTTCAGTTGGCGTACATAAAGATGACATGGTGTTCAATGTTTCCACGGGTAGCGCTCTCAAGGATGGCAGCAATAGTGATAAATATATGATTAAAAAGTATGGTTCCCAGGGTCAGCAAAAGTCATATTTGATTGCGCTGAAATTAGCCCAATTTGATTTTATCAAATCAGTAAAGAATTTTCCACCTATCCTTTTATTGGATGATATTTTTGATAAGCTGGACTCCCTAAGGGTTCAAAAGCTAATAAAATTGGTGAGCAATAAAAACTTCGGGCAGATATTTATAACCCATACACATCCCGAGAAAATATACGAAATATTGAATGATATTGATACTGAATATAATGTTTATAAAATTGAAAAAGGAATGGTTGATAAAGTAGAAATTTAAATTTTAGTATCGGAATTTTCGTGTTTTGCCACTAATTACACTAATTTTCACTAATTATCACATAATTTTTTTTCAAAGGTATTACTCACTGTCATAATTGATTTTAATGGTGTTCGTGAACTCGCATGAATTCAATATAAATCGAATGATTAATATATTACAACACATTAATTTTTATTCTCCTTTGCGATTTTATAAAATCATGCGGATTTCATTTTTCATTTTTCATTTTGTATTCATTCTCCCAGGATCAAGCAAAAACTCGTGGTGAGCCCTTCGTTTCCCAGGATAAACCAAGTCGAACTATTGACTCCCTCCTTACAGTATTGGAAACAGCCGGCGACACCAATAAAATAATCATACTAAACAATTTGAGTTGGGCACATATAAATACTGATATAAATAAGTCAATCGAATATGCAAACCTGGCTTTGGAATTGGCTGAGAAAGAAGATTTTAAAAAGGGTATCTCTACGTCATTAAATTTTTTAGGAATTGCAAATAATAAAAAAGGAAATTTTAAATAAAACCATTGAAGAGTGGAGGGGAAGTGGAGAACAAATTGACGATATATTGGTGACTGGGGTTAGAGTGTAAAACCGGATTGTATTGGGCTAAACGTTAAAATCAATATCATTTGCTTCTCGGCAGATTAATATAAAAATTCCTCTTGAATTAAGCGAATTTCCCTCAAACACCCAACACCCAATATCCAGCATCCAGAACCCAGTAAGTATTTGATTTTATTGCCAACTGTCAACTGCCTACTGCCTACTGGTTTGTGCAATCCCTATTAATTCATTAAAATCCATATTATTTTCTGCCAAATATTTTTTTATCCCTTCAAATATTTCTACAAAAACATTATTATTAACAAACCATTCCGTTCCAACAGCAACAGCTGAGGCGCCTGCCATGATATACTCAAGGGCATCTATGAAATTTGTGATTCCTCCCATGCCAATAATAGGTATATCATGATTTTTGCATTCGTTAATATTTTGAAAACAATTATACACCATAAATACACCTATTGGCTTAATAGCCGGTCCGGATAATCCTCCAGCTATGTTTCCCAAAAAGGGCTTCATTGTATCAATATTTATTGCCATGCCTTTGAGAGTATTTATCATTGATAAGGCATCTGTACCTCCATATATAGCGGCTTTTGCTGTTTCGGTAATATCAGTGATATTTGGAGTGAGCTTTGTTATTATTGTTATCCTGTCATTTGTATTTTTCTTTACTGTCTTGACAATCTTTTCCACTAATTTTGGATTAGTACCAAACGCCAAACCACCACTCTCTATGTTTGGGCAAGAAACATTGATCTCAATACCGGAAATTAAAGAATTCACATCCAGCTCTAATAACTTAGCTGTTAGTTTGCCAAATTCAGAAACACTTGGTGCAGAGATGTTTACAATTACCGGAAGGTTATAATTTGTTAATTTAGGAAGTTCTTTATTAATAAAATTTACCACACCTTTATTCTGTAAGCCAATAGAATTCAATATTCCGCACCTGGTTTCAACAATACGGGGTTCTTTATTTCCTGCCTTAGCATTAAGAGTAACACCTTTTGTTACAAAAGCCCCAAGAGAATTCAAGACCTTTTTATTATTTTTTAATACATTAATTTCACCACTGCTCCCTGAAGTCCCTGAACAGGTCATAATAGGTGACTTTAAGATCAATTTGCCAATTTTTGTCTCGATTTTTTTCATAGTATTGGAATTTATGTCTTGCCACGAATTACACTAATTATCACGAATTTTTTATAGAACGTTTGCTATATTGCGTGTTGGCGGTATTTTTTATTTCTTGATAATTTGTCTTAAATAGTTTTCAAATAAGTCGTCAAACTGTTTAGAATTGAACGTTTTGTAGACAGTCATAAATTTGTTCTCTTTCATTAGTAGCCGATTGCTTCGTTCTCCAACGCTTTCATTAAATCTAAAGTCGTCAGGGTCAGATGAGAAGTCAATTTCATATGCCTTGTTTGCCATTTCGGTCAAGGTTTCTTTTTGAATATGTCGAAAAGTCCCATTTCTATTTTTTAATGTGCTTTAGCAGTTGTTGAGCATATTCATATTTTATCTTTCTCCCTGAATGTTCATAAATACAATCATCTATTAGTCTGAGGATGGCTAAAATGCTTGGGTGAATTATTTCGTCATTCGTTTCATCATAACCATCTCTGTGAACTTCTGCTTTATTTACTGAAGTTAGTAATCTATATAGCATTTCACGTTCTCCATTTTTAAAATCGGTCGATTCTGCGAACCTTCCGTCAAGGGTTTTAGCTGTGATATTTCCTTTTTCTTCGTTGTGGAGCGAAGTGGTATTATTTTGTTTATCAGCTTTAATCCCTAACATGCTTAAAAACAGGCGTCCTTTTACTATACTACCAACAAAGACAGAGTTTAATATGTCAGCATATTCTTGCCCAAGCCACTCATGATGTCTATAATGGGAGAGAAGTATCCAAATATCTCTTTCCATATCAACATTAAAAAAATCATTAATGTCTTTGTTCATATTTTTTAAATTACCCACAACTATTCAATAAACAATAATAATATTTAGTGAAAATTCGTGTAATTAGTGGCAATATTCCTTTTTAAGCAATTTACAAAGTTATGTCCAATTAATTTCTTCAGAATTATACAAAGGCCCATCTGTACATACCCGTGAGTAGTATTCATTGCCATTTTTATCTTTCAACTCACAAACACATGAAAGGCATACTCCTATTCCACAAGCCATTCGTTTCTCTAATAATACTTCAAGAGGTATATTATATTCGGATGTGATATCATAAATTGCCTTCATCATTGGGTCCGGTCCGCATGCAAACGCATAAATATTATCTCTGTTTTTGCATTTCTTCATATATCTTCGGTATGTATCACTAATTAGTTCATTTTCAGTTAAGTTAATGCCAGAAGTATTATCCAGCTTTTTTTCTTTTTTTTCAATACCTACAAATATGTCATCTTCTTTTAATCCTATATCCAATAGATCGTCAACAAATATTCGTGCATTTTCAGGGTTACCCAAATAGCTATTATCTTTATATTGCAGCAAATGATACCGTTCAATGCCAATAAATGCCTTTACATTCAAATTGAAGTATTTAAGAGCCTGGGTAATAAAAACAAGTGGCGCCATACCCACTCCGCCACCAATAACATGTATTTCTTTATATCCTTTTTTTATTATAGATTTTAGGTCATATCTTCTTCCCAAAGGGCCTGTTATCTCAATATATTCCTTTTCTTTTACATTTTTCAGCTCATTTGTACCAACACCATATTTAAGGACTTTATAAAAAACATCAAACTCATCAGGAAATATGGTATGTGATTTTGCGGATAATTGTCCGGGTATTGTTGCTTTTTGTAAATGATCATAATTGAAATCCTTGTAATATGCTCTATATATTCCAAAAGGTCGTTTAAGATATGATCTTGCTTTAAAATTATTTATGATTTGATTTTTTTTTAATTCTGTATTTTTCTTTATCGGTTTTGTATTTATCATTATAAATTGACCCGGTACAATATCCTGCAGTTCATTAGTTCTGAATCTTAATTTAAATAGGTCAGAGTTTTCTCCTCCAATCTGAATATGTCCAATAACTTCTGCCCTGAATGTTTTTACACTGTGCATAGTAAGATTTTCTGCTTTTGTAGTCAAATTTTATTTTGAGGTGTCAGGTAAAATATTTTTTCGCAGTACAAATATATACAAACCCTGTAAGATAATTTAGTACAACCTAAAATCAGATTACGGGTTTTAGGTATAATTAAAATTTTATTATTTTTGAAAAAAAATTGATTATGCCTAAAAAACTTGATTCATCTGAAATTGACCTGACAAATTACAAGTATCCGGACAAATTTGGCAAATGGCTCGGTTATGAAGTGCTGAAGTACGACCGCAAAAAACATCGTGCCGAAACCGGGTTAAAGATACGCAAAGACCATCTTTCCCCTGCCGGCAGGGTTCACGGTGGAGTAATTTCCGGCTTTTTCGATTTTTCTTGCGGGGTGGCAGTGTTTTCCACAATGAACAAAGGGGATTTTTGTTCAACTGTTGAGCTTAAGGTCAATTATTTACGCCCGATTGATTTGGGCGATCACCTCATTGCAAAGACACAGGTAGTATTCCGGGGAAAAAAATTATGCGTGATTCACGGGTTTATCTATAAAAAAGATACAAAAACCGGCAGGCAGGAAAGAAAGCCAATAGCTATGGCAACGGCTACGTTTAATATTGTATCACCATCGTGAAGGGGTAGTTAATAATAGTGTTGTGTTAATGCTAAATTTACCGGTAAGTTGTAGCTAATACAAAAAAAGAGACAACGTAACAGAAATAGAAAGTGAAATGAAATGAAAAGCCCCCGCACAAATAGCACAGTGCGCCTCGAAGAAAGAGGTGGAGATACCTAAAGCTAACGGGAAAATCCGAAAGCTTGGGATTTCCACTGTGGGAGACAGAGCAGCACAGATGGTGATTAAGGATTATCTTGAACCAAGGATGGAATCAATTTTCCATGAAAGCAGCTATGGTTATCGGCCAAACAGGAGTGCGCATGACGCACTACAAAAGGCAAGACGTAATTGTTGACTGTATAATTGGGTGATTGACATTGACATCAAAGGGTTTTTCGATAATATTGACCACGAAAAACTGCTACTTGCCATTGACAAACATGTTAGTGAAAAATGGGTGAAGATGTACATCATCCGCTGGCTTACTGCACCAGTGCAGAAAGGAAGCGGGGAATTGATGTACAAAGAGGGCAAAGGCACACCGCAAGGCGGAGTAATCAGTCCTTTGCTGGCAAACTTGTTTCTACACTATGCGTTTGACCAATGGTTGACCCAATATTTTCCGGGTGTTAAGTTCGAGCGTTATGCAGATGATATTGTAGTTCATTGCAAAACGAAAGTACAGGCGGATTATGTGCATGAGAGATTGAAAAACCGAATGCAGGAATGTGGTTTAGAGCTACATCCTGAAAAGACAAAGATTGTTTATTGCAAAGACCATAAACGAACGGAGAATCATAAAAATGTGAAGTTTGATTTTCTGGGGTTCACCTTTAAACCACGACCATCGAAGTCGCAAAAGGATGGATATATGTTTTTTGGATTTGATTTGGCAATTAGCGTAAAATCGGGAAAACGTATTTTGAAGACCTTGCGGCAAACACATTTTCATCGGTGGACATCTAACACGATAGAAGGCATTGCAGCAGAATTGAATCCTCAATTGAGTGGTTGGATAAATTACTATGGTAAGTTTCGACCATCAGCCATGTCATTCATTTTTTGTATTTTTCACAGCAGACTAATCAAATGGATTATGAACAGGTATAAATCTCTGAGAAATAAAATAAGGCAAGCGTACGAAATGCTTAAACGCATTCAGACAGCATACCCTACTTTGTTTGAACCTTGGAAACGAGGTTTTCTTAGTACAGGTTTACAAATGACAAAAGCCGTATGAAGGGAGACTTTCACGTACGGTTTTGTGAGAGGCTTGGGCTGAAATGCCCTTGCCTGCTCGACTTTGGTTTTTGCCGACACGCATAATGCCAACCCGTAAAAAACCAAAAGAGCTATTTTTTACCAATGCTTGGGTAGATCGAATTGAATGATTATAAAACAGGAAAAATAAATGTTTGAACAGACTTTTAAAAATATAGACGACATACTGCACAAAGATGCAGGTTGTGGAAGCGAATTAGATTATGTAGAACAAACCTCCTGGGTGTTGTTTCTGAAATATCTGGACGATTTGGAAAAAGACAAAAAAACAGCAGCCGAATTAACCGGCAAGAGTTATATAAGCATAATTTCTCCCGAATACAAATGGAGCAAGTGGGCAACACCAAAAAATAAAGAAGGAAAGCTAGACCATCATAAAGCATTAACAGGAGACGACCTTGCCGGTTTTGTGAATATGGAACTCTTTCCTTACCTCAAAAAGTTTAAGACATCTGCCGAAAGCGCCAACACCATTGAATATAAGATTGGCGAGATTTTTAGCGAACTAAAAAACAGAATTCAAAGTGGTTACAATTTACGTGAAGTGGTAAATCGTATTGACGAACTCCGTTTTAGAACCCACGCAGAAAAGCACGAAATGATCCATTTGTACGAGGGCAAGATTAAAAACATGGGCAATGCAGGGCGTAACGGTGGCGAATATTACACCCCACGACCTTTGATTAAAACCATTGTTAAAGTGGTAGCACCCGAAATAGGAAACACTATTTATGACGGTGCAGTAGGTTCAGCAGGTTTCCTGGTAGAAGCGTTTGAGTAC
>JBDRNO010000292.1:0-22114 GCA_043811005.1 Bacteroidota bacterium | reverse complement strand
CCCGCTAACTAGCGCATTATTATACTCATTCTGCTTCATCCTAGCGAACCCGGCGACAAAACGACCATATTATCCCCACCCAAATATACAAAATCAAATCCTTTATTTATAATGGTTTCTGTTGGTTAGTTTTAGAACCGTTTTTTCACCATGCTTTATATTTCTATTTCCGGGGGCGCATAATACGCAATCATCAGCCCCTCCCCGGCCCTCTCCGCCAGCTGGCGGAAGGGTCGGGGTGGGGCTGTAACTCAGTTGCACGACCTCTATCCGCTGGTTAAATTTTTTATTCCTGAGGTTCAAAATTTTGTACCTCTACTGTCTGCAATTTTTCCCGCCCGCAATTAACATAATTTTTTTTTAATAAAATAGGGTATAAATACGGTATTTTCTTTTACGTAAAAATACGGTAAAAACACCGTAAAAGTACGGGTAGGGCGCTACCGTATAAATACGGTATTGACCTTTATAATGTCCTTAATATCATTGAGTTAGGAGGTGCGGTTTTTTTTGAAAAAGTTGCCGGAAAAATGTGAGGTGTGGCAAAGGTTTGGTTTGGGAGGTTATTTTTTTTTGGTGGAAATATCAATTTTTTGTGTTGGAAGAGGTTTAAGAATACTTTCACCAAACAAAAATGGTTTTTACACTATCCCACGAATACGCTTTTTTTCACATCAATAACCTGTTTAACGGCATCAACAATACCTTCGGGATGGTAACCGCATTCTGTGTGGAGTTCCAGTTGAGAGCCGTGGTCAATATACCTGTCGGGGATACCTAATCGTTTTACCTGGGCGGAATAGTTATTATCTGTCATGAATTCAAGCACGGCACTGCCCATTCCTCCCATTATACAGCCGTCTTCAACCGTGATGATCTTGTCAAATCCTCTAAATACTTTATGCAGCATATTTTCATCTATCGGCTTAACAAATCTCATATCATAATGAGCGGGGTAGATCCCTTCTTTTTCCAACTGCCTGCATGCTTCTACAACGTAATTGCCGATATGCCCGATTGTTAAAATTGCAATGTCTTCGCCATCACATATTTTCCTGCCTTTACCGATCTGTAATGCTTTCATGGGCTTTTTCCATTCGGGCATTACCCCCGGTCCCCTGGGATAGCGAATAGTAAAGGGCCCCATATCATCTTGTTGTGCGGTAAACATGAGATTTCTCAGCTCAACCTCATTCATTGGTGCCGATACTATCATGTTTGGAACACACCGCATATATGCCAGGTCATAAGCCCCATGATGGGTTGTGCCGTCAGAGCCGGCAATGCCGCCCCTGTCAAGGCAAAATACAACATTTAAGTTTTGAATGGCAACATCATGAACAACCTGGTCGTAAGCTCTTTGCATGAAAGTGGAATAAATATTGCAGAAAGGGATTAATCCCTGAACGGCTAAACCGGCAGAAAATGTAACGGCATGCTGTTCAGCAATGCCTACATCAAAAGCCCTGTCGGGCATTGCTTTCATCATAATATTCAGGGAGCTTCCGGAAGGCATTGCAGGGGTAATTCCCATTATTTTCGGATTTTTTTCTGCAAGCTCAACCAGGGTATTGCCAAATACGTCCTGGTATTTCGGGGGCTGGGGTTCTTTAGAATTTATTTTAATTATTTCCCCGGTCTTTTTGTTAAAGACCCCGGGTGCATGCCACATTGTTTGATCTTTTTCAGCGGGTTTATACCCCTTGCCTTTGACGGTTATACAGTGTAAGAGCTTAGGCCCGGGGATGTCTTTTAAGTCTCTCAGTATTTTGGATAGACGAACAACATCATGCCCGTCAATAGGCCCAAAGTACCTGAAATTTAATGATTCAAATAAATTACTGTGAGTCAGGAGGGTTGATTTTATCCCGTTCTCGATCTTAGCTACAATTTCCCGGGCATTTGGCCCTAATTTGTTTATTTTTCCAAGCAAGTTCCATATATCATTCTTTACCTTATTATAAGTGCGGGAAGTTGTTATATCGGTCAGATATTCCCTTAATGCCCCTACGTTAGGGTCAATTGACATGCAATTGTCGTTTAATATGACCAGGAGGTTTGGTTTTTCGAAACCTGCGTGATTTAATCCTTCAAAAGCGAGGCCGGCAGTCATGGCGCCATCACCGATTATGGCAATGTGATGCCTGTCTTTTTCTTGCTTCTGTTTAGAGGCAAATGCCATCCCTAAAGCAGCGGAAATGGATGTTGATGAGTGTCCTGACCCAAAAGCATCGTATTCACTTTCTTTTCTTGTGGGAAAGCCGCTTATCCCTTTGTATTTCCTGTTTGTATGAAAGATGTTTTTCCGCCCTGTGAGTATTTTATGTCCGTATGCCTGGTGTCCTACATCCCATACTAATTTATCATAAGGTGTATTGAAAACGTAATGCAGTGCAACGGTTAGCTCGACAACACCTAAGCTTGAGCCAAAGTGCCCTCCTTTAACAGAAACAACATCAATGATATATTGCCTGAGCTCATCGCAGATCTGTGGAAGATCACTTTCCTTAAATTTCCTCAGATCGGAAGGATATTCGATTTTTTTAAGCAGTTTTTCTTGTTTTGCTTCCATATTTATTGTTGAAGCCCTCATCCGCCAGCTGGCGACAAAGAACTGTGAAAATAGCATGAGGGTTCACTCGTTGACCTTTAGTAACACCTGTAAATAATTAAATATTTATAACATAATAACCCAACAAATAAATGTAATTTCAGAGTAAAACGGTTTTTTCCCGGAACATTGCTTTTTTTCTGAAATATTTCAAACCGGGGTGCAAAGATAGGGTATTTATACGGTAAGAACATATTTTTTCCCTTAAGACTTCTATTATACTGCGAACGGGATAAATTTTCACATTTCAGGTAGCAGTTAAAAACAGTTAAAATCGGTTAATAGTGGTTAATATTGGTTGCGGCTGTGTGTTTTACTATACACAGCGCCAACGATATGATTTGTAACCGTTATTAACTGATATTAACTATTATTAACCGTTATTAACCCTATGTATACGATGCTGAAATTTACACCGTTTGATGTATAGAAAAAACCCTTCAGGGAAATTCGTAAAATCAATATTGATAGAATTGAACGAGATTTAGCGAGAAGCGAGAAGCGAGAAGCAAACAATATAGTGAATAAATTCCGATACAATAAATTAGAACGGAGTCATTATTTATTATGCGATTGCTCTGCTTACACCCTCACCCCAACCACAAGAATATCATCTATCTGGTCATGTTCCCTTCCTGGTGAACCTGGATTGGTTCTCCACTCTTCAATGGTTTTATCAAGGTGTTCTTTCTGGTCTTCCATGCTCATTTTTTGTATATCTAAAAACAATTGCTTGAATCGTTTGGACATGAATTTCTTTCCTCTTTCACCTCCAAACTGGTCAACATAACCGTCTGAGAAGATATAGATTGTATCTCCTTTCTGAAGGGGGATTTTGTGATTGGTAAATGGATGGATTTTTTCTTCACCGTAAGCGCCTATTGGCTGCCGGTCTGATTTGGTTTCAATCAATTCATTGCCTCTTACTAAGTATAGTGGATTAAAAGCACCGGCAAACTCAAGCATTACACCCCCATTTTCATCCTCATCAATAGAAGTGAGTGAGCAAAGTACAAGGTCCATTCCATCTTTGACGGTATGATATTCTTTTTCGGATTGCCTGAGTGTTTGACTAACACCTTTGTTAAGGTTGTCAAGTATCTTTCCCGGGGTAAATATATGGTGTTCGTGGATCGACTGGGAAAGTATGTTGTGCCCGATTATGCTCATAAAGGCTCCGGGCACTCCATGCCCGGTACAGTCAACAGCAGCAAACATTAGCTTATTATCTTTTTTCTCTATCCAGTAAAAATCTCCGCTTACTATGTCTTTGGGCTTAAACAGGATAAAGGAATGGGGATAGTTATCCCTAAGCATTGAATCAGGCGGTAAAATTGCTTCCTGTATTCTTTTGGCATATCGGATACTCGCGGTAATATCTTCATTTTTCTCTGCCAGCTCCTGGTTCTTTTCTGCTAATTCTATCGTTCTTTCTCTTACCTTTTCTTCCAGGATCGCTTTTTCTTTCTTCAGTTTGGCAGTCCTTATCTTGTCAAAGAGATAAAAAGCTCCTGCGGCAAAAATAATACAGAAACCATAGAACCAGAAGGTTCTCCAGAAGGGGGGAGTTATATTAAAATTGTATGTTATTGGTTGTTCATTCCAGATACCTTCGCCATTATTGGCTGTAACTAAAAATTTGTAATCACCGTGAGAGAGATTTGAATAAATTACGTAGTTCTCTTTTGTAGCAGGAGTCCATTCTTCATCAAAACCATCGAGTTTATATTTATATGATACCATATCGGGATTTGTTAAGCTAATCCCGAGAAAATGAAAGGCAAGGTGATTTTTATTATAGGGGAATGTGGCATTTTCAGGGAAACCGGCATCTATAAGGTGGATGCGCAGCTTGGTAATAGAGGTAAATGGCTCTGCTATATTTGGCTTATCTTTTGCAGGGTCGAATTTTACCGCACCCATGATCGTGCCAAACCACAAACACCCTTGCACGTCTTTGCACACAGCATTCGCATTGGTTTCAATTCCGAGAAAACCTTCTTTTTTCCCGTAATGTGTAAATGTGTTGTTTTGCTGGTCAAATTTATCAATTCCCTTGCTCGTTCCTATCCAGATATTGTTCTCATTATCGCAAATAATTGAAGAAGGAGATTCAGAACTTAATCCATGTTTTTTTGAATAATTGGTAAAAATACCGCCACCCTGCTCCTTTTCTTCGGGATCATATTTGTAAAGGCCACCACCATAAGCTCCTAACCATAGATTGCCGCTATTATCTTCGGTGATGGATAAAATAAAGTTGTGTTTTATTCCATCTGATTCATCAAATATTGTAAAGGAATTTCCATCATATTTGGTTAGGTTTCCGCCTAAGATGCCAAACCATAAATTTCCTTTACTGTCATTAAATATGCGGTATATATTGTTTCCACCCAGTCCATCCCTCATTGAGTAAGTAATGAATGAAGAGTTTTTAGGATCGAACCTCGCTAAGCCCTTTTTCGTTCCAAGCCATAGATCGCCATCATCATCAATGTTTATTGTGTTAATTGTGTTGTCGGGCAATCCGTCACCTGTTGTAAATGTCCTGAAATCAGAATACCCGCCGGATAACCTGACAGCTCCTCCGTTTGCAGTGCCAAACCAGATATTCCCTTCATTATCTTCACACATTGAGAGAATAATATTATCAGGTAAACCATCTTTGGAAGTATAATTATGGAAAGCGAAATGCTGTATAGCTCCGATGCCTTTATCCGGGATAAATTTAGAAATACCGTTATTTGTTCCAAACCACAGGTTTCCTTTGCTGTCTTCCAGTATAGACCATACAATATTATTGACCAGCCCATCTGATTCATCATATATTTGAAAACGGTCACTTCTGTATTTGTTCAGTCCTACTTCGGTTCCAATCCAGTAGTTGCCTTCCCTGTCTTGTAAAATATTATTTATATGATGATAGTTCAATCCCTGCTGGGTGCTGAATGTTTTGAATGTCCCTTTTGCCAGGGTACGCCTTTCCTTTCTTTCTGATGAAGCCGGTATAAATTGAGTAATTCCGGCATCCTTAGTGCCGATCCATACAGTGTTTTCATTGTCTTCATAAATAATGCTGATATTGTTAGAGGCTAATCCGTTATCAGCATTGATGTTTATTGTTAATGCTTCATCTATGCTTTCAATATCTTTGAGAGATTGACTCTCATTTAATTTAATGATAATGATTCCTGCATCTTCGGTCCCTATCCATATCTCATCACTGAAAACAAGTGAAATATCTGTTATTTTATTATTGATCAGTCCCTTTTCAATATTGAGATAGTTAAATGCCTCTTCTAAATATATTTCTTTTTGGGTATCGTATATGGTAATCCCGTTTTCCGTTCCAATCCAGATATTACCATGATTATCCTGGCAGATCGAGGATACATGATCGCCACTCAACGCCTCATCACTTGATATTACAATGACCCGGTTATTTTGCAAATCATACCTGTAAACCCCTGCACCATTTGTGCCGAACCAGAAACGACCCGATTCATCTTCAAATATTGCAGTAATTGTTTTAAAGTTGGAAATTATATCAAAATCAAGGTTTCTGAATTTTTTGTTTTTTGAATCGTATTTAGAAACACCCCCGCCCCAATGCCCAAACCAGAGATCACCGGATTTATCTTTAAATGAAGCAGTGATCCAATCTTCGGCTAAACTGTCATTCTTTGTATAGTTTGTGAATGATACCCCATTATATTTTGACAAACCCGACATAGTTCCGATCCAGAGATTGCCATCATCATCCTGTTCAATTGTCTGAACCTGAGATTGCGGCATTCCATCCTCGATACCAAAGTGAGTAAAATTCGTAGTTTGAGAGTACGAGTTTCCTATAGATAATATAATCAATAATGAAAGAATAAAAATTTGGTTGAATATGTATTTCCCGGTTTGTTCGTGATTGTCTGCCTGTAATATGAATCCGGCATTAAGGGAAAGCAGGGATCGGGACTGGCGTGATAGTTTGAAAATTTTCGGGATCATTGTAAGTTGTTTGTTAAATTTCATTTATGCTTAATTTATTGCTATAAAACCGTAATTAGTGTCTGTCCATAAAATCAAGGTTTGTATAAAATGAAGCACCAAATCACAAATGACAAATCACAAATAAATTCCAAATATCAATTATCAAATGACCGAAACAGTTTTGGTCATTGAGTTTTTGAGCATTGTGATTTATTTGTTATTTGGTGCTTGTAATTTGTAATTTTAAAATTCATCCAAACATTCGGACTTTATAGAAGGACACTAATTAATACCTGCCCAATTCTTCCGTATAAGTTTCTTCACTTATTTCAACTCCATTTTTTAAATAATATGCTATTCCCCAGGCATAACTCACTTTTTGGTATTTATCTTCTTTAACCGGGTATTTTATAATTGTGCTTTTAATAGTTTTCATAATTCCTTCATCAGTGGATTCAATTATCCTGGGTTTATAGTCATATTGTCTGACTATCAGAGCCGTTTCATCTTTTCTTTTATCAGCAAATTCTTTTTTTAAGTTGGAGTGAATCAAATTTACTTCATTTTTGGTATTTACGATTTTTTTAAATTCATGGTATGTTTTTGCTTTAACAGTATCTTTTTCAGTTGGGATCGCTGTAAAAGAGGAGGGATATGTTTCGATAAATTTTTCTGTTTCATTTATGTTTCCTGATTTATGAGCAACTTTCTTGTTTGAGACTTCGGTTTCAGCAAACATTGCAACCATGCGTTCGGTTTTCTGTGCTTTCACCTTTTTATTAACTTCAGCATTCACCTTTTTTTTATGGGCAGCTACAATTAAAGATTGGGATTCTGCTTTAACCTGGGCTTCTGCTTTTATTTGTTCATTTTTAGCTTTTTGTTCAGTTTCATTTCTTAATTGTATCATTTCTTCACGTTTTTCCTTTTTAAGCCGGTCTCTTTCTGCCAAAGCTTCCACTATTTCTTTTTCTCTTTCTGCTTTTATAGCTTTATTTTTTTCTACCTCTGCCTTCCTGGCTTCTTCGGCTTCCTTTAATTTACGTATAGTTTCAGCTTCTTTTTTGAGTTGTTCGGCTTTTAATTCAGCTACATCTTCTTTTGCAGCGGTGATTGCCTCTTCTTTAGCTTCCTTTTCTTTTGCCCTGGCGATAGTTTCTTCTTTTGCTTTTAATTCGGTAAGGATTTCGTCTATTTTTCTTAATTGCTGTTTAGGCCATTTTCCATCAGGATGTATTTCCAGGGCAAGTTGGTATGCTCTTTTCGCCTTATCATGCTTTTTTTCGTTGAATGCTTTATCTGCTTTGGCTATAGCTGAGTTGTATTTTTCTTCTTTTGCCTTTCTTTTAGCTTCAGCTTCTTCCTTGGCTTTGTTCATCTTTTGTTCCTCCATCTTCCTGAGACGGTATTCAGCAATTAATCTATACTGCTCCCTTCCATCTGCTTCTAAAATTTCAAATAGCCGTTCTACCTTTGCTTGAATGGTGCTGAAATATGCCTTGTCATCCTCAAAATCTCCTTTAACAGGATTATAGGAAAACTTGGAAATGGGTTTTTCCAATATTGCCATCAGGGCTTTTTCCTTCTCAAGGTCTTCTGCCATTTTGAAGAGTTCTACCGTAGGAAAATAAGTTGGATATTCTTTAAAACCAGCAGGGACTTTTGTTGATACCCAGTGTTTTATAGTAACATGTCCGGGTTTTGAAATTTTTATTATGTACTCATCATCTTTAGGGCTTAATGTTAAGCCGGTAAAAGTAAACTTGCCACTACTTTTAGTGAGTTGCTGGTCTGTTTTGCTTCCATTTTTTAAAAGAACAACTTTTGCTCCCTCTATCCCTATATCATTTAATATTACCTTGCCTTTAACCGTTAAATACCATTCTTCCTGATCTTGAGATTTAACCCCATACGAAAAAAATACCAGCAGGGATATCAAGAATAAGTTGAAGCAAAGTTGCCCTGCTTCTGAGTAGAACCAATTTATGCGTTTTTCACTCGTCATAATAAGCAGTTAAGAACATAACTTTGTTAATTGATTAAAAAAAGGAATTATATAGAATTGAGTAATTATATTTAAGATATTGAAATTCCGACACTAAAATATAACTCCGCAAATTTATTAAAAAAAAAAGGATTTTGTTAATATTAAGAATTTTTACTATTTTTGCATCGGGAAATTTGAAATATATAATAGTGGAGGGGACATTGTCCCCTTTTTCTTTGATTGAGTTACTACTTTAATTTTAAATGCTTTGATTTGAATTAAGACCGCTTTCAATGGGAAATAAATTTAACTAAATATTGTTAATAATGAATTTTTAAGTGCTTCTTAATACACATTAATAATGGAAAATATAAATTTGGTTGAGTCATTTTCTGAATTTAAGGAATTTAAAAATATCGATAGGGAAACGATGATGAATGTTCTGGAGGATGTGTTCAGAGGGATACTCATTAAAAAATACAACACAGATAAAAATTTCGATATTATAATAAATATCGATAAAGGGGATTTAGAGATTTGGAGAAACAGGGAAATTGTTAAAGACGGAGAGATAGAGGATCCTAATTTGCAGATCGCTTATTCGGATGCAATTAAAATTGAACCGGATTTTGAAATAGGAGAGGAAGTTTCAGAAGAAGTTAAATTGAACGATTTTGGGCGAAGAGCAATTATGTCTCTCAGGCAAAACCTGATTGCCCGGATCATTGATCTGGAAAAAGATGACATGTATAATAAATACAAAGATCGTGTTGGTGACATTATCACGGGTGAAGTATACCAGATATGGAAAAAAGAAACCCTGATAATAGATGATGAAGGGAATGAATTGGTTCTTCCAAAAACCGAACAAATTTCTTCAGACTATTTTAAAAAAGGTGATACTATAAGAGCAATTGTTTTAAAAGTAGAAATGGCTAATAATAATCCTGTAATTATTCTCTCTCGTACATCCACTGTTTTTCTTGAGAGGTTGTTTGAATTAGAAGTTCCTGAAGTCTATGACGGGTTAATTACTATTAAAAAGATCGTCAGAGAACCTGGGGAAAGAGCCAAAGTTGCCGTAGAATCCTATGATGACCGGATTGACCCTGTCGGAGCTTGTGTAGGAATGAAAGGATCGCGCATCCATGGAATAGTAAGGGAATTGGGAAATGAGAACATTGATGTTATTAATTTTACCAATAACATTCAATTATATATTAGCCGCTCATTAAGCCCGGCAAAAATTTCTTCTATTAAAATAGATGAAGAAAACAAGAGAGCTGATGTTTTTTTAGATCCTGATCAGGTATCATTGGCAATAGGTAAAGGCGGCTTTAATATTAAATTAGCAGGCAAACTCACCGGTTATGAAATTGACGTTTACCGTGATATAGGGAAGGAAGAAAGCGAAGATGTTGATATTGAAGAATTCTCAGACGAAATTGAGGGGGGGGTGCTTGACGAGTTGAAAAGAATTGGATGTGACACGGCAAAAAGTGTACTGGAACTTAGCGTTGAAGACCTGGTTAAAAGAACGAATTTAAAGGAGGAAGTAGTAAAAAAAGTCCAGGAAATTTTGAAAGCCGAATTTGAATAAGAACTTGACTTTGATAAATAATTAAGAACATAGTTTCGCAAATTTATTAAAGGTTATTTTGCCACAAATTACACGAATTAACACTAATAAATAAATTGGTGATAATTAGTGTAATTCGTCCGCCAGTTGGCGGATTAAAGTTTCGATACGTATTAAATTAAGTTATTACATGGTTGAAAGCGTAAAAACTATACGGCTTAGTAAAATTGCCAAAGAGCTTAATATTGGCATTTCAACGATTATTGATTTTGTCACTCAAAAAGGACATAAAATAGATTCCAGCCCTAATTCAAAAATATCCGTAGAGATTCATCAGATTTTACTCCAAGAATTTCAGTCTGAAAAAATCGTTAAAGAAGAATCAAAATTAATTGGTATAGATAAGACAGCAAAAGAAACAATTACATTAGAAAAAGCAGAAGCTTCGAGAGGTGTTGTAACAGCAGATGTGGAACAGGATGAGGTGTTTATTAAGAATTTGCCTGATATTGATTCTATCGACAAGAAAGAAGAACCAGTAATAACTAAGCCAGAAAAAAAATTTGATATTAAGATTGTTGGCAAAATAGATGTAGACACTGTAAAAACCAAAACCAAATCCGAGAAGAAAGTCGAAGAAGAAAAAGTAGAAAAGGAAATTGTAAAGAAAGAGGAACCAATTACCGAAAAGCAACCAGAAGAGGAAATAATTAAAGCAAAGAGCGAGAAACTTGTAGGGCCAAAAGTGGTAGGAGCTATAGAGCTACCCCCAAAAGTACGCAGGAAAAAACCCGTTGCCTCTTCATCGGACACTGTTAAGACAAAGAAAAAGAAAAAGAGAAAGAGAATTAAATGGGATGATTTAAGAGGCGGTGAAAGTATTGATGTTGGGACAGAAGATGTAAAAGGCAAGGAATTAAGAAGAGGGAAAGGGGCAAGAAGGAGAGGGGCTAAGATAGAACTTACCGGGGAAGAAATACAAAAACAAATTAAAGAAACTCTTGCCAGATTAAGTGATACCGGTAAATCAAAGGCATCTAAATACAGAAGGCAAAAACGTGATGCTGTTAGTGAACAATTACAAAAAGATTTAGAACAACAAGAAAAAGAAAAGAAAATTTTAAAGGTAACTGAGTTTGTTTCTGCTAGTGAGCTTTCCCAAATGATGGATGTACCAGTCAATGACATTATCTCTTGCTGTATGACATTGGGTTTCTTTGTATCAATAAATCAAAGATTGGATGCCGAAACACTGACAATTGTTGCCGAAGAATTTGGCTATGAAATAAAGTTTATTAGTCCTGAAGTTCAGGAAGAGATAAAGGAAGAAGAAGACCTTGAAGAAGATCTACGGGAAAGCCCTCCAATTGTAACAGTGATGGGGCACGTTGATCACGGAAAAACATCATTACT
Organism: Bacteroidota bacterium; assembly: GCA_043811005.1. Classification (GTDB taxonomy): domain Bacteria; phylum Bacteroidota; class Bacteroidia; order NORP154; family NORP154; genus JBDRNO01. The sequence continues at coordinate 10,540 of JBDRNO010000292.1, read as the reverse complement.
CGACTATATTCGCAAAACAAACGTGATTGCGGGTGAAGCAGGGGGAATTACACAGCATATAGGCGCTTATGAAGTAATTGTTAATAATAACAAAAAGATCACATTTCTCGATACCCCTGGTCATGAAGCATTTACCGCTATGCGGGCAAGAGGAGCAACGGTTACCGATATTGCAATCATAGTAATTGCTGCCGATGATAATGTTATGCCTCAGACCATTGAAGCAATCAATCATGCACAAGCAGCTGGAGTACCGATAGTATTTGCGATTAACAAGATAGATAAACCTGGTGCCAATCCGGATAAGATTAAAGAAGGATTATCCAAAATGGACATATTAGTTGAAGAGTGGGGAGGTAAATATCAAAGCCAGGATATTTCTGCAAAAGACGGGGTAAATATTGGTGAACTCCTCGAAAAAGTATTATTAGAAGCAGAAATGTTAGAATTAAAAGCAAATCCTGATAAAAAAGCACATGGCACTATCATAGAGTCCTCACTGGATAAAGGCAGGGGGTATGTCGTTACAGTTTTGGTAAAAGGTGGAACATTAAGAATTGGAGACATTATTGTTGCCGGTTGTTATAGTGGTAGAGTAAAAGCTCTTTTCAATGAACGGGCTGAGAAATTGGAAGAGGTTGGACCATCAATGCCAGCCCTGATGCTTGGACTAAATGGAGCACCTCAATCAGGTGATAAATTTAATGTTTTAAACGATGAACATGAAGCAAAAGAGATTGCAACAAAAAAACTCCAGCTCCAAAGAGAACAGGGAATTAGAACTCAAAGACATATAACACTTGATGAGATTGGCAGGCGTATAGCTATTGGTGATTTTAAGGAGTTAAATGTCATTGTTAAAGGTGATGTAGATGGTTCAATAGAAGCATTGACAGACTCATTAATGAAATTATCCACCGAACAAATTCAGGTTAATGTTATACATAAATCCGTAGGGCAGATTATCGAGTCGGACGTATTGTTAGCATCTGCTTCCAATGCAATTATTGTCGGATTTCAGGTCAGACCTTCTGTGAATGCAAGAAAATTAGCCGAACAGGAACAAATTGATGTCCGTCTATATTCAGTGATTTACGAAGCAATTAATGAAATAAAGGATGCAATGGAAGGTATGTTAACTCCAGATATAGAAGAAAAAGTTATTTGTAATCTTGAAGTGAGGGAAATATTTAAAATATCAAAGGTTGGTACTGTTGCCGGCTGTATGGTGTTGAATGGGAAAATATTCAGAAATACAAATGTGCGTTTAGTCCGTGATGGGATTGTTGCTTACACAGGTATGCTCGAATCATTGAAACGATTCAAAGAGGATGTTAAAGAAGTAGGTGCGGGATATGAATGTGGACTTAATATACTCAATTTTAATGATATTAAAGTTAAAGATATAATTGAAGGATATGAGGAAGTTCAAATTAAGAAGAAATTGTAAAATTGAATGACCTTCATGTTATTTGAACCCTGCTTTTTGTTGGAAAAAATCAGTTAACAAAAAGACATAATATTATTTCATAAAAAATTTAATAATAACTTTCCCCCATGAAACCTGTAATTCTTGAAGCAACCTCAAAAACCCCAGCAGTTCAATTTGATGCGGAGAAAGGACTAATTTCATTAAAAGGAAGATCTATCCCGGAACACACAGTTGAATTTTATAAACCCTTGCATAATTGGATTGAAGAGTATGGACAAAATCCTCAACCAAAAACCAATATTGAATTGTATATAGAATATTATAATACCAGTTCTTCCAAATCAATACTGGATTTTTTAAAAAGATTGGAAAAGATTTATAAAAATGGGCACGACATAAAAGTAAATTGGTATTACGAAGAAGAAGATGAATCTTTATTTGAATCAGGGGAAGAATACAAAACAATGGTAGACATTCCCTTTGAAACGATTTCTGTTCCTATAGATTCTATTTAATCATAAATCTGCAATTGTAAAATGTCGGACAGTTTAGTCATCATACCAACCTATAACGAAAAGGAGAATATTGAAAAGATCATCCGCAAGGTGTTCTCTCTTGAAATGGATGGAATTGTGCGGAAGGACTCCCCTTCCCTTATTGGAGGTGGGGCTGGCTTTCATATCCTGATAGTTGATGACGGCTCACCTGATGGTACGGCAAATGTTGTAAAATCACTTTTGGAAGATTTCTCCGGACGGTTATTTGTTGAAGAACGTGAAGGTAAGCTTGGATTGGGAACAGCTTACATTCACGGATTTAAATGGGCATTGGAAAGGGGTTATGAATACATATATGAAATGGATGCTGATTTTTCTCATAATCCTGAAGATTTACTTAGACTGTATAATGCATGTGCCAATGAAGGTGCTGACCTGGCGATTGGTTCAAGGTATGTATCAGGGGTCAATGTGGTGAATTGGCCTATGGGAAGAGTGCTGTTGTCATATTATGCTTCAATGTATGTACGACTGGTTACCCGTATGAAAATACAAGATACCACTGCCGGATTTAAATGCTACAAGAGAAAAGTGCTGGAAACAATTGATGTGGATAAAATAAGATTTACCGGTTATGCGTTCCAGATTGAAATGAAGTTCACGGCATGGAAATTCGGTTTTAATATTGTGGAAGTGCCAATAATTTTTACTGACAGAAAAGAAGGAACATCAAAAATGAGCGGGGGTATCTTTAAAGAGGCATTCTTTGGAGTTATTCAGATGAAGTGGAAGAGCTTTTTTACAAGGTATGATAGATGAAAAAAATAATTATTAAAAACGTTAATGTAGTTAATGAAGATGAGATTTATCCTGCTGATGTATTAATTAAAGATAAAAAGATTTGTAAGATTAATCGAAAAGACGTTTCGTCAAACCATGTCGGTATAACGTGGTGCAACGACACCACAACCAAACCATCCCATACACAGATAATTGATGCTTCAGACAAGTACCTCCTTCCCGGTGTTATTGATGATCATGTTCATTTTAGAGAGCCCGGCTTAACCCACAAAGCAGATATTTTCACAGAATCAAAAGCCGCAGTTGCAGGTGGTATTACATCCTATATGGAGATGCCCAATACAGTTCCTAATGTTATTACCCGGCAGCTTCTTGAAGAAAAATTCAGGATTGCATCAGAAAGATCATTGGCGAATTACTCATTTTATTTGGGCGCTTCTAATGATAACCTGGAAGAGATATTAAAGACCGATCCCCGTAATGTTTGCGGAGTAAAAATATTCATGGGCTCTTCAACAGGGGATATGCTGGTTGATGATCCGCAAGCATTAGAGGCAATATTTTCTAAATGTAAATTACCCATAGCTGTTCATTGTGAAGATGAACCATCGATAAAAGCCAATACTGCTGCTTACAGGGGAAAATACGGTGAGAATATTCCCATTGAATGCCATCCTTTAATAAGGAGCCGGGAAGCATGTTACAAATCTTCCTCTTATGCAGTTGAATTAGCAAAAAAATACGATACACGTTTGCATATCCTTCATCTTTCCACTTCTGAAGAAGTTGAACTATTTCATAATAAGGTCCCTTTTAACAATAAAAAGATAACTTCTGAAGCATGCATTCATCATCTCTGGTTTGATGATTCTGATTATAAAGAAAAAGGGATGTTAATAAAATGGAATCCGGCAATAAAAACACAAAACGACAAGGAATGCATTTTACAGGGCGTTTTAGAGAATAAAATTGATGTTATTGCATCTGACCATGCACCGCACACCATTTCAGAAAAACAAAACACATATTTTAAAGCACCTTCTGGCGGGCCTTTGGTTCAATACGGCTTGATTGTAATGCTGGAATTGTATCATCAGGGAAAGATATCATTAAAGAAAATAGTTGAGAAAATGTGTCATGCTCCGGCTGGCTGCTTCCGGGTTGAGAAAAGAGGGTATATAAGAGAAGGGTATTATGCTGATTTGGTTATTGTTGATGTAAATTCCCCATGGATGGTTAATAAAGCAAATATTCTTTCTAAATGCAAATGGTCGCCATTTGAAGGACAATCATTTCATTCGAAAATAACTCATACTTTCATAAACGGTCATCTGGTGTATAACAATGGCTCTTTTGATGAATCGGTAAAAGGTCAGAGGTTGTTATTTGAGAGGTAAGATTGGAGATGGAAGATGTGAGATGGATAATAAAAAACCGCAGATTACACAGATTTACTCATACCGCACAACCATGCACTCGAAAAACCCCTCGTGAATGCTTCGCATTTCATTAATAAATTTGCAACTCATTCAGTTTTGGTATAACAGTGCGCAAAACAGGAAGTATATCTTTTTTATTATATGGTGGCTAAAAAAACCCGCAGGTTATATAACCAACGGGTTTTAATTTTGGGAATGTGTAAGGTTTAATTTTTACACAAGAACTACTTACCTTATTCCTGCTGTTTTTCTGTCTCATCCGGAAGATTTTCTTTTTCCGGTTTTTGTTGATCGTTTGTTGCAACAGTTTTGAGTTTTTGAATATATACTTCAGAAAAGTCTCTGTAATGCATGGCATTGAAATGGAAATTCCGAATGTCAGATTGTATTAACCGGTAGTTTTCATCATACCATAATATCAATATTGGTGCATCATCAATCATTAGTTGTTCTGCTTCAGCAAAGTTTTTATAACTTTCTTTGATCGAATCAGCAGTAATACCTGCTTCAAATAATTTATCATACTCAGGATTAACATATCTTGGTGTATTTAGGTATGAAGGTTCTGCCAAAGATGAGGGAACGGTTTTCCCATACATTAATAGCAGGAAGCTTTCAGGACTTGGGTAATCAGCTATCCATCCGGCTCTGAAGATGTCTGCTCTTGCAAATCTTTGGTCTTCTAGTTTTTTAGACATAGGAACAATTTCAAGTTCTATATTAATATTTAAAACATGTTTCAATTGCTTTTGTACTTCAAAAGCCACACTGGTATTTCTAAATCCCCCGCTATTTAATTCCAATTTTAGGGTTGGGAAATTCTTACCATTTGGGAATCCTGCTTCAGCAAGCAATTGCTTGGCTTTTTCGGGATTGTGATAGTAGCCCTTGATTTTTGAAATATCGTAATCTTTAAATGAAGGAGGAGTAATTCCATGAATTCCAGGACCATAAGCTTCTCCACTCAATACTTTATCTATTATTTTATTGCGGTCAATTGCGTATGAGAATGCTTGTCGTACCTTTTTGCCTTCAAAATCATCATTAAAGACATGAACATTCAGATTAAATTCATAAAACTGAGTTCCCATATCTGCAGATCTCTCAAGGATAAATTTGGGAGGTTTCTGTTCAAAGAAAGCGATCTGTTCTTCAACAATATCGCGAATGGACTCAGCAGGCAAACCCAATATCATGTCAAGCTTTTCCTCCTGGAACAATGCCAATTCCCTTTTTTGTGAACTATAGAATGATATGATAATAGAATCCAAATAAGGTAATTGATTTCCAAGGGTATCGTATCCATGATATTTTTCGTTTCTCTTCAGGATTAGCATTTCTACCGGCTCGCCTGTTACTTCGTCTGGTATCTCTAAAATATCACCGAAAATGAATGCCCCTGTTCCTATAATTAACATATCTCCGTATTTATTCAGAGCTTCTTCGGCAATAACAGAAGCTGCAGGATATGCTAAAATATATATAAAAGATGTGCTGGGTTGCTGTAATATTATCTGAAATGTATAATTATCAACAACTTTTAGTCCCTCTAAATCAAAACCGGGCTTGCCATTTTTGCTTGCTTCATAATATTTGTTGGCGCCTAGTACTTTATCCTTAAATGTCAGTGTAAATCTAAGATTAACTATGCTGTCATTGATATTTTGTGTGCACAGCAACTCGAAAGAATATTTAAAATCATGGGCATTTACTTCTCTTCCTTTTCCGTTAGGGAAGCAGGAATCGTCATGGAAAAACACACCTTTCTTGAGATGAAAAGTATAGATCGTGCCTGTTTCATCAATTTCCCAGCTTTCAGCTAAGGATGGTTTGATGCTCAGGTCCTTGGTGTTTAATTTAACAAGGCCTTCGTAAATTTGGGAGGCGATCCGGTGCGAGACGGCATCAATCATTCCATAAGGAAACAACGTTTGAAACGCTTCCCTTTCATTTGTTCTAAATACACCACCGTATTCCCTGTCACCTTTTGCTTCTCTTTTTTTGAGCACTTTCTCTTCACGTGGGGTACATGTCCAAAGAATAATGGATAAGAAAAAGAATCCGATTAACGTTTTTTTCATTTTTTATAAAATAATTTAGTTAAAACTTAAGCATTTTTATTAATATTGCAGTTAAATAATATTAAATAAGTTGCAAGATTAATGTATCTTTGCCAAAATTACAAAAATTATTGTTAATTATTTTTATTTAAACAATTTTCTTATTAATAAAAAGTGGAGTATATTCGCAGGATTTTCCACATATATCTTGGATTGAGCAAATAATTAAAAAAAAATAGAGTAAAAAATATTTTTTAAATTTGGAATATTTGAAATAAGGCATTAATATTGCGTCCTGTTTTATGCAAATTATTTCAACAGTTAATGCACAAAAAATGAAAAAGACTCTTTTTACAATAATCTTTCTTCTGTTAATATCCGCCTACTCTTATAGCGGGGTGATTATTCTTGAAGGGAACTATCAGGGAAAAAATATTTTTATTCAGAATCCTTTTGCCAGTTCAGGCGTTGGCTTTTGCACTTACGAGGTTACAATAAATGATCAGGTAACTACTGATGAAATCAACTCAAGCGCTTTTGAAATTGATTTCACCGCTTTTCAATTAGACCTTGGAGCTAAAGTGGAGGTTAAAATAAAGCATAAGGATGATTGCAAGCCGAAAGTTCTTAATCCGGAAGTTCTAAAACCTAAAAGTACTTTTGATATTGTTTCTATAAAAATAGATAATGATGGTGTATTGAATTGGAATACTAAAAACGAAACAGGTAAATTAGCATATATTATAGAACAATTCAGATGGAATAAATGGGTTAAGGTTGGCGAAGAAGAGGGAACCGGCTTGAGATCTACTAATGAATACTTATTTAAAATAACTCCTCATTCTGGTGAAAATAAGTTTAGAGTAAAGCAGATTGACTACAGCAGGAGACCCAGGTATTCATCTGCTGTAAAATTCAGGTCTTCAAAACCACCAGTAACGTTCGCTCCTACAAAGGTTTCAAAAGAGATCATATTCTCTGAAGAAACAATGTATGAAATATACGATGCATACGGCAATATTGTTAAAAAAGGATTTGCACTTACAATTGATGCCTCCAACCTTAAAAAAGGTACGTATTATATTAATTACGATAAGGAGATGGGTAAATTCCTTAAGAAGTAAATCCTTGTCTATCCTTTTACTATTTTAAGGTGACCTGCCTGTATTAGTTGAAATCTCAAATCCTAAGCACCAAATTTCAAATAATATCCAAATTCCAATAACCTAAATTCTATCCGCCAGCTGGCGGATGGAATTTGTGATTTGATTTTCATAGTTATATTAACAATGTTAAAAATCGAACATATAGGAATTGCGGTAAAAAGTATTAAAGAAGCAGTTGATACATTTTCATCACTATTTGATAAATCGAGCTATAAAGTTGAAGCAGTTGAAGCCGAAGGAGTTACCACCTCTTTTTTTAAAATTGGCGAAAGCAAAGTTGAATTATTGGAAGCAACAACAACCAATAGTCCTATTGCAAAGTTTATTGAGAAAAGGGGAGAGGGAATACACCATTTGGCATTTCAAGTAGAGGATTTGCAAAAAGAAATAGCCAGGTTGAAAAAAGAAGGATTTACAATATTAAATGAAGAACCTCGCAAAGGAGCTGATAATAAGCTCGTATGTTTTCTGCATCCAAAATCGGTGAATGGTGTGCTGATTGAACTGTGTCAGGAAATTAAAGACATAACTACGTAACTTGATTATTAATGAAACTACTTAAAAATTGAGTGAAGAATAAAAGATGATAAAGTTTCTGGGCACTGGGCATTGGGTTCTGGCTTCGGCGTGAGCTCAGCCGAACGGGTTGTTAGTTTTATACTCAGACTCCGAAGCAATACATACCACCAAGTTACCAGTACCCTGTAACATTATCTTAAATATAGTTACTCAATTCTATGTAATTCCTTTTTTTAATAAATTTACTAAGCTATGTTCTTACTTTTCTCCGGAAACAGATCGGAAATTCCTTTTTCACTTGTCCCGCAAATGCCTCTTTCCGTAATTAAACCTGTTATAAGGCGGGCAGGAGTAATGTCAAATCCATAGTTTGCAGCAGGACTTGCTTCAGGGGCAATTAACACTTTTTTGATTTTCCCATTATGTTTGCCTTGAATAAACCTTACTTCTTCTTCGTCCCTTTCTTCAATAGGTATTTCCTCAAGCCCATCTTTAGTTTTCCAATCAATGCTTGTTGAAGGCAGTGCAACATAAAAAGGAATATTATTGTCATTAGCTGCCAATGCCTTTAAATAAGTGCCGATTTTATTTACCACATCTCCGGTATATGTAGTACGGTCAGAACCGGTAATTACTATATCTACCATGCCATGTTGCATAAGATGCCCTCCGGCATTATCAACAATTAAAGTATGAGGTATACCCTGTTGCCCCAATTCAAATGCCGTCAGGCTCGCTCCTTGGTTTCTCGGCCTGGTTTCGTCAACCCAAATATGTATTTTTATGCCTTTTTTAAATGCCTGGTAAATTGCAGATGTGGCAGTACCCCAGTCAATACAAGCTAACCAGCCGGCATTACAGTGGGTTAAAATATTTACCGTATCCCCGTTTTTTTTATTACTGATATTTTGAATTAATGATAATCCGAACTCTCCGATCTTCCTGCATGTTTCTATATCGTTATCCTTTATTAATACTGCATTGTTGAAAGCAGCTTTTATTTTTTCATCGAAAGTTCTTTTTTGGTTGATAATATTCAATTGTGTTTCAATTGCCCAGGAAAGGTTAATAGCTGTTGGTCTTGTCTTTCTAAGCTTTTCTGCAACTTCATTAACAGATGTCTCAAATTTTTGATTTTGAGGAGCTTCCAAAGCTGCCAGGTACATTCCATAAGCAGCCGCCACACCGATAAGAGGAGCGCCTCTAACGATCATATCCTTGATCGCGATAACAAAATCATCTGAACTTTTCAGATCTTTAATAATAAATTCATGAGGTAAATATCGTTGGTCAATAACCCTTACAACTCTATTATCGTTATCGTCTGTCCAAATAGTGTGAAAGTGTTTCCCGTCTATTTTCATTTGTAAATAGATTTTATTGCTTTATTTCAATGTATCGAAATTTCAAAAATATTAATAAAAACCACAGATTACACAGATATATTTAATTACATCGGAATTTTAATTTTTTAACCTGATATACCGGCATTATATGTTTTTTATATTTTATAATCGGTTTCTGGGCTCTGGGTTCTTGGTTCTGGGTTGTCCTTTTTTTGTTTATTTTTGGTCAACCTATTTCAGTCACGGACAATTTTATACTCAGACTCAGTAACCAGTACATACCACCCAGTAACCAGTACCCAGTACCCAGCAACATTATCTTATTTTTACTTCCTTATTTTAAGTAATTTCATTTTTTAAACAAATTACGTAGTTATGTCCTTTATCTGTGTCATCTGTGAAATCTGTGGTTTCGTTTTATTAATTAATTTGTAAAGCTATGTTCTTTAAAGTTTCCGGTTGTTGAAAATGATAGGTTATTATACCTGATTTTTTTGCCGCATCTATATGCATTTTAGTATCATCAATAAACAGTGTTTCTCCGGGGATTAGTCCGTTCTCGCTTAAAATAAGCTCAAATGCGTTAAAATCCGGTTTTCGAAGCCCGGTTTTGAATGAATAATATTCTTTCTCGAATAAATGTGACAGGTTTTTAAAGCCATAATTATTATGTAATATTTTTGAAATGGCTTTTATATGTAACTCGTTCGTGTTGCTGAGAAGGAACAAGCGGTATTTATTTTTCAATTGTTCCAGCAATTTCAGCCGGTCTTTTGGCATCCCAATGAGCATTGCATCCCATGCGTTGTCAATATCCTTATTATTAACAGGTTTCGGAATATACTTCCTTAACCCTGCCCTGAAAGTGTCAGCTGATATACTACCTGATTCAAAATTATCAAACAGTGGTGTTTGCCTGATCTTTGAATATACTTCATCAAAATTATCTACTCCCAATCTTTTAAATGCCTCGAATGTCAGCTTATAATCCACATCAAACAGGACTTCGCCAAGATCAAAGATTATGTTCTTAATTGATTTATATATTATCATATCAATTGCGAAATTATGTCCTTGAAGTGTACAAAAATGTAAAATTATTGGTTACTTTAGGAAATAAATGCAAAAATGTAATTAATTTTGCAGAAAATAATATCAGCATTTTTCAACCGGTATCAATATAATAGAGAATTTGCACGATAGAAGGATACTGATGAGGATAGGGATTCAAAAATCGCACATCGTATATCAAAAGGGCCTATAGCTCAGATGGTTAGAGC
>JBDRNO010000291.1:0-2818 GCA_043811005.1 Bacteroidota bacterium | reverse complement strand
GGCACAGATCGGGAAGAATTGCTTTATTGGCTTTGGCTCTGTCGTTTTTGACTGTTCAATAGGCGATGATTGTTTTGTTTCTCATCGAGCCCTTGTCAGGGGTGTGAAGATCGCCTGTGGAAAAGCGGTACCTGATGGCGCTGTTATAGTAAGGCAGGTCGAAGCTGACGCCCTTGAAGCTGCAAAACCGGAAAATACGGAGTTCGCACAAAATGTCATAAAGACAAATAAAATGCTGGCAAAATCGTATCAACGGGAAGTCCCAAATACTGGTGGCACCAGATAAGAGCTGTTACGATGCGGTTCAGAAAAACCAGGGTTCGTTCCCAGTAACGCGAGAACTTATTAATGAAAAAAGAGGATCAATATGAACAAAATGATTAATGATCTTAAGAATACATGGTTAAAAGTAATTAAAACACCTGGCGATTTTTTTGAGCAGATGCCTGTTATAGGTGGGTACGCAGATCCGGTCAAGTTCGCAGCAATTTGTTATCTGATCGCAGGCATAGGCATGTCGATAATCACATTGGTAGAGGGTTCCACCCCTGGAGGGGTGGGCTGGATATTATCTTACATTATATTATTGCCCGTAATTGGTGTTATTGGTATTTTCATCGGAGGATTTATTATCCATATCTTCTTTAAGATCCTGGGTGGAAAGGGCACGTATGAAGGCACTGTGAGGCTTCTTGCATATTCCAGTGCAGTAGCGGTCTTTAGCTGGATCCCCTTTTTGTTCATCCTTCCCGATCTATACATGATCTACATGGCAGTAATAGGAGGCACAAAAGTCCATAAGATCAGCACGACCAGGTCGTTGATCGCAGTTGTGACACCTTTAATAATTGTGATAGTGTTAATCGGTGCAATTGTTTTTGTCATATTCAGCATTGGAGGAATGTCTCTTGATCCATCGGTTATGAGTAAATACAACTTCAATATAGAAGTTTCCACAGATTCAAAACTTGAAAAACCGACTTTTTACCTTCCACTCCCTGTATTCAAGGATGGATCGAAATTGGGTGATGAGGCAATAATTCAAAATACAGGGAACCCTGACGGCTGGGATCTCAGTATGATCGAAACTGAACATGGAAAAATGTTAAAGATCAGTGCAATTAAGATCGAGCCGGAATTACATCAGGAGATCGGGTTATCACCACCTGGTTTCGGTCAAACTGACGATACAATGCAAGGAGATGTTCATTCATTTATGAGGGGATATAAGGAATTCCAGGCATCGTGGACTTCTGGACACGTCATAAACATAACGAGCACTGCTGATATTGTGCCTCTCCTTTATCCAAAATTCAACCTGACGGTTTCTAATAATGATACTTCATATCCAACGGGCAGGATCCCCCTTAAGACACAGAAATACGAAAGCTACATCTATGCTGATTATACGGCAGCTCCAAAGGCTAATATTCAAGTTTGTGTAACATTATATGGAATAAATCAATTATGGGCTGGTAACCTGGTTTTCAATAATTACAGGGATAATTTTTGTACTGAATTTACAGGAAAAAAACATGGCTGGATCCCTGTAACTGGAGAAATTGTTCAGAGAGTGATGCCTTATAATAAAGCAGAAAATTCAAAATCTGTGGAATGGGTGCCGGTGTCTAATGAAAAAAGAACCTCCACTCTAACTGACGATACATAGCCTTGATTTGCATCATGATGTAAGACGACATGGATATATTCATATGTTAGCAGTGCAGGTTTAAGCCGAATAAAATTAATTAAGGAGATGAATAAATTGGATGACGGATTTGGATATGCAATAGCATTACCACTATTTTTATTATTGATACCTATTAGTATCTCGTTTCTTATTTTATATGCGATCTTAAGAGACAAAAAAAAGAGTATTGTGGGGACGATTTTTGGGTTTTTTGGTGCTTTCGTGGTTGCATATGCCATTCCTGTTCATAATGGACAAGGCATCATTTGGCTTCTTATGCGTATTGATATTGTGAGTCAGTCGCCTCTAGCTCCTTTTATAATGGCTGTTTTTTTTGGTATGCTTACGGCATTTATAGGGTTAATTGTTATTAAGTCAGGAATTATGCAAATGAATAGAAAGACTATTGCAGGTATTGTAATAATAGTAGTTGCCTCATGGATTTTGTTAAATACATACAAACAACCTCCAGAAGAAATACAAGTGGCAGAACCACTACAAATCCCTATCCTACCAACAGAACCAGAATCAGGACAGCTATCAACTGAAGGGTATGTTTATGACGATAAACTCGGGGTTGGTTTTGAGTATCCAGACGGTTGGGAATTTTTTATCAATGTAGATAAAGATGTTGAACAATGTGATCCATTACGCGATTATGTAAATTCTAATATAAATTGTGTAGATTTCCCAGATGAGAATATAAAAAAGGTCATAACATTCGGAAAGGAAGCCAAAATAAAATTAGAAGGGAATGATTACGAATCAGAAGTTTCAGTGCGCATAGAATTCACTGTACAATCAGCAACCGATTTACAGGAAGTTGAAACTGAATTCAAGCGAAGACTGCTTGGTACACCAATATTAAATGAAACTACAATCTCTAGAAATAATATCAATGTTTATGATATACTCATTGGGGAAGATAGTGGGTGGAAATTGAGACAAACATCCTTTTTCGCCAATGGGACAGCTTATATTTTCACATATAGCTCCCAGGATGAGTTATATCGTATGTACGAAGAGACTTTTAATAATACAATAAATTCATTTAACATTAAAGAAAGATGAAAATCATAAATTAAAAATTTTTTTCAGCCCATAAGGTGTTATAAATGTAGTGATTAT
>JBDRNO010000290.1:0-4950 GCA_043811005.1 Bacteroidota bacterium | reverse complement strand
AGTATCGGAAGAAGGTTCGTTTGCACCCAGATTTCCTCTTGCTGCTTATTTTTCGTCAATGTTACATATACGACTGATATTTTGGCACTTATACATTTTTGAAACAATTCATCAAAATCGCTGTTCGTACTTGCAGCGATTAGATTCGATCCCTTTTCGCTCCTGTACTCATCTAAAGAATAACCAAATAAACGGGTAAAAGCATCGTTTGCCCAAAGAATTTCTCCATGACCATCAGCGATTAAAACGGAATTATCCGTCTCGCTTGCCACGATGGATAATTTTTCAAGTTCCATGTTCATTAGACTGAGATGTTCGGCCTGAGTCTGCAATTCCTCTTTTTGTAAGGATATTTCTGTTGTTCGTTTCCTGACAGTCATTTCCAGCTTCCGTTTGTCACGTTTCAGCTTTAATGTGGTGATCTTGACAATAATCCAGATCAGAAAAATACCCAGTATCCCATAAATGATGTATGCAGCCATTGTTCGCGACCAAGGCGGTTCTATGTGAAAACGGAAGGATGCAATTTCGCTTTCCGTATCGTACAAGTTCTTTGCTTTTACCTGAAAAATATAATCCCCTTCCGGCAAATTCGTATATTCCTTTTTGTTCTCCTTATTCCAGGCGCTCCAATCCTTGTCAAAACCTTTCAGGAAAATACTGAAATACGTTTTCGCAGGTTCCTCAAAAGTTATGGCAGAATACTGGAACTTAAGGGTGTTATCTTCATAGGGGATTGTTGGAATGGTATGTTTCGGCTGATCGCATGTAAATTGTTTGTAATACCCATCCTTCCGGGAACTTTCATTGTACCCGGTGCCGAAGAAAATGGTTGAATCCTGTCCAATGGTAACTTCTCTGATTAAAGAATAAAAAGGTACGTTATAGTCCTTTTGCATTTTGGTGTCATACCTGAAAAGCCCGTCTTTGCCGCATATCCAAACCAGCCCGCTATCACTGGTGAATATTTTGTAGATGGAAGGGAGCCTTTTCAGTGGTCTGGTATCCCATATATAATGACCGTTTTCATCCTTTAATACCGGACCTGCCTGTTCACCGCTATTCATCCAAAATGTACTGTTGTCATCGTATAAAATCTGGGATATTCCTATGTGATTATCAGTGAATTGCCTGCCAAAAGACGTGTCCGGAATAAAACTGACTGATGAAATATCCTGATTTTGTGGCAATACTGCTTTATAGATTCCATTTGCTGTACCGACCACTAATTTCCCGTCAAAAAGATGTACATAATTGTAATTCATTTGGGGCAAGCCGGAAGTGGTGTCGAAATGCGTGATTTTGTAATCTGACAGGTCATCGCTGTTAAATGCCAAATGAATGATCCCGTTAAATTCCGTTGTGAGCCAGAAATTTCCCATGCTGTCGCTCACTGCTTTACGGATAGGATCCTTTATTTCTTCATATTTAGTGTCAGAAAGAAAACACCTGTTTTTTTAATAGCATGACCTCACATTTTTGAAAAAGTTGAAATTTGAATTGAAAAATTTGGTGTTTTTGACCAATACCCGACAAAAAATTTTGTAAAACACAGATAAATAGGCATATACAAGATTGCCGGACATACCTATCCCATTAAGCTGCTGCTTTTAAATATTTTGACTCCTTTTATGCGCAGAGCCTAATAGTGGCTTCCTTTTCTTCTTCTCTCTGATATTTAAGGAGTTGCTTTCCAATTCGCTTCAAATTGTATGCTATAACCCCTACCCCGATGTAGCGCTTAAAATTGTTATATCCTCTATCTGGACACCTGTCTAAACCGCTATGTTCAAGTTCATTAATATTTGACTCTACTGCACTATGCTTATTTTTCAGTTGCTTAAATGACCGTGAACTCTCTGCTTCCTTTTCTGACATATTGCACTTCCCTTTCTTTGGCATTATTACTTTCTCGACTTCCAGACTTAAAAGAGCTTTGTTATCTTGATGCCAGAAGCCTTTGTCAAAGCTCCAACTTTCAACTTTATAGCGATTAAGTAATCTATCTGCCAAAGGTATAACTATTTCTGAATCTGACACATGATCCATTATTTGATAATCTACGATCAGGCCAAAATGATCGGTTGTAATGGCTAGTTTTTTTCCTAACTCAACATTGGGACGAAGCTTCCCTTTGGTGATCCATTCAGTGTAGTCTTCAAAAATTGAAAACATCTTTTCTTCATGAGGAATTGTCTCTCCTTTGATTAATCGCCTTTCTACTAATCCAACATGTTTGTTCATCAAATCCATAAAATGGTTTAATGAAATCAATAACGCTAAGTCTATGGTGTCATTGCATGGAAAACTCGCTTTGGAAGAATTGAGCTTTGCTTCTAATGATGTAGCTTTGTTAAGATATTTTTTTGCTGTTTTTTTCTGTCTTGTTATTTTGTTTTTCCCTCCTCCGCTACTAGCTCTACCAACTTCTCGCATTAGCCCTTTTGTTGCACAGTACCAATCATCTAACTTTCTCCAGCTTGGTGTATCAGGATATTTCTTCAAAAACTTGCCAACAATATCCAGACATTTTCTGGCGCAATCCCACAAAATATTGTAATCTGTTGGAAAATGGACACAGCTTCCTACAACAAAACTATCTGTTTTTAAGCGCAATGCTTCCATGTTTTTTTTTTTAAAGACCCCATGGCCAAAATCAACAATTACCTGATTAAGTTCCATTAGGGTGCTGTCATTGAGTAAGGACACATTGTCAACAATATTCTGATAACCTATTTCAATCTGATCAAAGCCGGACATTGTTTCAATTCCCAAAATCTGACGTAACAGGGAATGATAATTTGCATAACCATGAAGGCGGTCATAGCTAATATCCAATCCTAATCGAAACTGGGCCAGTACGAAAATCTGCCACAAGTCCATACCTGGCCGACCGGTTTGTTTTTTCCCTTTTAAAATCTTGTCCTCCAAAATGCTGAATACCTTTTCGTTATGCTCAGGATGAATGAAAATCTCTTTCATTGCGGCTAACAAGGCGGGAACAGCATCTCTGCTTTTTGTCGGGATAAGTGTTCCTGAAATTGGTTTTACTCCAATTTTCATTTGTTGTTCGAATCTTTTGCGCATATTTCAATGTATTAAAGTTGATCAAGAAAATTGAACGAATCTCAATTACTTAATACTCTAAATATATGTTCTTTAAACAAAAGAACCAAATATTTTTCAAGAAGATTTGAGCAAGTTATCAACAGTAAAATGTTGGTAATCAGGTGCGCCAGGGTTTACTTTCAGGCACTATTTATGAATGGGCTGAAATTGCGTTTCAGGAGAGGAATTGTCTTTTGAATTGCGGATAGCCGTAAAACCATCGGTAAGCCCGAGAAAAATCACTTCGGGGAATTTTCCGGATTCTGCAAAACAATAGATTTTCCCAACTTTGTTCACCTCTTTATACCTGTCGTTTTTGATTTGGT
This sequence comes from Bacteroidota bacterium, assembly GCA_043811005.1. GTDB lineage: Bacteria > Bacteroidota > Bacteroidia > NORP154 > NORP154 > JBDRNO01. The sequence continues at coordinate 1,516 of JBDRNO010000290.1, read as the reverse complement.
TCATGCCTGTCTGTCCGGTGGACAACAAAAAATCGCTTTTCGGGTAAAAGTACCAACAGGAGCCGTTATAACCTTTCAAAGGAAGAAATTGCCCCCCCCATCCTGCAAAACAGATCCGGAACGAGGAAGATAATAAATGCCGTTTAAACCGCCGGTGTATAGTTTATCTCCGTATTCGGCAAAAGTCAATATAATATCCTTCAAACCGGATAAACCGTCATACTTTCGGATAGGCGTACCCGTTTCTATTAAACTGATGCCGTCGGAAAGCGCAGCCCACACGTTATTATTTTTGTCGGTACACAGCTTAAGAACAGCGTTGTTATACAATCCCTGTTGTGTACCAATGGTCTGGACTGTACCGCCCTGTCTGTCCATAATGATGATCCCTCCTTTGAGGGTTCCGAAAATATAATAATCCTGCCAAACGGTTGAACAATAGATATTATTCTCTATCAACCAGTTTCCCACACTTGTCTGAAGTTTTTCAAGCCCGCAGGTGGAAGTGTGGCCATTGTTTTCGGAACCGGCACGATCGTCTTCTTCCGTTCCGGTCGTGGCGATATAAAATTCGCCGTTTGTAGTCAAAGCTAAAAAGGAATGATCGTTATATGGAAAAATACGGGCAACTCTCAGAATATCATGAAAACGGAAATCCCTCGTCCCCTGGGTATTGAAAACCATGAAATCACTTGCTGTGTAGAATAAGATAATTTCATCGCCTGATAAAATGACCCTGTGCTGTACCGATTTCCGGGGGATAATATCAATGCTGTCATTTTCTAACCTGAAGATCAGGCTTTCCGTAATAAAATAAACACCGTGGCTTGTCGGCAATATTGTCCAGACTTCAGAAAAAACAGTGTCTTTTGGTATCCAGGGTGAGTTGGCGCTCAAAGACCTGTAGGTAAGTTTTCCCATCGAATCTGCTGATAAATAGCCAAATTCCTGATATGCACCCACATATATTGTTCCTGATGAATCCCTGGCCAGGGAAAGCACGGTCGAATTGTTTGGCATTCTGATCAGATTCCAGTTGTTACCGTCAAATTCCAGGACGCCCTGCCCGTTCCCAAAATACATTACGCCCCTGTTGTCCTGTAATACCGCCCAGTTCTGAGGGCCGCCGCTGTACTCTTCTGTTGTGTAATTTTGGATGAACGGGTTGCCGGGATTGGAGGCGGGTTGTGCTAATGAAGAAGAAATGCAGCTAAGAAAAAATGTAGCATGGATAAATAGTATCAGGATTTTATGCATTGACTTCTTCATATAGCTTTCCGCTTCAGGGTTAATTCTCGTTACATATTGGAAAATGTAGTTACCAACTGTTTTAATTGCAGACTGATAACCTCCTGGTCAATGATGAAGGATATTATTCTTTTTGCTATCCGCTCGTTTTCTATCAAGTATTTGAACGCCTGATAGTAAAGCGGATTTCCTATTCTCATAACATAATTATTTTCTACAAATTTATTATTTTTTGCCCTGATTAACAAACGAAAACAACAGGATGCCT
>JBDRNO010000289.1:0-7885 GCA_043811005.1 Bacteroidota bacterium | reverse complement strand
GTAATCATTTTGAAATAAAATAGAGTTAAAACACTACATTTTATTTTAGGGTTTTCACTATAAATGGAGTAGGGATACATTATTTGAGGGCAGGGTATAAATATGTAGGACCTCTCCCCTACCCTACTCTTTTTAATGCTTTCCTTTAGAATTGCAAGTCGATAGGGAAAAAACAGAATTTTATTCTAAGAATATTATGATTGTTTTAAATTGATTTAAGAGGATGTAGTTGTTAGGAAGGGAAATCGTATTATAACTGAATAATGAACGCTTAGAAATGAGAATATGCAGTAAGAGGTTGTATTAAGGTGTTGTATTAATGATTACGCGAATCGCGAATCAGGCGCGAATGAAGCGAATAGTATTTGAATAATTCACGTTAAAATTCGCGACTCGCGTAACTTTTATCATAAAAATTATAATTGTCACTTAATATAATAATGAGCACTTTTGTGAGTGTAATTACATATTTGGAACTTAACCTTGTAAGTTGATTGAAAAAAGAAATTATATGGAATTGAGTCAAGTATAAATAAGATAATGTTGCTGGGTACTGGTTACTGGGTGCTGGGTGGTTAGTGTTGGTTGCTGAGTCTGAGTATAAAACCAACAACCCAGTGACCAGAACCTGATTGTTAAATGTAAAGACCCCAAAATGCCAGTATATTAGGTTAAAACATTGAAATTCCGATACTATAAGTTACCAATGGCAAAAATGATAGAGACAAATACGATAATCGGGCTTTACGTACAGTATAGGCAGAACCTGGCTAAACAAGACCAGTTCCCATTTGCAGTCAGGCGTAATGACTGGACAGAGGATTTTCACGTTATTGTAGAGAATTGTACTATTGAACCATTACCCAACGGGACTGTTTCCGGCATCCCGACAAAGAATGGACAACACTACCGGCTATTCTATCCAAGACCTGACCACAACATACTAAAGTGTAATGAAAAAATTTGGAATTATATTGATAATGTAGATCTTAGCTACTACAAAAACTATGCTGCTGCAATTATTTATGACGTTCATGACAGACCAAAATGGGGAAGATATGCAGGATTTAGTATTGAGGAGATTTGTCAAATAGCTTCTAGCTACATTGAATGGTGTATTGATAACCTAACCACAAATTTCTGTCTTAGTGATAAGGCGATTGACTATTTGACCAAAAAAGGAGTAGAGTTTTCACAAAATATCATTAACTTAAATAAATTAAAACAAGCATGGTTCAAATCCGACCTTGACGATGATCTAATACCAGATATTTACAGGGAGCGATGTAGTGATGATTCTATTGACACAGACAGCATTGATCCAAACGACCAGGAGACCTTTTATATGGCTAATGACCAAATTGATGAAAGAATAAAAGAATTAGAAAAAAGAAGAAAATAACTTCGTAAATTGATTGAAAAATTTTAATCTAATATTTGTGTATTATTAATAATAGTCGGCAGTCGGCAATCCTCAGTCGGCAAAAAAGAAAATTGCGGACTGCTGACTGTGGGCTGTTGACTCGAAAAATAGGTGGAGTATAATAAAATTAATAATTATCAAGCCATAAACATTGAAATTCCGATACGTTAAAATAAGAGGTAATGAATAGCATTATTTAATTGGTATCCACTTAACAAGTATAGCATTTTTAAAACCTGACTTAATTAATTCCTTTCTTTTAGTATTGGCTTCCGACCTGGTTTCAAATGCACCTGCAGTATAGTAATATTTTCCGTCCTCCATAAATTCATATTGTGCCTCTTTTAAGCCCCTTATTTTGTTTAATAATACCGGATCGGGTGTTTCATCGTATTTGTATGACAGAAGCTGAATTTTATAAATCTTTTTTGAGTTGTAAAGCTCAACAGTTACGTTGCGTTGTTTTTTGTACGTTTCCCTTAGAAATTCATCTAAAGAATCAATGTAAACCAAGTATTCAAAAAAGATAATTGAGTCTATTGTTTGTTTACCCTCTGTGTTTACATTTACTCCTTTAGGAGTGTTTGGTTCCTGATCCCTGTAGTTTGGTATTCCGTCACTGTCATCATCCAACGGACAGCCGTTTTTGTACACCTTTAATCCTTCAGGTGTTTGAGGACATTTATCAATGATATCTATTATCCCGTCACCATCATAATCACTCTGATCTAACATTTTGAAATTTACATCACTGTATAGATCAGTATAATTAACACCAAATTTATCACTGCCAGGTAAAATAGCTTTTTCTTCTTCTTTGAATAGTTTGTAGTGAATGGAGATGCCGGGAAATAAAAATTTGTCATTATTACTGCCCTTTTTAAGATTGTCTAAAAAATCAGTCCCGGTAAGAACATAAGTTAATGAAACGGAAGCATCAATACGGTTTGTTACATGCATGGTTATTCCGGCACTAAGAGGAATGTAATAAGAGGAACGTTTGTATTTGACAGAGTCGTCAAAAGAGTATTCCAGCGTGGTTTCATAATCATAATCCCGGGTGATAATACCGGCATGCAAATTACTGCCGGTTTCTTCTTCATTTCTTATGCTGCTGTCATCCCAATAGTAGTATTGATCACCGTTTTTATCTTTTAGATTACCCCTGGGATCAAACTTCAAAAAACCGGCACCGGCAGAAATATAAGGACTAAAAGGAAAGTTCTTTTTTAGGATTATATCATTATCAAAGTGAAATATTCCCCTGAGGTCAAAAAGATGTACTGAGGTATAAAAATTTATACCAGGACCGGAGGGTCTTTCAAATTCATAAATATTTCCTGTAAGAGCATTAAGAGAAACGGAAAAAAGATCATTAATACGGTTGCCCAGGCAAAAATTAAGCCCCGGGTTAATAATTTTTGAATTAAACTGACTTGAAGCAGGAATATCACTGTAAAGCATAAGAAAACCCGTGCCAAAGCCAATATTAAATTTATTAAAGCATTTATTATTTGAATTTACTGCATCTAATGAATCTGGTTGACCAAAAACCAATTTACTGATCAGTATATTGGAAATTATAATAATTCCAATTAAAGAAAGATATAAGCTGTAGTGTATATTTTTTAAATCTGCGCTTCATAATCATCTACTTTTTTTTGTATAAGCAATTCCCTGTAAAGGCTGTTTTCACCAACTATTTCGGGTGTTAAATCCGGCAATTCAGGATCCTTACCTTTGGCAAGGGCTGTATTGTATTTTTCCAGGATGGTTTGGACCTTATTAAATACAATAATTTCTTCTTTAGTATATGAGCTTAGTTGTTGCATATTTTCAAACCTTTGGTTAATTTTAAAGTTAATGACCTTTCAATTTTTGCACCTTCAGTTATTAATGACAGGGCTTTTTGGGCAGAATCCTGGTTGTTGATCCTTCTTTCAACCCTGTTTAATTTTTGATTTGTGTAATCATTAAAAAATGTGTAAATATCTTTTTTAAATTGATTGGAATTAATACCAGGTATATAACCTGTGATCTTATTATAAAAACGCTTCATGTCTTTTATTTCAGCATATCTTTTTGTTACCGATATAAAGTTAATAAAACCGTTAACCTTAATACCGGCGCTGTTTAAAGTTTTTTTCAATCTTATAGAGCTTTCACCGGTAGCCATAATATCATCTACTATATAAATATCTTTACCCTTTACCGCTTCTTTTAATAGAGCGGGATTTGTTATTTCATATCTTATCGGATCATTAAGCCGTTTTGACATTTCTGTCATGAACTTAGCTTCACTAAAATGAAGCTTTTTAAAAAACCCTGCTTTTAATATGGATAAACCTTTAAAATCATTCTTTAACAGCTTAGAGAATATAATTGGTATAATGTTTTCACCCGAACCGGAAGGAACAGGAACAAGTAATGCATTGCCGCTGATCTTACCACCGAAATTTTTTTTTACAGAATCATAATATGATTTAACAAAATCAACTGTTTCGTTTACCGGATAACCCCTGGATTTCAATAATAGTTTTTGCCCAATGAACTTATTTATATCATCACCTATGAACACTTTACCTATTATAGGGGGCTTATCCATTAAACTAATTTTCTATAAAGCTTTTTATTTTGCTTTTATTGGAATGCTTACCAATTATTTCCCTGACATCTTTTTTTATCATATTATAGTTTTCATTGATATCTGAACCTTTGGCAAACGTTGGAATATCCTCAATATGATAGTTATTCATTTCATCTTGTAGCCTTTTGAGCCGGGTATTAAAAAAAGTAATGTCAGACTCTACAACCTTCCCGACAAAATGACCAGCCAGTAAAGTCATAACATCCTGAGGTTTCAAAATAACCTTTTCCTGAATATTATAGTTAACGCTTCTTGAAGCTGAATCACTCATGGTTGATCTGCTTGCACTCTGACTACGGTTAACTATTACCCGTTCAATTTTCCCAAATAGTTTGCTTATATATTCTGTTGTTTCAAGGTTATTGCAATTACCGTAAAACTGGTTTGCAAGACTGGCTATAATTGATTTTTGTTTTATTCTGCCGTACCGGTCTTCAATTTGAGCAAAATCCTGACACATAAGAACAGTAGAACAGTAATTGCTTCTGGCAGTATTAGGATATTCTTCAATATTAGGAATATAAAGGGTAGGGAATTCATCTAATAATAGCACACTGTGGTGTTTATCGGCCATGTTCATCATTTTCATACATACGGTAGTTATTAAAGCTATAACAGGGCCTAGTGATGAATTTAGTTGTGAATGGCTGCCGATGCACAAAAAAGTTGGTTTATCTTTATTGTTGAGGTCCAGAGAAACATCATTACCGTTCAGGACCCAGCATATTTCTTTAGTGTTTATCTTTTCTATTACCATTTTAAGCTGACCGATGACACCGGCAAGCTGATCACCGGCTCCTGATGCTGCTGCAACTTTTGCAGCTGAGATCATACCGCTTGTTTCATCATTACTTTCAAGTATTGAAATCAATTCCTCTGTTGATGCTTCCAGGATCATATTGACTACATGGGGAAGTGTGCAATATTCGGGATATTCTTCTTTAAAAAACCATATAGATGCTTTTAGAACTTGAATAGCCGACATATCAAAAAATTTCCCGCCTGAACCTTCCCTTGGAAATAAATTATTAAATATTGCCTGTGAATATTCATCTGCATAAGCAATCATGGGTATATTATCCGGGTGTATCGGATTACAGCGGTATGATCTTTGAAAATCAGTAAAATTTATTATTTTGAAATCTATATCAGTTATGTTGTAATGCAAAAAAGCGCTATATGCCACCCGTGTAAGATTTATTTTGGGATCATTGAATTTAAAATCATATAAAACCCCGGAATATCTATTCTTTACCGCCTGGTATATTATAGGTATGGCAATAGAATCAGACTTGCCTGAACCGGCTCCTGCAACAACAAAAATTCCGCGAAAAGGATTAGGTATATTAATATATCCGTCTGCTGAAGGAAGGCTAAAACCAAGATCAGATGTTTTTCTTTTCTTCTCTGCTTTTATATCAGACTTATCGTTAGTTATTAGTTCTTTCATAGAGAATGAGGTACTGAAAAGTATCATTGAAATAATACTTAATACAACAACAACAGGATATAAATAAGGTAATAAAAATTGGGGTAAGATATTGATAAAAGTATAAACGATAAATATTATTAGTGATACGACAGAAATCAATACCTTTCCTTCGGTTGTATAAAATAATTTTCTCTTAATAACATTAAATTTATATGTGTACCATATCAGTACAAAAAATGAAGAAAGAAAGAACAACCGTATAATAATACCGTACCTGCCGGGAAAACTATTTAGAAATGAAATATATTTATGATTGGTGAAAAATGAATTTTGAAGCTGCAGGGCGGTAATGAAATAGTCAAGTAAAACAAAAAGACCGCCTATGGCTATAACACCATAAAAAATTTCATATAGATCGCTTCTTCTCATTCTATTGCGTTTTCTGTTTTAATATATGCTTTCTTTTCCTTTTTCTAAAAAGTGTGTGAATATTATCATAATCTTCATGTACAGGTTCCCAGAATTTATGTTTAAGATCATTTGTAATTTTTGATAAAGCCGGATCCTGTCCTTTTTTATAACCTTTATCCTGTTTTAATTCCTCGAAATATTCTTTTCTGCCTAATTTTATGTACTTCATAGGATCATCAACAACCCCTCCCCTACTCAACTCCCAGTTTAATGACCTTAAATTTATTAATATCGAGCCGTCCCAGTTCTTTTGTTCCGCTAAATTTAATATTTTTTCTTTATTAAAAACTTTATTATCGTAAACATCCATTTTAGATATTTTCTCAGACAAATAACCAATGTTTTTTACCAGATATTTTATGTAGCTTGATTGATCCCGTGAATACTTGAACAAACGATCAAATGTTTCTTCATTATTGCCTTGCCAGTTAATTATGTTAAACTTTATTTTGCTTACAAGAGGCGTAAGCGTTTTAGTCATATCCCTGTTTCTTTTTGATATTATCACATGAGCATGCATATTATTACCTGGTTTTATATCACCCTGCTTTACTTCACCTATATTATAAAATAACCTTATATCAGATTCCTTGATTTTGGTTTTCTTTCTACCGGAATTTACAGCATTTGAAATATCCTTAACTTTTAAGCCATTTTGTTTCAAATTATTAACCTGTTTACTTAATTTTTCATCCTGTCCGGAAAAAAACCTGTATTCATGCATCAAACCGGCCCAAACAACATCCCTGGGTTTAATCCCTCTTTTCTTTAAAAAATTTTTAGCATAATTTTCCATACATTCCCTTACAAATTTTCTCATCTTCTCTTTATCATTCTTTATATGCTCAAGCTCGTCATAAGATGGATTAATAGATACACTAATAAATTTCGTTTCATCCGCTCTTAGACCTTTAACATTATTATTGATCATATCCTTTACTTCTTCTTTGGATAAATTATTCTTCTGATCATTAAAATATTCATCGTCTGATGACATCTTTTGTTTTTTAGAAGAAAGATAATTTACCAACCGGTCTGATTTCCCTTTATTATCATAGGCAACATTACCTTTTTGGCTGGGCTTGTCTATTATTGTTATCATGTCTTTTTACCTTTAATCAATTTCTTTCTCATCAGGTCTATATTCTTTTTGTTTCTTTCTATTAGTTTCTTACCTGTTTCCTCATCCTGTAACCTTGCAACAACCTGCGAATTTAATATTAACTCAATTAAAAAGGTTTCAATTAGTGAATTTTTATTATAATTATCAGCCAGTTTAGATACTATCCCGCTTAACAGATCTGTTTGAGTTTTCTCAAATTCTTTTAAAAAACTAACCGTGTAATTATGGTATCTCTGTATTTCAAAGTCCAGGTTATTAGGATCCACTTGCTTTGATACTACGTTTTTTATTATCTTTTCCGTTGCTTGCGAAATAGACAACTTGCATCTCTTACACAACTTTTTATACTCTTCGTGAAGATCTGCATCTATAGGTATCATTTTTCTTTTCATAGCTAATATTTTACAATAGTTTGCAGTAATATTAATGCATTGAGAGCATTTTTTTACATTTTCTTATTATAAAACTCTGTTTTATAACATAAACTACTCACGTCCAGCCGTTTACGGTTGCGTGTGTAGTTGCTTCTTGCTATTATTTATTTGCGAGGTGGGGGCGAAGATAATGTGTGGGTTGTTAGTATGCAAATTTTGAGTGAAAAAAGCTGTGAAGATTGGATCATTTTCTTTATAATAACATTTGTGTGGAAGTGTGTTGTTGTAAAAATGTTATTATGTTATTATGTTTTAATATAGTTTAATAGTTTGCCTGTTATGTTTTAATATTTTTATGTTATTCTGTTTTGATGTGTTTTTATAGATTAACATTTATGTTTTTCTGTTTTATTAT
>JBDRNO010000288.1:0-57387 GCA_043811005.1 Bacteroidota bacterium | reverse complement strand
ATATCAATTATCAAATGACCGAAACAGTTTTGGTCATTGAGTTTTTGAGCATTGTGATTTATTTGTTATTTGGTACTTGTAATTTGTAATTTTAAAATTCATCCAAACATTCGGACTTTATAGACGGACACTAATTAGTGTTAATTCGTGTAATTCGTGGCTTCAGCCTGAGTTCAGCCGAACTGCAAAATTCTTTTTATTTAATTTACAATAAATATTTAAATAAATTTTAATTACTAAATTTTAAAAAACACAAAAATGTCGAAAAGAAATATTTCAATTGTTGCTTTAATTACTAATTTTTTTTTAATTAATTTACTTTTTGCTCAGGTATCTGATCCTAAACTCACTGAAAAGATGCCCGCTAAAAATCCTGCTGAACAGCCAGACAATACAGGGATCAGGGAAAAAGAGCAAAACACCCAAAACAAAAATTTATATATAAACAACTCCGAAGCAGAACTATTACGGGCAAAGGAAGTATATGGAGATAATAGTAAAATGCAAAAAGCAGAATTAATGAAAGAAAAAAGGGAACAAAATATTAATAATAATACTCAAATACTACCTCCCGGTTTTCCAAGGTATGTGGATACCGGAAGCCCTGAAGATGACCAAAATAAGTACGCAAAAGCAAAAGAACAATGGATACACGATAATCCCGAAAAATATAAAGAGCTATTTAATGATAATAAGGTTAAAACAATACCATATAAAGAGTTCATAAAAATGCCAGAGGAAAAGCAAAATCAAATTAAAAGTAATCCTGATAAATATAAGATTGTTAAACCTTAATAAAGTTCAAATAATAACAAAACTCTAATTTTTATTTCCATGTTAAAATTATTCACTACCCTATTTTTTGAATCCGGGAAAATCCGGTATTGTTTACCTGGACTCTTTTTCCTTATTTCAGGCAATTTACTTATGACATCTATTAACCAATTAAAAGCTCAATGCCCAAATAACAACAGTTATTATTTGGACCTAACCCCAACAGGACCCGGTAATACTCAATCTTCTGCCTGTACTTATGGCGGGGAATACAATACTTTTACAGCATGCGCAGGCGCTGAATACACTATCACAACTTGCGGTGACGCTGCCTTTGACACACAAATAACAATTTATGAACCGGATGGGGTTACTGTTGCCGGATATAGCGATGATTATGTTGGTTGCAGTCCGCAATCAGAGGTTACATTTACTGCATCAGTTGCTGGTCTTTATTATGTTGTACTTGATGAATATAATTGTGCTACCAATGCAATATGCATGTCAATTTCAGTTACACAAAATACTGCATGCGGTGGTGGCAGCGTTTCCAATGATGACCCTTGCGATGCTATATCATTAGCTGTTGGCGCTTCCTGTACTTTCGGCACTTATACAAATGCAGGTGCAACCAACTCAGGCATAGCTAATCCTGGTTGTGCTTCCTATTCGGGCGGGGATGTTTGGTTTAACGTTACCGTGCCTGCATCGGGACATTTAATATTCGACAGTAATACAGGTGTAATAACTGATGGTGGTATGGCAATATATTCCGGTACTTGTAGCTCTTTAACTCTTATTGCTTGTGATGATGATGGCAGTTTAAATGGTAACATGCCAATGATTGATCAAACAGGTCTTACGCCCGGCTCAACAATATGGATCCGTTTTTGGGAATATGGCAATAATAATAACGGCACTTTCGATATTTGTGTTTATGATGGTCTCGGTGTTGGTGGTGTGCCTAATCAATATTGTGCAGATGCTATTGAGCTATGCGGCCCACAAACCGTTACAGGAACAACACAAAATGCACTGAATCAATCAAGCATTGGACCACCGGTTTCACAATGGTCTTGTAATTCAGTCTATGATAATTATGTTTATTATACCTTTCAAACAGATGGAGTCGGATCAACTGTTGTGATAGATATAACAACACCAGGATGTGACGCCAATAGTTTGCAAGTAGCGATTTTTGAATCACCGCCTACTCCTTGCGTAAGTTCAGCAGATTGGGGGCTATCGGTATATTGTTCTGAAAGCACTACGGCTTTTACAATTAATGCTGCCGGGCTTTCACCAAATACTACTTATTACATCGTAATTGATAACTGGCCTGCCAATTACTGTAATTTCACTTTTAACATCTCAGGTAATGACCCCTGCTCAAGCACCCCATGTACAGGTACAACCCCGGGATGTGCAAGCCCGCCACCTGATGAATGCCCAAATGCATGTGCCCTGGGAACACTTTCATCTCCAGTACCCTGCCCTACCAATACTCCGGTTGATGATGTATTCTGCCTTAACAATATCGGGGCTACAGCCGCAAACCCTTACTCCTATCTTGTAGGTTGTCAGCCGTCTGGTGATATGGCTTCACCTGCAGCTGATGTGTGGTACACTTTTGTTGCTTCTGCAAATATCATTGATGTTAATATCACAGGTGATTTGAATAATCCAAGTGTCGGATTGTATGAAGGTCCAAACTGCAGTAATTTGATCGGCAGGGGCTGTGCTAATGGTTCAGGTGGTTCGCTGACCGCAACCTTTCAGCCCATGACGCCCGGAAGCACATATTACCTTCAGATCAGCGGTGGTAATGTCTCCGACCAGGGTGACTTTATCTTGACCATAACAAGCTATAACGATTGCGACCCATGCCTGATAACTTCTAACCTGACAACATCTCCTCCACCAAACAATGGCGCCTATAATGCCGGGCAAACTGTGACATTTTGTTTTAACGTTACGGAATGGGACCAAACTGCCGTTAACTGGATCCATGGTGTCGTACCTACTTTTGGTGCGGGTTGGGATATGAGTTCTTTGGTTCCCAATCCACCTCCAACCTGTGATGGAAATGGCAGTTGGGGCTGGTATAATAGTGTGACAGGTGAGAACACGGGAAACACTTACGGACCCGGATTCTTTTATGAATCAACGCTTGGTTGCTTTCCATGTGATGGCTCCGATCCAGGGGATAATTTCGGTGACAACTGCACGGGAATAGTAGACTGGGAGTTTTGCTGGGATATCACTGTTGCAGATTGCCCTCCAAACTCATCGGGAACAAGCTTAAACATATCAATTGATACTTATGGTGATGCTGAAAGCGGCTCATGGGGCAGCATGGGTTGTGAATCGGATCCAATCTACACTTTTTTTGCAACTGCTACATGTTGTGAACAACCTATAGTATCGGTTGATCAGAACGTATCCTGTAATAACGGAAATAATGGCCAGGCAACCGCTACAGGACAAGGATCAGCGCCTTTTACTTATTCATGGAATACTTCTCCTGTACAAAATAACGCAACAGCTACCGGCTTACCGGCAGGAACATATACTGTAACGGTTACTGATGATATTGGATGTGTGGCAACAGAGAATGTTACAATAACTGAACCATCTGCAATCTCGGTAAGCATTACTCCAGCAGATGCAACCTGCAATCTTGCCTGTGACGGCACATTGTCCGCATCTGCTTCCGGAGGAACACCGGGATATACTTATTCATGGAATGGCGGCTTAGGAACCGGGCCAAACAAAACAGGAGTATGTGCGGGAAATTATACCGTTACTGTTACTGATGGCAATGGATGTACCCAAACAGCCAGTGCAACAATCTCCCAACCACCTGCCCTGACAGTTACTCCGGGTGCAGTGGATGAAAGTTGTAATAACGCTTGTGATGGCTCTGTCTCAGCAACTGCCAATGGAGGCACTCCCGCTTATACCTTTAACTGGAGTGGCGGTCTCGGTGGTGGTGCCAACCATTCAAACCTTTGTGACGGATCATATACTGTAACAGTTACAGATGCCAACGGTTGTACTACTAATGCTTCTGTGACTGTAAATCCCGGGGGTGTCATAACTGCCGGCTTTACATACAACGGCAATCAATGCCTTACCGGCAACAATTTCGTATTTACAAATACCGGCACATCAGTTGTAACATACTCCTGGGACTTTGGTGACGGAATGGGAACATCTACTATTGAAGATCCATCCTATTCTTACTCAACACCTGGATCTTATACAGTTACTCAAACGGTCTCCAATGGCGGATGCAGTGATACCTATTCCCTCGTGATCAACGTCTATGCCGAGCCGGTAGTTTCTGTTGCCGGTGCAGATATAACCTGTAATTCGATTTGTAACGGGCTGGTCACGTCAACTGTTTCGAGCGGCACACCGGCATATACATATTCATGGTCTCCGGGCGGTGGAACAGGCCCTTCATTTACTGATCTTTGCCCTGGTACCTATACATTAATAGTTACTGATGCTAATAATTGCACAGGCACTGATAACGCTACTATCACCGAACCACCTTTATTAACATCCATAACATCCGGCAATGATGCAAGCTGCAACAGCGCTTGCGATGGCGATGCTACCGTTACCCCGGCAGGCGGCTCTCCGCCTTACACATATCAATGGGATGGTGGAACCGGGTTCCAAACTACTGCTGTTGCAACAGGGCTGTGTGCCGGCACATTTAACGTTACTATCTCGGATGCAAATGGATGTACTGCTAATAACAGCTATATTGTTAATGAACCGTCTGCAATGGTTCTTACCCCAAGTACCGTTGATGCCAACTGTGGCAGCTCCGATGGCTCTGCCTCAGTAACAGTAAGTGGAGGCAACTCCCCTTATACTTATTCATGGAACTCTTCTCCAGTACAAACTACTTCTAACGCCACTGGCTTACCATCAGGCAGCTATACCGTGACCGTAACAGACGCCAATGGCTGTACCGAAACCGCTGCCGCAAATATCAATGATGTTGGTGGCGGAGGTACAGCATCCATCACAGTTAATGACAATGCTTCATGTAACGGAACATGTGACGGACAAACTACTGCATCCATATCCGGAGGTAACCCGCCTTTTACATATCTATGGGATGACCCCCTTTCACAAACAACAACAACAGCTACCGGGCTATGTGCCGGTAATTACAGTGTCTCTATCACAGATGCCTTAGGGTGCATGTCAGTAGCTTCAACCACCATTACCGAACCTCCTGCTTTAAATGCTGCTATTACTTCAAGCAATGATGCAAACTGCAATGGTTCATGTGATGGTGATGCAACAGTATCCGCTTCGGGAGGAACAGGCGTCTATACTTATTCATGGTCGCCCGGTGGAGGAACAAATGTTACAGGTACCGGACTATGTGCCGGCACACTGTACACCGTCACTGTTACAGATGCAAACGGATGTAACACAACCGCCAGTGTAACAATTGGCGAACCGGCTATGCTCACTGCTTCTGTTACCACAACTGATGTAAGCTGTACCGGAAGTTGTAATGGCAGCGCTGCTGTAACCGCCTCAGGCGGCACAGGTTCTTACACCTACCTGTGGAGTGACCCCGGTTCACAAACTGCTGCAACCGCTATTGGCTTGTGTGCAGGAACATTTACTGTTACCGTTACAGACGCCAACGGCTGTGATACTACTGCCAATGGTGTGATTAATGAGCCGCCCCCTCTAACCCTGTCTCCCACTGTTACAGATGCCTTCTGCGGCATGGATAATGGAGTTGCATGCGCTTCACCATCAGGAGGAACACCTCCATATACTTACCTGTGGGATGACATCAGTTCCCAAACAACCGACTGTGCTACCGCTTTACCCTCAGGTACATATAATGTTACGGTTACTGATGCAAATGGTTGTTCCGCTTCCACTACCTCAACTATTAATGATATTCCCGGGGGCATTCCGGTCATTACCCTGGATGCGAATGCTTCCGGTTTTGGGATATGTGACGGGCAGGCAACCGTATCCATGGGAGGTACATCCCCCTTTACATACCTTTGGGATGACCCTTCTTCTCAAACCACGGCAACAGCCGGTAACCTGTGTGCAGGTAACTGGTGTGTTACTGTTACGGATGCCATGGGTTGTACGGGAAGTGATTGTATTACGATTACTGAACCACCTTCCATCATTATCGTTATTGTTGGCGTTAATATTGACTGCAATGGAGACTGTAACGGTTCTGCCGACCTGACCGTTTCCGGTGGGCTTCCACCTTATACATATTTATGGACAGGCGGATATACAATACAGGATATCTCAGGCGTGTGTGCAGGTATGTATATCGTTACCGTTACCGATGCCAATTCAATTTCTGTGACTGATTCAATTGATATAAAAGAGCCGGATCAAATAACTATCCCTGTCACCGGCAATGATGCCACTTGTAATGGTTCCTGTGACGGGGATGCCACTGCCTCTGCTTCAGGCGGTTTTAATCCTTATACTTATCTGTGGGATGATCCTTCCACTCAATCCGCTTCCAATGCTTCTGGACTATGTGCAGGAACATATAATGTAACTGTTACCGATGCAAACGGGTGCACCGAAACCAACAGCATTACCATAAATGAACCGCCCACTATAATTGTAAATGTAACAACTATCACAGCTAACTGCGGACTGGCGGATGGCTCGGCAACAGCTAATGTTACCAATGGCATCGCACCATTTACCTATAACTGGACCAATGGATGTAGCAGCCAAACCTGCACGAATTTATCGGCAGGTATCTACACTGTTACGGTTACTGATTCCAATGGGTGTACTGCCACGGACTTTGGCACTGTGGGAAATGCAGGCGGGCCCTCTGCTCAAATACAAGATAGTGTGGACGTAAGCTGTCCGGGTGGTAACGATGGAAGTGCTACGGTACAGGTTACAGATGGTATTCCTCCCTATACATATTTATGGAATCCTTCCGGTATTACCAACGACACCGCAACTGGCTTGTCTTCAGGCTCTTACGCTGTTTTAATTACAGATGCAAATGGATGTATTACTACTGTGAGTGTTTATATTGATGAACCTCCCATACTCGCTGCTACTGCAACATTGATCGCTGAACCGAGCTGCAACGGAGTATGTGATGGAATTGCCACTGTTGCAGCAAGCGGTGGTACTCCACCCTATTCATATCAATGGGACGATCCGGGCTCGCAAACCACCACTAATGCAACAGGACTATGTGCCGGATCAGTTACTGTTACAGCTACCGATGCAAATAGTTGTGTGGCATCAGATAATATTATACTTAATGAACCTGCCCCTTTGGTTTTAACCATTGTTGAAACAGACGCCACTTGTGCAGGCGTTTGTGATGGCAATGCAACTGTCTCGGTAACAGGCGGCATCCCACCCTATTCCTATTCATGGTCAAATGGAGATAATGCTCAGTTTGCCGACAGCTTATGCAATGGTGTACATAATATTACAGTAATTGATAACAACGGATGTATTGCAATTTCCTCATTTATAATAAATGCCCCCGCTGCCGTGACGGTCTTAATTTCATCATTCTCTGATGTTGATTGCAATGGAAACTGCAACGGCTATGCCCAATCAGCCCCATCCGGTGGCTCTACTCCATATACCTATTTATGGAGTGACGGGCAACCCAACGACCAGGCAATCGGACTGTGCGCCGGGTTTTATTGTATTACCGTTACCGATGCAAATGGCTGTTTGGATACCGCCTGTGTAACTATTTCCGAACCACCGGCATTAACCGGTACCATCACCTCCGGTAATGTAAATTGTTTTGGCGATTGTGATGGCATTGCTTCTGTTTCCGTATCAGGTGGCAATTCACCTTATACTTATTTATGGACTGACCCGTCTTTCCAAACAACCTTAACGGCTGACAGTCTGTGTGCAGGAACTTATAGCGTTATTATTACAGATGCTGAAGGATGTATAATAACAAGAAATGTTACGATTATCCAGCCCCAGCTCTTAGGGCTGGTTGGAAGCTCAGTATCGTCAACTTGCGGCAATCCCAACGGACAGGCAAGCGTCTCTGTTATCGGGGGTGTTGTCCCATATACTATTGTATGGAACGATCCTGGCAACACGACAGGACTTAGTATTTATAATATCTATGCGAGTGTTTATAATCCCATTGTTACTGATGGCAACGGCTGTACATATACGGTGCCGGTCATAGTCAATGATATTGCAGGAGCGGTAATTGACAGTGTTACTACTACCGATCTGAATTGCTCCGGGGATGGCAATGGTACGGCAGAAGTATTCATATCAGGTGGAACAACACCATTTACTTATATATGGCAGGATAATAACGGAGATACTATTACCATAGGTGTAACTTTTATTTTTGGCTTATCAGGGGGGACATATACTACATCTGTAATAGATGCTAATGATTGTACAAATTCTTTTGTGTTTTCAATTAATGAACCATCATCATTAGCCAGCGCAATAATCTCTTCAAATGACGTGAGCTGTTATGGTGCCTGTGACGGAGAAGCTACTGCCATTGCCGGTGGCGGAACCCTTCCTTATTCTTACCTATGGTCTCCCGGCGGTTATACAACAGCTTCTGCTACCGGCCTCTGTTTTGGGATCAATAATGTTGCTATTACAGATGCCAATGGATGCCTGACATCAACCTCGGTAGATATAATACAACCTGATGAACTGATGATCATCCCAACCGTAACTGATGTGAATTGCTTTAACGGAAATGACGGGCAGATAACTTTAATCCCCACTCCATCAGGCGGAACAGCTCCTTATACTTACAACTGGTCTCCTGTTGGGAACGGGGCTACTGTTACAAACCTGTCAGCAGGTAGTTATACTGTAACTGTTACAGATATTAATAACTGCACTTTAACAGAAAATATTACGGTGAATGAACCGGCAGTAATAAGTATTTCCCTTTCCGGTGATTCTTCAACCTGCGGCAATGCAAATGGTGAGGTAACGGCTGTTGTCTCCGGTGGAACAGGCGCCTATACCTATCAATGGGATGATCCAGGGTTACAAACCAATTCTACTGCAACCGGTCTAACGGCTGGATTCTATACCGTAACAGTAACCGATAATAATTATTGCTCATCATCCAAGGGCTTTAATATAGGTGATATGCCAGCACCTGTTATTGATGTAGTGGTACTTACCAATGTTGTTTGTAACGGAGGGAATACAGGTAGCGCTACGGTAACTACAAGTTTGGGCACCTCTCCATTTACTTATCAATGGGATGATCCGGCTTCCCAGGCAACACCTACCGCAACCGGTTTGCAAGCCGGAACAATATCTGTTGTAGTCACCGACTTCAACAATTGCATTGCTTCAGATTATGATATTATAACAGAACCAACGCCCGTCCAGGTAACAATAAACGGGAATACGCAGATATGTATCGGGGAATCAACAGTGATAACCGCACAGGCAAGCGGTGGCACCCCACCGTATGAATATATTTGGAATAATAATTTAGATAGTAGTGCTTCACATAGTGTATCTCCGGATTCCACTACCATTTACACTGTTCAGGCAATGACAAAAGACGGGTGTAAATCCCCTTTTGATTCTATCACGGTAAATGTATATCCTCCATTACAGCTTACTGTCACAAGCGTAACAATTTGTGTTGGTGATGATGCGATCCTCACGGCTTACGCCTCAGGCGGTAATGGAGGGACATATACATTCTTATGGAGTAATGGCGCTACAAGCAGCTCACAGACCATTCCAGGTCTTACAACCAATACCACCTTCAATGTTATACTTAGCGACAACTGCTCACCGGAAGATACTGCTTATGCTTATGTTACGGTTCATCCCACACCTGTTGCTTCCTTTGCCTGGGCTTGTGAGCCCGATCCTTATGTAATTCAATTTTCTGACAGCTCAACAGCAGATGATAGCATCATCTCCTGGTTGTGGGATTTTGGAGATGGTGATACCACCGGTCAACAGCATCCAGCTCACATATACAGCCAAAGTGATAATTATACGGTAAGTTTAACTGTTTATTCGGTTCAAGGATGCTATAATAGCGCTTCGGTCGTTGTTCAATCGCCTCCAACAGCTGATTTTTTCATGCAACAAAACGACATAATTCTGCCGCCACCTGCCCAAACTTCCATCTTAAGCCCTACCATTGAATTTATTGATGCTTCTTCCAATAGCGTGATCCTTTGGCAATGGGATTTTGGAGACCCTGATACCGATACTGCCAATTCCAGTTTAATACAAAATCCGCAACATACTTACCTTGATCCGGGAATTTATATTGTGTCCCTTACAGTTACTGACGACAATGGTTGCATGGATGAAATTACACAACCTGTGACGTTTGAAGCTGAATACACCCTGTTTGCCCCTAATGCCTTTTCCGTCAATAGCAAGGTGGAAGAGAACATGTACTTCCGCCCCAAAATAATAGGTGTGGACAACGATGCTTTTGAAATATACATCTACGACAGGTGGGGCGATATGATATATCAATATACCGGCAGTTATGACGAATGGCCCGGTTGGGATGGCAAGGCAAATCAAGGCAAGGACTTCGCACAGATGGATGTGTATGTGTGGCTGATCCGACTGGAAGACCTTAACTGGGAACTACATGAGTATGTTGGGCATTTGACCCTGATACGCTAAAGCTGTCAGCTCCAATGAGTGTCCATAGGACTCTCCCCGAGAGTCTCTGCACCGACCATTCAAAGAATTATTTTCCAGCGGATAGCTTAAGGCGATGTGTTGCCCCCTGGGGCACCCTCTCCACCAAATGGCTGAAGGGCCATAGAGGGTTGATAACTCCGTTCAGCAAACCTTCTTCAGCAAGTGGCGAAGCACTAACTTCACTTCCACTTATTTTTTAAAAGCGAAAAATAAAAAACATGATGGCAACCTATAGCGCTTTTTTTCGTCTAAAATTAAAAAATTAGGTGTAATAGCAAAAAGTAGTACATTTACATTTGATTTTACATTACTCCTTATGAACAACAAGTTTATTGTATTGTTTCTGTTCCTCTTCACTTTTTTAATTGAATCAACAGCGCAGGAACCTGAGCCAAGAGTTACTTACCGTGATGGGATGGTTATCAATTCTTGTTTTGATTCATTGGAAACTTTTTTTAAAAACGGCAGCGGCTCTTTAGGGCAAATTTACAACAACTCCGCCTGCGGATTAAATTATTGCCAGGCATCCGTTATGACTGCAACCAGGTACAGTTCTCCTGGTACGGGGCTTCCCACAACAGTTAATATTTCCTGTCTGCCAGCCGGCTTTAATACTTTGCAGGCATATCTATGGTGGAGCGAATCATCTTCCAACAGTTCAGCCACGGCAACAGTTACCAATCCTCTATCAGGCACTTCTTCATATTCTGCAGCATGGGCTGGTTCCGGGGCTGATAAATGCTGGAGTATGGGAGGTACTCAAGTCTTCAGGGCTAATGTTACATCATCCGTCAGCGGAAACGGAAATTATGTGATCAATATCTCCAGCGGTGGAAGCGCTATTGACGGGATCACATTATTAATAATATATACAGACCCCAATGTAACCTGGCAAGGCAGCCTTATCATCAATGACGGTGCAATAGTTACTATTGGCGGGAATAACAGTCAAACCATGAGCGGTTTTACGGCATGCGGTAATTCCACCTTTGCAACTGCCTTTGCCATAGCAGGTGATCTGCAAAACAGTGTCGGTCCCACACACACAACTACCCTGAACGGGAATAATTATACTTTTAACCAGAATTTCTGGAACTATGACGAAGCCGCAACTTCCGTTTTTGCAGGACAATCAACTTCCTCATTCGGATTTTCCCCTCCTTCGGGTGACTGCTGGGTCTTTGCGGTCATGGGGTTGTATTTTCAAACAACCACCTGTGTAAATTGTTCTCCCTGCAGCATAACGCTTTCCACTAGTTTTATTAATGAGAACTGCGGAATGTGTAACGGTTCCGCTACCGCTAGCCCCTCCGGTGGAGTAGCCCCCTATACATATCAATGGAATGATCCCGGCAATCAAACAACTACAACTGCAACTGGTTTATGTGCCGGCACTTACAATGTAATGGTAACCGATGCAGGCGGCTGCGACCCTGCCAACGCCTTTTTTACGATAAGTAATATAAACAGCTCAATATCAATCACAACCTCTGTTACAAATCCCGGTTGTTTTGGCGGATGTAACGGCACCGTATCTGCTAACGCCTCCGGTGGTACATCCCCATATACTTACTCATGGACCATACTGGGGCCCGGGCAAAGCCATTCCGGTGTTTGTGCAGGGACTTATACCGTAACCGTGACCGATGCCAATGGATGCACAACAAATGCCTCTGTTGAAGTTTCTCAACCCAATCCCATTGATCTATATGCCATCCCATTAGACGAATCCTGTGCAGGCGCCTGTGACGGGCAATTATTCGCCTCAGTAACCGGGGGAACAGGGCCTTTTACATACACATGGAGCGGTGGAATTGGTGTTGGGCAAAGCCAGGTAAATATTTGTGCAGGAACATATACTGTTACGGTTGTTGATGCCAATGGTTGTATTGAGCAAAATACCTTTAACAGCACCACATCTATTAATTCTGGCGGTTCAGTTACGGCTTCATTCACATATAACGGAAATCAATGCTTAACAGGTAATAACTTTTTATTTACCAATACCGGAACCACAGGGGTAAACTACTTTTGGGATTTTGGCGATGGAATCGGGACATCTACATTTGCAAATCCTTTCTATTCCTATTCTTCCGCCGGGTCGTACCTGGTAACACAAACAGTGTCCAATGGCCCCTGCAGCAACACCTATTCATTAACGATCACAGTATATTCCGAACCAACCGCTTCTATTGTTAGTACTGACATATCGTGCTTCGGAGCATGTGACGGGCTTGCGAATCTTACTGTTAATGGTGGAACAGGTCCTTATACTTATAGTTGGAGTAATAGCGCCACAACTGAAGATCTTTCAAACCTTTGTACCGGCACTTTTACTATAATTATTACTGATGCAAATGGATGTACCGGCTCTACCGGTGTTACAATCAATGAGCCACCTGCATTAACAGCCACTACATCGGGTACAGCCGCAAGCTGTAACGGAACCTGTGATGGTACTGCTACAGCTAATCCATCAGGTGGTATAGGCGCTTATACTTACTCCTGGAATGATCCCACCTTTCAGACAAATGCCACAGCAACCGGCTTATGTGCCGGAACCGTTACGGTTACCGTTACTGATGCAAATGGCTGCACTACCACTGCTAATTATACGGTGAATCAGCCAAATGCTATTGCAATTACCACAAGTACTGTTGACGCTACCTGCGGCAACTCCGATGGCTCTGCTTCAGCAAATGTTAACGGAGGCACTTCTCCATATACTTATTCATGGAATACAAGCCCGCTACAAACGGGCTCTACTGCTACCGCCTTATCATCCGGCAGCTATACCGTTACTGTAACTGATGCCAACGGTTGTACGCAAACTGCTACAGTTAATATTAATGATTTGGGCGGTGGCGGCTCTGCATCAATTACAGTTAATACCAATGTATCATGTAACGGGGATTGTGACGGACAAGCAACAGCTTCAATATCCGGGGGAACTCCTCCATATACTTATCTGTGGGATGATCCCGGTTCACAGACAACTACAACAGCTACCGGATTGTGTGCAATTACATATAGCGTTTCCGTTACAGATGCCAGTGGGTGTGTAGCTTCTGCTTCCATTACAATTACACAGCCCCCTGCTTTAAATGCTTCAGTTACCGGTAGCAATGATGCAAGCTGTAACGGAACATGCGATGGCGATGCTACTGCCTCTGTCTCAGGCGGAACCGGTGCATATACATACCTGTGGAATAATGCCGGGAACTCAACTACCGCAGCAACCAGTCCCGACCTGTGTGCTAATACTCCTTATACAGTTACTGTTACTGATGCTAATGGCTGTATTAAAACCGCAAACGTTACTATTAATGAGCCATCTGCATTATCCGCTTCCATTTCCGGCACTAATGTTAGTTGTAACGGTAGCAGTGACGGAGCTGCCGATCTGACCGTCACAGGCGGAACCAGCCCTTATAATTATTTATGGAGCAATCTTGCAACTTCCGAAGATATTATCAATCTTACTGCCGGACCTTATGATGTTACTGCAACAGATGCTAAAGGTTGTACTATTGCTGCCAGTGTAAACATCATCGAGCCGGCAGCTATTATCCTC
The DNA here is from genome assembly GCA_043811005.1 of Bacteroidota bacterium. GTDB lineage: Bacteria > Bacteroidota > Bacteroidia > NORP154 > NORP154 > JBDRNO01. The sequence continues at coordinate 43,322 of JBDRNO010000288.1, read as the reverse complement.
TCAACAAGTGTTAACGATGCATCTTGCGGGCTGGCAAACGGATCCACTTGTGTTACTCCATCAGGAGGAACTCCATCATATAATTATTTATGGAATGACACCAGCGCCCAAACAACTGATTGTGCCACCGCATTAATAGCTGGAACATTCATTATTACCGTTACTGATGCAAACGGATGCACATCAACAACTACCTTAATCCTTAATGACATACCGGGAGGCAGTGCGGTTATTTCATCATTTATTAATGCTTCCGGCTTTGGGATTTGCGATGGTCAGGCAACTGTTAACCTTACATCCGGCACTTTACCATACACCTATCTCTGGAATGACCCCGGCTCTCAAACCACTGCCATTGCAACCGGTCTTTGTGCCGGCACCTGGTGTGTTACTGTTACAGATGCTGTTGGGTGTACTGACAATACTTGCATAACAATTTCAGAACCCCCTCCCATTATTACATCTATTGTTGGAACCGGCATTGATTGTAATGGAAACTGTAACGGTACGGCTGACTTAACCGTTGCAGGAGGCCTTTCCCCCTACACTTACGTGTGGACTCCAGGTGGATATATTACACAGTACATTACCGGCTTATGTGCCAGCATTTATTACGTTACTATAACCGATGCTAATTCAGTGTCGGTAACTGATTCGATTGTTATTAATCAGCCAAGCCCCGTAACAGTCTCTGTTACAGGTAATGATGCAATATGTAATGGTGCCTGTGATGGTAATACCGCTGCTTCTGTTACGGGGGGTACCGGTTCATATACTTATTTATGGGATGATACCTATAATCAAACCACTCTTACTGCAACAGGGCTATGTGCCGGAACTTACAATGTTACAGTTACTGATGTCAACGAATGTGCCGGGTCAAACAATATTACTATTAATGAGCCGCCGGCTATTGTTGTTAGTATAACGACTATTTCCGCTAATTGCGGTCAGGCGGACGGTTCAGCTACAGCATCTGTTACCAATGGCATCGCTCCATTTACTTACAACTGGAACAATGGATGCAGTAGCCAATCCTGTACCGGTTTATTAGCCGGAACTCATACAGTTACCGTTACCGATGCAAACGGTTGTACCGGCACTGGCACAGGTGCGGTCAGTGATGCCGGCGGCCCAAGCGCTACAATATCTGACAGCATAGACGTTAGTTGTCAAGTCGGCAGTGACGGAGAAGCTACTGTCCTGATTTTTGATGGTACGCCTCCCTATACTTACCTGTGGAACGACCCCGGATCTCAAACAACTACAACAGCTACCGGTTTGGATGCGGACATTTATACCGTTGAGATTACCGATAATAATGGTTGTATAACAACAGAAAGCGTAACTATCAATGAACCTTCAATACTTGTAGCAAATACATCACCGGTTTCCGAACCGAGTTGTTACGGGGCAAGCGATGGAATTGTAATGGTTACTGCAAGTGGCGGTACCGGACAATATACTTATCTATGGGATCCACCGGCTGGCGGACAAACTACTGCTATGGCAACAGGGTTAAGTGCAGGAACTTATAATGTTACGGTCACTGATGCAAATAATTGTATATCAAACACTTCCGTTACCCTTAATGAACCTGCTCCTTTAACATTATCCATCACAAAAGCAGATGCTAACTGTTATGGTTCCTGCGATGGATTTGCCACTGTTTCAGTAGGAGGTGGCATCCCCCCATACACTTATTCATGGTCTAATGGAGATATTACACAGGTAGCAGACAGCTTATGTGCAGCTATTTATAACATTACAGTTACGGATGATAATAGCTGTACGGCATTTTCCTCATTTATCATTAATGAGCCACCTGATATAACGGTTTCAATTTCGTCATTCTCTGATATAGATTGTTATGGCAATTGTAATGGATTTGCCCAATCAACAGTTTCAGGCGGCACCCCTCCTTATACATATTCATGGAGTGACGGACAGTCCAGTGACCAGGCAATAAACTTATGTGCCGGTACTTATACCATCACTGTTAGCGATAATAACGGTTGTTATGATGTGGCTTCTATTACTCTCACCGAACCATTTGCATTTACCGGAGCCATTACCGACAATGATGTTAGTTGCTTTGGTGATTGTAACGGTAATGCTACAGTTAACGTTTCAGGTGGCGCTTCACCTTATAATTATTTGTGGGATGACATTACATTCCAAACCACACCAACTGCCGACAGCTTATGTGACGGAACATATACTGTTACTATTACAGATATTAACGGGTGTGTAATAACAAGCAGTGTTTTAATTACTCAACCACAGGAATTGAGTTTGGTATCAGGCAGTAATACATCATCTACTTGCGGGTTTCAAAACGGTTCGGCTTGCGTTAACGTTGCCGGTGGTGTTTTTCCGTATACTATCGTCTGGAACGATCCTATGGTTACTACCGGACCTTGTATTGACAGCGTGTTTGCAAATGTATATAATCCAATTGTTACTGATGCAAATTTCTGTACAGCTACATTACAGGTTATTATAAATGACATTGTAGGCCCTGATATAGATAGTATAAAGATCACTGATATTCCCTGTTACGGAGATAACAATGGTACTGCAAATGTGTATATATCTGCCGGCACTTCACCATTTACTTATTTATGGAGAGATAACAATGGAGATACTGTTGCAATGGGTTTAAATGATTACCTTTTTGGCTTATCCGGAGGAAGCTATACGGTAACGGTTATTGATGCAAACGGTTGTGTTGAATCAGATATATTTGTACTTAATGAACCGTCACCATTAGGCAGTGCAATCCTGTGGACAAACGATGCAAGCTGTTATGGAACTTGCGATGGTAGTGCTTCTGTAATAGCAGGTGGCGGAACCCCTCCTTACACTTACTTCTGGTCACCCGGCGGTGATACTGTTGATATGGCTACCGTTCTTTGCCCGGGATCCATTAATATTCTCATCACAGATACCAATGGATGTATCACTACAAATAACACTGTTATTAACCAGCCGGATGAATTGGTTATTATACCTGTTGTAACTGATGTGAGTTGTAATGGGTTTAACGATGGCCAGATAAGCGTTTCTCCAACAGGTGGAACCCAACCCTATACATATAACTGGCTTCCTATAGGGACCGGTGGTAATGTTACAACGGTAACCAATCTTGATGCCGGCTCATATCTTGTTACTGTTACTGATAATAACTGGTGTGGTACAGTGGAAAACATGACTGTTAATGAACCAACTCAATTAATTTCCGCCGGTGGAAGTACACCTTCCAATTGCGGAAATGCTAATGGAGTAGCTTATGTTAATCCTTCAGGAGGAACGCTGCCTTATGCTTACCAATGGTTGGATGACCTCGGTAATCCTATTGGGCAAAATACTGAAACCGCCACTAACTTGTCAGCAGGTGCTTATGATGTGACAGTTACTGACGATAATGGCTGCACATTTACATTACCAGTTACGGTTGGGGATAATTCAGGTCCGGAAATTGCTTTTATCACAACAACGGATGTGAGTTGTAATGGGGGCAATAATGGAACCGCTTCAGTGGTAATAGTCGGTGGTACACTCCCATATTATTATCTATGGGATGATCTCTTAACCCTATCCAATGATACAGCTACCTGGCTAACTGCCGGAACGTATACGGTTAACGTTACCGACCTAAATGGTTGTGTTGATTCTGCAACTACCACAGTTAATGAACCGGAATTAATTGAAATATTTACTTCAGGAGATACAATAATATGTTATAGTGTTCCTGTTGAGATCTCGGCAAGCGCTACCGGTGGCACAAGCGGTACAGGCGGCCCCGGTTCCGATGGATACACTTATAGCTGGAATAATGGTTTACCTGATTCAAACATACATATAGTTTCACCATTGGTAACTACAACTTATATTGTTACAGTAACTGATTTAAACGGTTGTACGGCTTCTCAATCTTTCACCTTAGCACTGAATCAGATAGTATCTGATTTTTCTTCATCAGTGTCATGTAAAGGAGAATCAACTGACTTTATTGACCTGTCTTACAGTGCAAATGGAAATATAATATCCTGGAATTGGAATTTTGATGATGGTAATACTGATAATAGTCAAAATCCTTCACATATATATTCCGATCCTGGAACTTATTATGTTACGTTAATTGCTACTGATGATTTAGGTTGTATTGATGATACCACAAAACCCATTACTGTTAATCCGGTACCTACAGTTGGTTTTGGCTGGACTTGTGAAGATCCACCTATTCCTTCTTTAACACGGTTTAATTCTATAGTTAGCGATGGCTCACCTCCTTATACTTATGAATGGGATTTTGATTATGACGGCATTACATTTGATGTTGATGCAACAGTAGATATGGTAACCCATTCCTATGATACTTCCGTGAGTTTTAACGTTGGGCTGATAGTGTATGACAATAACGGATGTTCAAATAATATTACAAGCCAGGTTCAGGCACCTCCCACGGCTGCATTTATCATGACCCCCACCGAAACTATGACTGAAAACCCTGTGATCTTTACAGATAATTCTTTTTATAATATAGTTTCCCGGGAATGGGATTTTGGTGAACAAGAGTCTAATTCAAACTACTCATCAATACAGAATCCACAGCACTCTTATGAGAGTGCCGGGACTCATAATGTAATACTTAAGGTTACAGACACCAATGGGTGTGTGGATACCGCAATGCGTCCTGTTTGGGTCAAAAGCGAATTTGTCCTTTTTGTACCAAGCGCCTTTTCCCCAAACGATGATAGTAAAAATGAAGTGTTTTTCCCGAAAGGTATTGGCGTTTATGGAGAGGAATTCAAGATGTATATTTACGACAGGTGGGGCGATCTTATATATGAAACAGAGGGCAGGTTTGGTGAAGATATCGGCTGGGATGGCAAGGCAAACCGTGGGGAAAACATTGCACAGATGGACGTGTATATATGGCTAATCAGAACAGAAGACCTTAACGGGGATACTCATGAATTCATTGGGCATGTGACTTTAATAAAATAGCTTATATATTCAGCGAACATGAAAATGCAAACAATTACTCCACCGAAGTACGAAAAACATACGAACATACGAACTACGAACGGTTCGTAGTTCGTATGTTCGTAAAAAATTCGTAATTCGATGAAATAATAACTTTCTTGCAAACTCAAACAGCATCAGTATATCATTTATAATATCTCCATCTTCTCCTTCAAAAATATAGGAATTAAAGTTTTTATTGTCGCCTCCCTGGTCGTTTCAAACGTGTTTTTGTGCAAAAAGTCCATCACCGGAGCATCATCCGTTAATACAATGCCATCACTGAAGTCGTAATCTTCTATAAAGATGCTATCTCTCGGGAAATTAAAAGGATCGGCAAACTTATCCCTTCTTTCAAATGAATATGAGTCCAGGTCAACCGGCTCAAGTGATGCGAAAAGCATTAGCTCCGAAGTCTTATCCTGTTTTGGCTGAGTCTCGATTAACTTAGCATAAAAGCCGGATTCTAATAATGTCTTGCCTATTGACTTAACAGCTAAAGCATATTCTCCTTCCAAAACATTCTGGTAATGAATGAACATTATACCGCCTGAATTTAATATCCCTTGTATTTCCCTGAAACATTCCACAGTATAAATATTTGAGGGTTGATTTTCACCCGCGCTCATATCCAGGACGATAATATCATACTTTTTCCTGCTGGTTCTGATGTAATGCCTCGCATCATCAACTATTACATTCACATTACCGGTCATCCTGAAATATTTTTTTGCAGCTTTTTCCATTCTTTCATCAATTTCCACTGCATCTGTTTCAAAGTCCAAATTGTTTAATTCGTTTATTAAATTTCCCCCGCCTAATCCGCAAACCAATACTTTCGAACCAGCCGGTTTTATGGAAGAATACAGCGCTATCCTGTGAACATACTTCCATTGTGCACGCCCGGTCGGATTATGCATGAATGTTTGTGATATATTATTGATCAGTAATGAACGTTTTTGGGTATTCAAATCATCTGCTATTAATATTTGACCTAACAACCCATCGCTCTTGTGCAATATCTTTATGTGAGAATTCTTTTTCATTGGTTTATGTGACATCCCGATAGAAATGAGGATCGCTGAGAAAAAAATAATGCCTACCGATATCAATATTTTTTCTCTTAAAAAATATATGAATGGAACAATGGCTAATATTACTGCCATAGTGAAAGTGCTTGGTTTCAGTCCAAAATAAGGAATAACAAAAAAACCTGTAAAAAAGGTCATCAAAACCCCGCCAATAGTTGAAATTGCATAAACATTTCCGGATACACTGCCTGATCTGTCTATATCTTCAGTAATTAAATTAATTAGTACCGGTGGTATCATTCCATGAAAAACCATTGGGGGAAACAGGAAACATAAACAAGAAACGATTGAACCCATTTCGTAGCCAAACATTAAAGTTGCCTTCATAATAAAATTTGCCCAAAATGGCATAATGACCACCCAAAATGCCGCAATCATAAAAACATAAAATATAGTATGTGTTTTGGGAAACTTCCGGGAAACGAAACCGCCCAAATAATAACCTGAAGCTAATCCAGCTAAAGTAATGCCTAATACTGATGTCCACACAAACAGGGAATTACCGTAAAAAGGAGCAATCATCTTAGCACCAAGCAACTCTATAGCCATAACTGAACTGCCTTCAATAAATGCAAGAATGAAAAACCAATTTTTACTCATAAAATAATTTTTGATAAAAATAGTAAATTTATGGCAACCAATTTTTAATTTTTACGTCTTATACCTCTGTAAGTATTTAGTAACTTATATTAAATAATAAATAATCATAAATAATATGGAATATGGAAAAAAAAATATTTTTATTTACAATGTTGCTGATTTGTTTTAGTGTTGTGACCTTTGCACAACAAAAACCTACAACTAATAATAATAGTAATTCAAAAGTAAAACAAACTGAAATTAATTCCGATAAAAAGTTCACTTCAAGCCGGGCTTTGGAAATACACTATATGGCTATCACAGATACAACTTCTGAATACATTATTATTGATAATAAAAAATATAAATGGTACGATACCAGGGAGGAAGCTATTGATGACTTTATGAATGCCTTTATGAAGCGTGATTTAACTGTTGTATATGTAAATACAAAAAAAGATGAAAAACATGCTGAAAATCCTGAATATTTTGAGATAACAGAGTAAAAATTCACTTTAATTCAAATTAAACCCTGTCAGAGTTCCAAACTCTGACAGGATTTTGAAAACACAAAATTATCGTTAACATTTTATTAATAATGGATTTATTAAGGGGATAGTATCATGAAGAAAAACACTTTTTTATACCTTATTTTCAGTATTTCATTTTTACTTCTGATCAGTGCACAAATTGTCTTTGCCCAGGCATCCTTCACCAAAACTTACGGAACAACCGGCTGGGACGAAGCATATTCAATTAACATTGATAGTGGTGGAAATTTTATAATTGCCGGTTCAGCAGCTATAAATAATTATGATATATATCTCATTAAAACTAATTCTGACGGAGATACATTATGGACTAAAAATTACGGAGGGGCAGGTGATGATGGAGCTTATGCATGTGCAATTACGAACGATGAGGGTTTTATTATGGCTGGCTGGACAGATGGGCCCTTATCTGCCGGCAATTATGATATGTATGTTGTTAAAGTGGATAACTCAGGCATTCTTGAATGGGAATATGCCTTTGGTACCGCCTCAAAAGAATGGGCAAATGATGTGGTACAATCCCCTGACGGGGGGTATCTAATAGCCGGGTTTTCTCATGTTTCCGTATCTGAAAAATATGCTTACGCAGTAAAACTAAAATCTAATGGCGATACTTTGTGGACGAAAATAGGATTTACTACTGACACCAATAAGATCCAGGAATTAAATTCAGCTTATTGCACTTCAGATGGAGGATTTATTCTTTGCGGTATTGAATATGATATCCCCACTAACAGAAATAATGTTTTGTTAATAAAGATAGATAGCATTGGTATAATAGAATGGTCTGAAACCTATGGCGGCAGTGTTAATCATATGGGTTTCGATGTAATTGAAATACCTGATGGGTATGCCGTTGCCGGAAAATTATTTGTCTCGACAACATACAAACCTCTTTTATTGAAAACAGATACAGCCGGGAACCAAACATGGAAAAAAGATTATTCCGGTTCAACCGAATATGATGAAATATTCGGATTAGAAACAACAAACGATAATGGTTTTCTTCTTACAGGAAAATATAGAAACGGCAATAAAGATGTGTTCATTATCAAAACGGATAATAATGGTGATCAGGAATGGGCAAGAACTTTTGGTGGCTCCGGTCTTGATATTGGTTATGATGGGAAGCAAACTGATGATGGAGGTTTTGTTATTGTAGGAAGTACAACCAGCGAGGGAGCTGGTAATGAAGATTTTTATTTAATAAAGACCGATGCAACAGGCCAGATATGCGATAATTTTCCAACTATTACGGTTAGCACAAACATTGAAAGCCAGGGAAATCCAACCGTTTTTACCCCAATTATTACCGGAGGAAACGGAAATTTGACTTTCAGTTGGACCGGTGATGACGGCTTTAGCTCAACTGATTCCATACCATCCTATATTTTCCCCTCCGGAGCAGGAATTTATTATTATTCCGTTACTGTTACCGATAATAATAGCTGCGTTGGCACATATTGTGGAACAACTCAAGTCGTTTTATGTTCCGGCTTAATGATGGTAACATGTTCTTCTGATACTGTTACTGCAGGTTCATATACACAATTTGATATGAGTGTTTCTAACGGCATACCTCCATTTTCTTTTCAATGGTCAGGAGATGATGGTTTCAGTTCAACAGATTCTACTCCAACTTACGTTTATCCTTCCGGAGCCGGCACCTATAATTATTCTGTAACTGTTACTGACTCTGATAGCTGCCAGACAAGTTGCTCTGGAATTGCCGTAGTTGCAACATCAGATGGGATTGAAGATAATTTGGAATTTAATATTAAAATTTATCCCAATCCTTTTAATTCGTCTTTAACTATTTATTTTAATAATGAAAATCCCGTGATCGCTGATTTATCAATATTTAATACACTCGGACAAAAAGTTTATTGTGATAAAATCAAATCAACCACAAATTATCATAAAATAAATTTTTCCAATCCATTAGCAGCAGGAATTTATACTTTATCACTGAAAACAAATAATGAACTTATTTATAAAAAAATTATAAAATATCAATAGTTTTATCAAGGGAAAGGGATGACATCGCTCCTATAAGATACATCTTTCTCCTCCGCCAGCTGGCGGAAGGGGAATACCTCTTCCCCCTCCGCCAGTTGGCGGAGAGATACAGAGGGGGTAAAAAAAGTTCTAATTAAAAAATTTTCATTATCTATGAAAAAAATATTTATTTCTGTTATCCTGTTTCCTTTTTTATTATTAGGAGCTCCTAAAAATGTATTCGCTGGAGGCGGTGGCTGTAACGGAAGCTCAGGAACCAGTCTTGACTGTAATATTCCTTACTTTGATGGTAATACTTCAGGTACATGTATTGGAAGTGATCCCACAACCACTACAGGAAGTTGCGGTCCATGTTGTTACTTAGGATCCGATTTAAATGGTGATGGATCACAGGATGTTTCATATTCAGTAGAAAATGCAAATTGGTATCAGTTTTGTAACACTTCCGGTGTCACACAAACATTTGATTTTGTTGTTGATGGAGGAAGCTGTAATTTACAGGGGGCGGTATGGAATTATTCTACCAATTCCGGTTTAGACTGCAGTTTATCTGACTTTGAAGAATATGCAAGCAGTGTTATGGGAAGCGGTACATTTACTGTAACAACCACTCTTGCAGATGGCGAATGTGCCTCTATGATGGTTGATGGTTATGCCGGATACGAATGTTCTTCGTATTCAGTTGAAGTATTATGTCCGGTTGCATGTACTCTCCCCACTGCAAGTTTTACTTCCAACTCTCCTCAATGTGAAGGATCGGGTTTTGATTTTACAAATACCGGTTCAACCGGCTCAACTATGGGTGATCCTAACTTTACTTATGATTGGGACTTTGACATGGGTTCTCCTACTGCATCAACTGATGAAAATCCCAGTGGTATTACATGGTCAACTGCCGGAACTTATCCGGTTACCTTAACAACATGTGATGCCGGTGACCCAACCTGCTGTGTTACTTATAGCGATGATATTATAGTAACAGCAGCACCTGCACTTAGTATTGCAGGAACGGATGAAACATGCCCGGGAGCATGTGACGGAAGCGCAGACCTTACTGTCACAGGGGGTACTTCCCCTTTTACATATTCATGGTCTAATGGCCCTTCTACTGAGGATGTTAGCGGTTTGTGTGCAGGAACTTATGATGTTACGGTTACAGATGACAATGGGTGTATTGTAATTGAAAGCGTTACTATTGCTTCCGGAGCAGGACCAACTGCCGGCTTCACTTTTACCGGCTCTGCATGTTTTACCGGCAACAGCTTTGATTTTACCAATACAGGAACACCTCCTGACGGTTGTGGCATGAACTGCCCAACCTATTCATGGGACTTTGATGGAGATGGAACTCCAGATCAAAGCGGAACCAATGCCGGTGCGGCAAATCCTTCAGGAATTTCATTCTCCACCTGCGGAACATATACAGTTACCCAAACAGTAGATGATGGCTCCTGCATTGCCACCGCTACACAAACCGTGGAAATATATTGCGAACCTACTCTCTCAATTGCAGGTACAGATGAAAGCTGTGCAGGTTCCTGTGACGGCTCAGCAGACCTTACGGTATCCGTTGGCAATTCTCCTTTTACTTACTCCTGGTCTAATAGCGCTACTACTCAGGATATTTCCGGCTTATGTGCCGGCACTTATGACGTTACAGTAACCGATGGTAATGGATGTACCGGTACAGGCAGTGTTACAATTAACGCTGGAGCCGGGCCCACAGCAGGATTTTCATACAACGGCAACCAATGCTTAACAGGCAACAGTTACGATTTCACTAATACCGGAACACCTCAGAATATGGGTGTGCCAAGCTTTTCATGGGACTTTGGAGATGGTTCAGGTACATCGACTACTGAAAATCCTTCGTATTCATACTCTTCATGTGGAACCTATACTGTTATTCAAACAGTAACTGAAGGAAGTTGTTCAGACGTTGCAACATTGTCTATATTGGTCTATTGCGAGCCAACAGCTTCCATCATAGGAACGGACGAGACCTGCCCCGGTGCCTGCGATGGCTCGGCTGACCTGACGATTGTATTAGGAGATGCCGCCATAACTAACTATTCCTGGTCACCAGGTGGAGAAACGATAGAAGATATCAGCGGTCTCTGTGCCGGAACTTATGATGTTACGGTTACCGATGCTAACGGATGCCAGGCAACCGCCAGTGTTACCATTGCTTCAGGTGCCGGTGTTACTGCCGGCTTTACTTATAATGGAGACCAATGTTTAACCGGCAATAGTTATGATTTTACCAATACCGGCTCTGCCCCGGGAAGCTGTGGAATGAACTGCCCAACCTTTTCCTGGGATTTTGATGGTGATGCTATTCCTGATCAAAGCGGCACCAATGCAGGTGCTGCTAATCCTTCATATACTTATGCTTCTTGCGGGTCATATACTGTAACCCAAACCGTTGATGATGGCACTTGCACTGCCACTGCCACACAAACTGTTAACGTATTTTGTGAACCTACTGCAAGTATTATCGGCACTGATTTACTATGTAATGGAATATGTACTGGTGCAGCAAACCTCACAGTAACTGGTGGTATATCCCCGTTTACATATTCCTGGTCGCCAGGAGGAGAAACGGTAGAAGACCTAAGCAATATTTGCACAGGTAGCTATGATGTCACCGTTACCGATGCCAACGGATGCAACACTACCGCAAGTATTACAATTTCCGAACCACCGACTCTGAATGTTTCTGTTACCGGATCAGATATTGAATGCAATGGTACCTGTGATGGTAGCGCAACTTCTTCGGTTTCAGGTGGAATTTCACCATATACTTATTCATGGTCACCAAGTGGTGGTAGCGTGGCTAACGCTACAAACCTTTGTGCAAATACATACACCCTGACTATTTCCGATGCCAATGGTTGTGTTGAAACAGATTCTGTTACAATTTCAGAGCCCCCTGCTCTTACCATTGCCACATCATTCAATGACGAAAGCTGCCCCGGTGCCTGTGATGGAGATGCTACAGCAACACCTTCCGGCGGTACAGGCGCCTATACTTATCTGTGGGATGATCCTTTATTTCAAACTACTGCCACAGCCGGCAGTTTATGTACCGGAACATTTAATGTCACGGTCACCGATGCCAACGGATGCAACACTACCGTAAGTGTTACAATAGGTGCAGGAACAGGAGTTATAGCAGGATTTACCGCCAGTGCCGATCAATGTTTAACAGGTAATAGTTTTGACTTTACCAATACAGGGACACCCCAGTCTATGGGTTCACCCGCTTTCTCTTGGAATTTCGGGGACGGAGTAGGTACATCAACAGCAGAAAACCCTTCATATACCTATGCTGTATGCGGAACATTTACCGTAACCCAAACCGTTGATGATGGCTCTTGCACGGCAACTACCACACAAACGGTTACTGTATTTTGTGAACCCACAGCTACTATAACGGCTTCTACTAACTTACCCTGCTTTGGCGTCTGCGATGGGGATGCCACTGTAACTGCTACAGGTGGCACACCCGCCTACACCTACTCGTGGAACACAACTCCCTTACAAACCAATGCCATAGCCACCGGCTTGTGTGCGGGCTCATATACCATCACTCTCACCGATGCCAATGGATGTACTGATGCTGCTAACATTACCATCACCAAACCGCCTGAATTAACTGCTGTTGCCTCCGGTACAAATGTAACATGTAATGGCGCCTGTGATGGAACTGCCAGTGTCGTTGCCGCTGGAGGTACAGGGGCTTTTACTTATTCATGGAACTCAACACCAGTACAAACAAATGCAACCGCTACCGGATTATGTGCCGGAACATACACGGTAACCGTAACAGATGCCAATAGTTGTGACACTACTGACAGTTATCCGGTAACCCAACCTGCGCTTTTATCTGCATCAACCTCGGGTAATGACGCTTCATGTAATGGGACTTGTAATGGTGATGCTACGGTAACTGCTTCAGGCGGTACTACAGCTTATACTTACCAGTGGGATGGCGGAGCAGGTTTTCAAACTACTGCAAACGCCACAGGCCTTTGCGCAGGAACATTTAATGTAACTGTTACAGATGGCAACAATTGTGATACTACTGTTAGTTATACAATAAACGAACCTTCAGCCCTGGTGCTTACCACAGGTTCGGTGGATGCTACCTGTGGCAATCCCGATGGTCAGGCATCTGTATCCGTAGCCGGAGGTACTGCTCCATATACTTATCTTTGGAATGACCCCGGCTCATCTACAACAGATACTATAACCGGCTTGGCAGCAGGTGGCTATAATGTCACTGTTACTGATGCTAATAATTGTACAAAAACAGCAAGTGTTTCGGTTAATGATGCAGGAGCGCCTACCGCAACTATATCAGACAGCACAAATGTTAGCTGCAACGGAGGCAGTGATGGTGATGCCACTGTGAACGCATCAGGCGGCACATCTCCTTACACTTACTCATGGAATACATCACCCGTTCAAACTGACACTATAGCTACCGGCTTATCTGCCGGGACATATACTGCCACTGTTACCGACAATATTGGTTGTGTGGTCAGTGCTTCTGTCACCATAACTGAACCCAGTGTTCTCAACGCATCAATTACCTCCAGCAGCAATGTAAGCTGTAACAGCATATGTGACGGGGATGCAACAGTATCTGTCTCAGGCGGATCAGGTACTTATACTTATTCATGGAACACACCCCCTGGTCAAACTAACGCCACTGCAACAGGATTATGTGCAGCAACATTTAACATTACAGTTACAGACAGCCTGGGCTGTACATCTGACGATTCGGTCACTATCATACAACCCGCTGCTTTGACAACATCAATCACCGGAACCAATGTTACATGTAACGGTGGCAGCAATGGGGCTGCCGACCTGACAGTATCCGGTGGTACATCTCCATACACTTATGCATGGACTCCAGGTGGAGAGACTACACAAGACCTTACTAACCAGACAGCAGGGACCGATACGGTTATCGTTACTGATAAAAACGGATGCACTGATACTGCAAGTGTTACAATCACTGAACCAACAGCTATTGTATTGATTCCGGTTGCAGTGAACGCCAATTGCGGACAGTCTGACGGAACTGTTTCAGTTACCGCTACAGGCGGTACAGGCGCTTTTACTTACCTGTGGGATAACCCTGGTTCTTCCATTACAGCCACTGTCACCGGCTTACCTGCCGGAACTTATAATATTATTGTTACCGATGGCAATAATTGTTTAGAAACAGCTACCGCCACTATCAACGATATTGGCGGAGGCGCTGCTACAATTAGTGTTGATAACAATGTTACTTGTAATGGTGATTGTGACGGGCAGGCAACAGTATCCATGAGCGGTGGTTCTGCTCCGTTTACCTATCTATGGGATGATACACTTTCACAGACAACTGTAACCTCAACCGGATTATGTGCAGGTCTATTAACAGTAACCATTACAGATAATGTGGGCTGTATATCTGCCGATGCAGTTACCATCACCCAACCTAACTTACTCAATGCATCAGTTACTGCCAGTTCCAATGTTAGTTGTAACACCAACTGTGACGGTGATGCAACTGTATCTGTTTCAGGTGGTACAGGGACTTATTCTTACAGTTGGGATGACCCGTCAACACAAACCGCGGTTAATGCTACCGGCTTATGTGCTGGAACGTTCACCATTACTGTTACCGATGCAAACGGGTGTATTGCTGCGGATAATGTCAATATCACTGAACCACTTGCTTTATCTGCTTCTATCACTGGCACTGATGTAAGCTGTAACGGAGGCAATAACGGAGCTGCCGACCTGACAGTATCAGGAGGAACATCTCCATATACCTATTTATGGTCAAACGGACCTACTTCCCAAGATCTGACCAATCTCACTACAGGCACTTATACAGTAACAGTTACAGATGCTAAAGGATGTATTATTAATGATAGTATCATTATTACAGAACCAACAGCCATATCACTTACCACAAGTGTAGTTGATGCAAACTGTGGACAATCGGACGGAGAAGCATCAGTTTCTGCGACTGGCGGGACAGGGGCTTATACATATCTATGGAATGACATTGGTTCTCAAACTACTGCCACAGCTACCGGCTTGGCAGCAGGAACATACACTATTACGGTTACCGATGCCAATACTTGTACAGCAACCTCTTCTGCAACCATAATTAACATATCTGGCGGAACAGCCACTACTGTTGCAAATGCCAATGCTTCCGGCTTTGGAATTTGTGATGGACAGGCAAGTGTATCCATGATGGGTGGTGCTGCTCCGTTTACATATCTTTGGGATGATACTTTGGCGCAAACAACAGCTACCGCTGACAGCTTATGTGCAGGAACCTATTGTGTTACGGTCACCGATGCTAATGGATGTGTGGCTGGTGATTGTATTACTATCACTGAACCCGGTGCAATTATGCTCACTATTAACGGAACCGATATTCTTTGTTTTAGCGAATGTACGGGAGAAGCTGACCTGTCAGTTACAGGAGGCGTTCTTCCATACACTTATCTATGGTCGAACGGGCTTTCTGCCGAAGATATTGTAAATCTATGTGCCGGCACTTATGATGTTACTGTCACAGATTCCAACGGAGTTACAGCAACAGCTTCCATTACTATCACTGAACCTGCCACACCCCTGTCTGCTTCTGTTACAGGTACAAATGTATTATGTAATGGTGATTTCACTGGTACTATTGATTTAACAGTTAACGGAGGTACAGCTCCATATACTTACCTCTGGTCTCCCGGAGGTGAGATCATCGAAGACCTGACCAACCTCGCTGTTGGCGCTTATGATGTAACAGTAACAGATACTAACGGTTGTGCAATTACGGACAGCTATACAATTACCGAACCGGCAGCGCTAATACTTAATACTTCCACTAATGATGCCAACTGCGGACAAGCCGATGGTAATACCACTGTTTTTGCATCAGGTGGTACTGGCGCCTATAATTATCTTTGGAACGATAGTGGTTCACAAACTACATCTACAGCTACCGGACTGTTTGCAGGAACTTATGTTGTTACTGTTACCGATAGTGCAGGGTGTGCCGGAACAGCTACCGTTGGCATCAATGACATAGGTGGGGGAACTGCTTCCATCTCTGATAGTACGGATGCTTCATGCAATGGAGATTGTGACGGGCAATCCACTGTATCCGTGAGTGGCGGCACATCACCGTATACTTATTCATGGAATACAGTACCAGTACAGACTACTGCCACTGCCACCGGTCTTTGTGCAGCAACTTATAATGTTTCTATTACTGATAATGTGGGTTGTATAACAACTGCATCTGTATCTATCAATGAACCCGCAATACTTTCAGTAACTCCATCAGGCAATGATGTAACGTGCAATGTAGGTTGTGACGGTGATGCAACTGCTTCCGTGAGCGGTGGCGTACCTCCTTATACGTATCTTTGGGATGATCCCGGTTTGCAAACAACGATCACTGCAACAGGGCTTTGCGCTGGAACCTATAATGTTGGTATTACAGATGCCAATAGCTGTACAGCCACCGGAAGCGTTATAATAGGTGAACCACCGGCTATCACTATCACCTTTACATCCATACCTTCACACTGCGGACAAGCTGACGGACAAGCCACCGCTTTACCCGGCAACGGAAATCCTCCCTATACGTATTTATGGAATGATTCTTTTTTCCAAACTACTGCTACAGCTACAGGTTTATTAGCGGGTGGCTATACCGTATCAGTTATTGATTTAACCGGATGTGTCATTTTCGGAACTGTAACCGTTAGTGACACTGCCGGGCCAACGGCTAATATTTCAAGCAGTACTTATGTAAGCTGTCCGGGTGGTGATGATGGACAAGCAACAGTAATTGTTACCGATGGAACACCACCATATACATATTCATGGAATACAATCCCTGTGCAGACAGATACCGGTGTTACATCTTTTACAGCAACAGGTTTCTCTGCCGGAACTTATTCAGTAACTGTTACTGACTTTTTTGGTTGCATTACAACCCAAAGCGTAACCATTAATGAACCCCCTGCACTCATTGCTTCCATATCATCAAGCACAGATGCGGACTGCAGCGGGTCTTGTGACGGTTCGGCTACGCTCACCCCAAGTGGAGGTACAGTGCCTTATAGTTATTTGTGGAATGATCCGGTATCGCAAACAACTTCAATTGCAACCGGCTTATGTGCCGGACCTTATAGCGTTATTGTTACAGATAATAATGGATGTACAGATAGCGCCAGCGTAACTATCAATGAGCCCGCTCCATTGTCTTTAACAACTTCTACAATAGATGCCGGTTGTTCCGGATTATGTGATGGTTCCGTTACGGTCATCACAAGTGGCGGCACCACTGCTTATAGTTATCAGTGGGATGATCCTGGATCACAAACTACTGCTATTGCAACCGGCTTATGTGCCGGAACACATAATGTAACGGTAACCGATGCCAACGGTTGTGTAGCTGATACTTCAGCTTTTGTTGATGAGCCGGCAGCATTAACCGCTACGATCATAACTGAGGTTGGTGTGGATTGCAATGGCGACTGCAATGGTTATGCAGAAATTTCCGGTAGCGGAGGTACATTACCATATACTTACTTATGGAGTAATGGACAAACTGCTGCATTAGCTATTAACCTCTGTGCTGGAATATATACTAATAATATTACTGATGCCAATGGATGTATCGTTACAGCAACAGCAACAATAACTGAACCCGCATCATTGACCAATGTGTTTTTAAATATTAATGTAGATTGCAATGGAAATGCTACCGGAGAAATTACTGCAAATATAAGCGGAGGTACTTCACCCTATACATATCAATGGGATGATGGCAATTTACAGACCACTGTTACCGCTACCGGCTTGATAGCAGGGACATATACCGTTTTGGTTACAGATATTAACGGATGCAGTTTATCGGAAAGTATTACAATTACCGAGCCAGCTCCCGTAACACTATCTGTCTCTTTCACAGGTGCAAATTGCGGGCAGTCAGACGGGGGCGCTTGTGTTACGGTATCCAGTGGTGTCTCTCCCTTTACTTATCAATGGGATGATCCTTTATCCCAAACCGCTGCATGTGCTACAGGATTATTTTCCGGGACATATAATATTTTAGTAACTGATTTTACGGGTTGTACAGCTACTAAATCTGTGATGGTGAATGATTTAGGTTCTCCTACCTTTAGTATATCATCCTTTAGTGATGCCAGTTGTAATGGGGGCTGTGACGGTTTTGCAACAGTATTAGTAACTGCCGGTACACCTCCTTACACATATCAATGGGATGATCCTGGCAGCCAAACCACTGCCAGCGCAAATGGCTTATGTGCCGACAGTTATGTGGTTAGCGTTATTGACTCTAATGGATGCACAGGAAATATATCAGTTATCATTAGCGAGCCATATGCTTTGAATGTAACTATTTCTTCACAAACAGATGCCACCTGTAATGGGGTTTGTGATGGCGATGCAACCGTATTGGCTACAGGAGGTACTCCTCCTTATACTTATATATGGAATACAAGCCCGCTACAAACGGGCTCTACTGCAACCGGATTATGTGCAGGAACTTACGGAGTAACCGTTTCCGATGTCAATGGATGTACAGATATTACATCAGTTACAATTGGTGAACCCGATGTTATTTCTCTCACAACTTCAGTCGTTAATGCTCATTGCGGATTAGCTGATGGCTCTGCCGCTGTATCAACTTCCGGGGGCAACGGTCTGTATGGTTATTTATGGGATGACTCCGGTGCACAAAACACTGCTGCTGCTATTAATTTATTAACTGGAACTTATACTGTTACCGTTACTGATATTTTGGGCTGTACGGCAACAGCTACTGCTACTGTTAATAATCTTCCCGCTGGTACTGCAACCATAGTTTCCACGTCTGATGTGGGTTGTAATGGGGGCAGTGACGGACAAGCAACTGTGTCTATGTCAGGTGGTACACTTCCATTCACTTACCTCTGGAATGACCAAATATCACAAACCACAAGCACAGCAACCGGACTTTCTGCAAATAATTATATTGTTACTGTTACAGACTCAAACGGATGTATTGTCACTGCCAGTGCTATCATAAATGAACCTGCTGTTTTAACTGTTTCTACTATAAGTAATAGTACGAGTTGTAATGGTGTGTGTGATGGTTCAGCCATAGCTTCCCCTGCTGACGGAACTGCACCATATACTTATTTGTGGAATGATCCATTAGCTCAATTTACAGCTACAGCAACCGGTTTATGTGCTGACACTCATATTGTTGCAATTACGGATGCTAATGGATGTATTGTATCAGGAACTGCAATAGTTGATGAACCTCTGGCTATAGTGCTAAACGAATTCCACAGTGATGCCAACTGTGGTCAACCGGATGGCATTGCAACAGTGAGTGTAGCCGGTGGTATATCTCCCTACACTTACTTATGGTCAAATGGTGCCACTACTGCTTTTATCAATAGTGTCACTGCCGGACCCTATATTGCTACAATTACAGATGCCAATGGCTGCTCTGAATCTATTACTATTATCATTGCCGACCTTAACGGACCATCAGCAACTATTACAGCAAGTGACAGTGTTAGCTGTAATGGAGGAAATGATGGTTTTGCAACTGTAAGTGTATTGGGCGGCTCCTTGCCATATAGTTACCTGTGGAATGACCCGTTAGGTCAGACAGCGCCCACTGCCGCAAACTTGCCAGGAGGCACTTATACTGTAGCTGTAACCGATTCTAACGGTTGTATTGCTTCTACTTCAGTTATGATATACGAACCGGCACCGATATTGTTTAATCCATACTCTTCAAGCCCTACCTGTTTTGGCGATTGTGACGGAACCGCCGGTGTTACCGTTGCCGGTGGCACAACCCCATATACTTACCTGTGGAATGATCCCTCTTCTCAGACCACTTCCACCGCCACAGGTCTTTGCAATGGCATTTACAGTGTGATCATCACAGACGCCAACGGATGTATTAAAATAGGGACCTTTGTGATCAACAATCCTTCACCAATGACAGTCAGCTCAATCTCAACAGATGAATCCTGTTTCGGTTCATGTGATGGAACGGCAACAGCCACTCCTTTAAATGGTACAGCACCATACACATACCTGTGGAATGATCCTTCTTCCCAGGCAACACAAACAGCAGGTGGTTTATGTGCAGATACATTCAATGTAACTGTTACTGATTATTACGGTTGTACCGCTACTTCTTCTGCTATTGTTGGTTCACCTCCTCTTTTCACAGCTTCTATTTCTTCCAGCGGTAATATTGACTGCAATGGTAACTGTAACGGTTATGCCCAGTCATTTGTTAGCGGTGGTTCACCTCCTTATACATATCAGTGGAGTGACGGGCAACCCAATCCACAAGCAATCAATTTATGTGCAGGTACCTATTCCATGACAGTCACAGATAACAACGGATGCACGGCTACTACTTCCGTTACTATAACCCAACCACAGCAATTGGTTGTCAATATAACATCAAACAATGTGACCTGCAACAGTGCCTGTGACGGAAATGCAACAGCAAGTGTATCGGGTGGAACACCTCCATATACATATTTATGGAATGACCCGTTGTTCCAGACAACTGTTATGGCAGATAACCTATGTGCCGGTCAATATTCAGTTATTGTTTCGGATGCCGGTGGATGTATTGAAAGTGTAACTGTAATAATCACCCAGCCACAGATATTAGGGCTGGCAGAAAGTACAACATCTTCAACCTGCGGTTGGGATAATGGCGGGGCATGTGTGAATGTTATCGGTGGCGCTGCTCCTTTTGTCATTACATGGGATGATCCCTTAACTACAGTAGGACCCTGTATAACTAATGTATTTGCAGGTGTATATTATCCTGGTGTTGTTGATGCAAATGGTTGTTTTTATACCATGCCTGTCATTATTAATGATATTGCAGGTCCTTCTGTTGACAGTATAATAATTACAAATGTTTCCTGTGCCGGTGATTCAAATGGGACTGCAACGGTCTATGCTACCGGTGACTCATTGGCGCTACCATTAACTTATTTGTGGGAGGATATAAGTGGTATAATTGATAGTAATGTAACATTTATTTTCGGTTTACCAGGAGGCACTTATACTGTATCAGTTACTGATGTCAATGGTTGTGTTACATCAGGGATGGGAGTTGTATTTGAGCCCAATCCTATAGCAAGCGCAATTATCTCATCATCACCTGCAAGCTGTTATGGAAGTTGCACCGGTTCTGCTACAGTCATTGCTGCTGGCGGAGTAACTCCTTATACATATCTATGGACAGATGGTCAAACCATTACAACAGCAACGGGTTTATGCAGTGGTACACACAATGTGATCATCACAGATATTAATGGCTGTATAACAACAAACACGGTTGTGATCACAGAGCCAAACTCTATTATGATCAGTGATTCGGTGATAAATGTAAGTTGTAACGGTGGTGATGATGGGGCAATTTACATAAGCGTAAACGGTGGGACACCTTTCTATTCGTATAGTTGGTCTCCTAATGCAGGAAATTCTTCCATTGTGACAAATCTCACTGCCCAAACATATAATGTCACTGTTTCTGATATGAACGGGTGTGTTGTAAATCAGCCAATATCTGTCAGCGAACCCGCGCCATTAGCTTATACTGCGAACACTACTCCCTCTTCCTGTGGAGATACCAATGGTGAAGCTATTATCATTCCTTCCGGCGGTACACCACCTTATTCATATCTATGGCCTGATAATCAAACAGTTTCTAATGTTACTAACTTATTAGCCGGGAGTTATGATGTTATTGTTTCTGACTCAAACGGTTGTTCAATAATAGTTCCTATTACAATAAATGATAATCCAGGTCCTGTCTTCAGTGTAACCTCTACAGATGTGCAATGTTATGGAGATGCCACGGGAACTGCCACTGTCACTGTTGATTCCCTGGGCACTCCTCCAAACTTCACTTATCTTTGGGACGATCCTGTTTCTCAAACTACAGCCACTGCTACCGGATTAGCTGCCGGTATTTATACAATTACTGTCTTCGATCTCAACGGTTGTGAAGCTTCTTTGCCTTTATTGATTGACCAGCCGGACTCTCTCAGCTTAATAACCAGCGGTGATAAAACAATATGTTACGGACAGACAACTGAAATCTCTGCAACAGGCAGTGGTGGATTTGGCATATACATTTATACCTGGCAATTTGACACCATAATTTCCGACTCATCAATAGCAGTACAAACATTTTTAGTGACTCCTGATTCAACTACAACTTACTTTGTTACTATTGAGGATGAATACGGCTGCCGTTCAGAAGTTGACGGAACAGTTACAGTAACTGTAAAACCTCCTTTATCAGTTGCCACTTCAGACTTTTCAATTTGTTATGGTGATACAACTACAATTACTGCAACTGCAAGCGGAGGAAACGGGGTTCCTTACACTTATATGTGGTTGAATGGCGGACCTACTGATACTATAGGTATTATATCCAATCTGCCATTAATAAATGACACCACTTTTACTGTTGTTGTTAGTGACAATTGTTCACTTAATGATACCGGTTCAGTTATCGTAACTGTTAATCCATACCCGGAAGTTGATTTCTCTGCTACCGGAGGGGGATGTGAACCGTATGTAAATGTATCTTTTACAGGTGAAACAAGCGGAATAATAATTGTTGACTGGTGGTGGGATTTCGGTGACGGGGAATCTTCAGATGAACCCAATTCAACATCTCACATCTATACTTCTGCAGGAACTTTCGATGTTTCCTTAACAATAACATCCGATAAAGGCTGTTCTTCTACATTGGTTAAACAGGATGAAATATCAGCATACGAAAAGCCAACAGCTAAATTTATCATGGAGCAAAATAGTGTGGTTCTTACATCACCGGCAGTAACATCAATCCTGAGTCCTACTGTCAACTTTATTAATGCTTCATCGAATAATGTAGTTTCATGGAAATGGGATTTTGGTGACCCTGAATCGGGTGCGAACAACTCCTCCACCATGACAGATCCATTACATATTTATGGTGAAGCAGGTACATATATCATCACCCTGACCGTTGAAACAGATTCAGGATGTCCTGATACTTATATAGACAGCATAACCTTTAACCCGGAGTACACCTTTTTTGTTCCAAATGCCTTTACTCCCAATAAGGATACAAAAGATCGAAATGAATATTTCAAACCAGTAGGTTCGGGTATTGATGTTGAATATTTTGAAATGAACATTTATGACAGGTGGGGTGATCTGATCTATAAATATACCGGCAGGTATGATACATGGGATGGCTGGGACGGAAAAGCTAATAATGGCAAGAATATCGCACAACAGGATGTTTATGTATGGCTAATAAAAACTGCCGATCCCGATGGATATGATCACGAATATATAGGGCATGTTACCCTGATACGCTAAGCTTTATTGAGGTATGGCAATATAATACAGCACTCAACATCTTGTAACTTCTCAATATTTGCAGATAAATTATATTTAGTGTTTCGTCAGGTGTTTCCACCTAACGTGAATGTTCAACTTCATGCAGTTAGTTGGCAGGTGGAAACACCTGACAACACTTCAAAAGTAACAAATATTTTACCTGAGAACCCTTTTCCACATTTTATCTTTTTTGTAACTTTTTTTATATAAATCAGTATAAAGATACCCTATAATATTATCCCGTATTTAATGCTGGCTAAAAAACATAATTTTTTTATTATATCAATCCTTCTGGTGATTTTTATTGCATACAGCCATAAGTTGCATAGCCAGGCATGCGACAGTATTACACCCAGTTTTGTTGTTGACCTGTCGAGCGATCCTGATAGTGTTTGGATAAGTCCTTCTATACAAAGAGACGGACTATGTTGCAACGCCCTTTCTCCAGATGTTTGTATCGAGTTCTATATCACGTTACACCCTTCGGTTGCCGGTATTTATCTGGATATTTATTCCGGCGCCTCGCCTGCCGGTTCAATGTTCTACATGCTGAATTGTGATTCAACCACAATAACAGCCGTGGGAGATTCCATGTGTCTTGATGGTCAGGGACCGCACAGGATAACTTTCTGCAAACCCGGTAATAACCCTAATACGTACATCATCAGCGGTATTGGATCGGGCGAGATCTCCGATCCCATCATTGTTAGTGATGCATGCACAGATACACTTTTTGCAATTGGTTTCACTGAATCATCTATTGTATGGACCTCTATACCTCCTGATTCAACCTATAATTCATTCCTGAGCTGTACAACCGGCTGTGATACTGTTATTGTAACTCCTTGGGGAAGTTTTCCCGATTCAGTGATGTATAAAGTATGCGGTGACCCTGCAGGGCTTAGTTGCAGCGGCACCACCACTAAATGTGACTCAACTACTGTATATTTTATATTTTCACTTGGGACGCAGATCACACCGCAAAACCCTTCAATATGCTTTGGTGGTCCGGGTGTAACCTTGTATGCAAATGCAACAGGAGGCAAACCGCCTTATTCATATTTATGGAGCACGGGAGGTTCCGGAGACTCTATAATCGTTACATCAGGCAATGGAGGAGATTATTGGGTAGAAGTATGGGATTCCACAGGATGCCCTTCAGCAAGGGACACTGTAACAGTAATAGAATTTACTGCATCTATCACTGCTGAAGCAGGACCCAATGATACGGTATGTTCTACCGATCCAACCACAACTTTATCTGGTTCTGTTACCGGTGTTACCACAGGAACATGGACAGGTGGTTCCGGCACATTTTCACCCGGCTGTGATTCATTAAATACCGGTTATACACCATCTGCCGGAGAAATTGCTGCTGGCTCAATTACATTAATGCTTACCACTACCAATACAGGTTCGTGTCCTGCAGACAGTGATACTATAGTTATTATAATTGAGA
The DNA here is from genome assembly GCA_043811005.1 of Bacteroidota bacterium. Lineage (GTDB taxonomy): Bacteria > Bacteroidota > Bacteroidia > NORP154 > NORP154 > JBDRNO01. The sequence goes on along the minus strand of JBDRNO010000288.1, from coordinate 18,102 downwards.
ACCCACCGACAGCAGATGCCGGGCCAGATAAAATCGTTTGTGCAGATACAGCAGGAATTACCCTTTCAGGTACAGTAACCAATTCCACGGGAGGTGTGTGGAACACAAGTGGTTCAGGCATTTTTAGTCCTGATGCAAATTCACTTACCGCAACCTACATACCCAGTGCTGCAGATACTGCTGCCGGCAGCGTAGTCATTGTGCTTACAACTACTGGTAATACCGGCTGCACACCGGTAACAGACACCATGATCATTACTATTACTCCTGCCCCAACTGTCTATTCCGGGCCTGACCAAACAGTTTGCGCTAATGAGGGTTCGGCTAGCTTGTCGGGTGCTGTTACCATTGCCATTGGTGGTGAGTGGTCAACAAGCGGGTCAGGTACTTTTTTCCCTGATGTGAATAATCTTAATGCGGACTACATCTTTAGCAATGCCGATACAGCAGCAGGTAGTGTAACCATCTTCTTAACAACGATAGGAAATGGTAATTGCAAAGCAACTACTGATACTATGTTAATTGCCATAACTCCAGCCCCTACTGCGGATGCAGGGCCTGACCAGACGGTTTGCGCAGATATTATTGGTGTGTCACTCGAAGGTGCAGTAACGGTAGCAACCGGGGGAACGTGGACTACAAGCGGTTCCGGCACTTTTTCCCCTGATGTAAATACACTTAACGCTATTTATCAACCAAGTAATGCCGATACTGCTGCAGGGTCAGTTACTTTAACCTTAACCACAACGGGCATTGGAACCTGTATCCCCGTAAGTGATGATATGATAATCACTATAACCCCTGCCCCAACCGCCAATGCCGGACCTGATACAACCATTTGTTCTGATGTTGACAGTGTTCAGCTTAACGGCTCCTTTACCATCGCTACGGGTGGAACATGGTCTACCACAGGCTCAGGTACTTTCAGCCCTAATGTTAATACACTGGATGCCATTTATATCCCGAGTGATGCCGATACTGTTGCAGGATCGGTTACCCTGGTCTTAACTACCACAGGAAATGGAACCTGTAATCCGGTTGCTGATAATATGGCAATTACATTCACCCCTACCCCCACTGTTGACGCAGGCTTTGACCAAACCGTTTGTGCTAATAATAATTCTGTAAGTTTATCTGGTTCTGTTACTATTGCTTCTGGCGGGATCTGGACAACCAACGGATCCGGAATCTTTGATAGCCCCAATCTTCTCAATGCTACATACACACCCAGTGATGCTGATACTGCTGCAGGGACAGTTATTCTTACATTAACTTCAACAGGAAACGGCACATGTAATGCCGTTTCGGATGATATGGTAGTTACAATTACACCTGCTCCCACTGTCTTTGCCGGAGATGATACTACTGTTTGCGATAACTACCCCGCCATTTCACTGAATGGTATTGTTGCCACTTCCACGGGAGGTACCTGGTCAACGAGTGGTCTCGGTACTTTTTCTCCTGACGACACCACACTTAATGCAAATTATATCTTTCACCCCAATGACATCACGAACGGAACTGTTACCCTGACATTAATATCAACAGGCAATGGAGACTGTATTTCCGTTTCAGATGATATTGTGATCACTATTCCTCCCGGACCAATTGTTGATGCAGGCCCCGATCAGAATGTTTGTGCTGTTGATAGCATTGCAATTTTAAGCGGTTCAGTTACTAATGCGGCAGGTGGAATATGGACAAGTCTTACCGGTGGAACATTCAGTCCAAGCGATACAATATTGAATACTACTTATATTCTCAGTGCAACCGACCTTTCATCACCAACTGGAACAGTTACCTTAATACTAACTTCAACGGGAAATGGCAACTGTGATGCTGTAAGCGATAGTATGTTAATCACCATTACTCCTACAGTAAACGCGGGTGCAGACCAACTTGTTTGTAATAATGCAGATACCGTTCAGCTTAACGGTAGTGTGAGCAATTCTACCAGTGCACAGTGGTCAACAAGCGGTACAGGTACTTTCAGCCCTGATCAGAATACGTTAAACGCAGGATACATCGTAACTGCAAGTGATATTGCAGGAGGAACGATCACACTGACACTAACTGCCACAGGAGCTGGAACATGCCCTGCGACAAGTGATTCGATGATAATTACTTTTATCCCACCTGCTACGGCAAATGCTGGTCCTGATACAACAGTATGTATTGACACATCAGGTGTAATCCTTTCAGGTTCTATAACCAATAGTTCGGGTGCTACATGGACAAGCAGTGGCAGCGGGATTTTCAATCCCAGCCCGGATTCATTAAATACCACATATATTCCTGATTCAACGGGAACCGATACTTTGGTATTAACTGCTGTTGGCAGTTGTAATAATGCTTCAGACACAATGATATTATACATCACTTTAGCAGGGTTGGTGGATGCCGGAACTGACCAGGCAATATGTATTGATGACACAACAGTTAACCTTTCAGGCACTGTTTATGATGTTCCGGGAGCAACATGGTCAACGACCGGTACAGGATATTTTATACCTGACGACACAACCCTTATGGCTACTTATATAATTAGCTCCACTGATAGTGCAGTTGGAATCGTTACATTGATCTTAACTGCCGATACAGCTACATGTAATACTCCTGTAGATAGTATGGTTGTTACTATTCTTCCTCCACCCGTCATAGATGCAGGCACTGATGACACTGTTTGCGCTAATAACGCTGATGTGGTACTTTCAGCAACTATTGATACTGGCGGTGTACCAGGTGTTCTATGGACAAGCAGCGGTACAGGAATTTTTATCCCAGAATCCAGCACTCTCAATGCTACATATATTCCAAGTGATAATGATACTGCAGTGGGAACTGTTACACTAACGCTCACAACTGTAGGTAGCTGTTTTGATGTATCTGATAGTTTAACAGTAACTATTACACCAGCTCCGGCAGCTGATGCAGGGCTGGATCAAACAGTATGCAGGACGAATCCAAATGTAATCCTGAACGGAAATGTATCAATTGCTAATAGCGGTGTCTGGACTACAAGTGGCAGCGGAACTTTTGCCGATAGCTCCGATCTTAACACAACCTATATTCCGAGCAGTGCCGATACAACAGTTGGGAATGTTACGATTACTTTAACCACCACTGGTAACGGATTATGTATTCCCGTTTCGGATAGTTTGGTGATCACTTATACTCCCAACCAGATAAGTGTTGATGTCGGTCCGGATCAGACAGTTTGCCAAAATGAAATCGTATATCTCAATGGAGTTGTTAACATTGCTACTGGAGGGATATGGTCAACATCAGGCAGCGGAATTTTTTCACCAAGCGACACAGTGCTGGATCCTGATTATATCCTCGGTTTAACAGATACCGGAACCGTTACTTTGATATTGGAAACAACGAGTAATGGGGGTTGTCCATCCAAAACAGATTCTTTGATCATTACCATATTGGATTCAATACAGGTATTTGCCTCTACAAATGATGACACTGTATGTGCAAATAGTGGTCCGATACAACTGAACGGTATCGTTATAAATGCCCCCGGAGGTATCTGGTCAACATCAGGAAGCGGAAATTTCATCCCTAATAATACATCACTCAACCCGTCATATCTGCCCAGCGCTATTGATATACTGTTGGGGAGTGTGTATCTGGCTTTAACATCAACAGGTGGAAGTTGCAATCCATTATCCGATACCATCAGCATCACCATTATTCCAGCACCTATTGCAGATTTTAGTTTTACAGATGTGTGTTTTAACGATCTTATGACTTTTAATGACAGTTCTACTCCTTCTGCAGATATTGTAATGTGGGATTGGGACTTTGGAGACACAACCATGGACACAACACAAAATCCCGTGCATCTATACGGGTTTGACGGTTATCATACGGTCAGCTTAATTGTAACTTCAAACAATGGGTGCACTGATACGGTAACAAAATTTGTCTTGACACATCCATTGCCTGTTGCCGGCTTTAGCAGCACAGCAGAATGTTTTGTTGATTCGGCATATTTTACTGATTCATCAACTGTTGACATTGACAGCATTATTTCATGGTACTGGACCTTTGGAGATGGGGGCTTTGATACTATCCGGAACCCAGCTCATCTATATGCCTCTGAAGGAATATATATTGTTTCTTTAACCATTGTATCAAGCTTTGGTTGTACTGACAATATCACTGATTCCCTCAATGTTTCTCCCGGACCTGTTGCCGGATTTACATTCACAAATGCCTGTTTTCCTGATCCAATTGTATTTATTGACACATCTACAATTAGTTCTTCCATTTCACCTCATTGGATTGTTTCATGGACCTGGGATTTTGGTGATAGCACTTCAGATACAATTCAAGATCCGCCTCCTCATTATTACAGTTCAGCGGGGATCAATATTATTACCCTGATTGTTGTATCTGAAAAGGGCTGCATAGATTCTGTATCCATGCCTGCTCCTCTCCATCCCAAACCCTCGGCAGATTTTATTTTTGAAAATATATGTGAGGTTGATTCAATGAATTTCACCGATTTGTCAAGTGTGATTAGTCCGGATAGCATTATTTCATGGACATGGTATTTTGGAGATGGAAATTCCAGCAGTATTCAGAGTCCTTCCCATAGCTACAGCACTTATGGTTTTTACCCGGTTGATCTAATTGTCAGTACAAACCAGGGCTGCCTTGATACAATTAGCAAAGTAACCACAGTCAGTCCCTCGCCTGATGCGCGATTCTCGGTTGATAATAATATAGTAAGCACTGATGAAAATATAAATTTCACTGATCAATCAACGGGTTCTTCTGCTTTACCTGATACTATTCAGTTAGATAGCTGGCAGTGGGATTTTTATTATCCTGCGTACGGTTCTGCTGACAGCACCTCAGCAATACAAAATCCCTACAATAATTACAGTGATACCGGGATGTTTATTGTTCAACTTATTGTTATGAATGAATATTTATGTACAGACACTATTTATGATTCGATCTTAGTGCATCTCAATCCGCTTGTTCCATCCGGATTTAGTCCTGACGGGAACGGAAAAAACGATATACTGTATATTGAAGGAGGTCCTTATGCTGAGCTGGATTTTATAATTTACAATGAATGGGGAGAAAAGATATTTGTTTCCAAAAAACAGGAGAACGGCTGGGATGGTACGTATAAAGGCAAACCACAGCCAATAGGTGTTTATGTATACACGGTAATTGCTAAAGCAATTGATGGTAAGGAATATAAGTTGTGGGGAGATGTTACGTTGTTGAGGTAAGATAGATGATGGGAGATGGGAAATGGTTTCTACGAAATACGAAAAAGTACGAATATACGAATTGTTTGATTGTTCGATTGTTCGATTGTTGAATGGTTGCTTAAATGCTTGGTTGGTTGGTTGGTTGGTTGGTTGGTTGGTTGGTTGGTTGGTTGGTTGGTTGGTTGGTTGGTTGGTTGGTTGGTTGGTTGGTTGAATGACTGCATGATTGCATGTTTGGTAGCTGATAAACGGGTGCTGGGTGCTGGATACTGGATACTGGATATTGGATATTGGATGCTTGAAGCTGGATGCCGGATATTGGTCATTAGTCATTTGGCAGTCATAGTCATTGTGAATTGCCGATTGAAAATTCAACAATCGAACAATTGAACAATTGAGCAATATAATAATATAACTATGAAACAAATATTTCCATTCCTCTTCTGCTGCTTACTGCTATTGCATACTGTCAATTGCTTTTCCCAGGATTTTCATCTTTCACAATACGAGGCATCACCACTGTACCTCAATCCGTCAATGACGGGAATGTTCAACGGATATTACAGGGCACACGCCCATTACAGGAACCAGTGGGCAAGTGTTGCAAGTCCTTTCGTCACTACTTCCGCCTCTTTTGATATGCCGTACAAAGAGTTTGGCATAGGAGCACTGATATTAAACGACAGGGCTGGTGCCGGCAACTACAACGTGCTGAATTTTGTAATCTCTGGGGCTTATGATATGTCAATTGGCAAATACATACACCATCATCTATCCTTCGGGGCGCAAGTGGGATTCATTCACAAAAGTGTGAATATGGATAAGCTGTCGTTCCACAATCAATATACATACACAAATAATCTTGGTTTTGATCCCGGACTTCCAACGGGAGAGGTCATGGATAATACAAGTATTTTCATCCCGGAAATGAATGCAAGTATGATGTATTATTATTCAAACGATATGTCCAGGGTTAATCCTTATATCGGGTTTTCTGTTTTTCACCTTACACAACCGAATGAATCGTTCTTAGGAAACACCAATAAGCTTCCGAGGCGTTATGTGATACATGCAGGAAGCAAGGTAAATATTACACCGACAATACAGGTTGAACCGAGATTTCTTGCCATGAATCAAAAGAATGCTAAGGAATTGAACATGACAATTATAGTAAATTATTATTACAAAGCTCAGGATATATGGCTTTTCGGTGGTCCGACTTACCGTTTCTTTCATTTTAGTGAGTTCAATACAAGTGACGCAGTAATAGCCAATATAGGGCTAAAATACGGTAATTATATTTACAGATTTAGTTACGATATCAACACATCTTCCCTCAGCTCTATCAGCAAAGGTAAAGGTGGCTTCGAGTTTTCCGTAACTTATATCCGTAAGGCAATATCACCACCCAAACCTGCATGTCCGAGACTTTGAAACGAATAATTACATACAAACCATTGATAAAGAAAATATTTCTCATCAACATTTTGTTCCTTATCAGCTATTGTTCTGTTTTTTCTCAAACGAAAAAAGAATTACTGGAATACGGTGACGAAGCTTTTAAAAATGGCAACTACACATCATCAGCTTATTTTTATGGCAGAATTACAGGAAGCTATTCCAGCGGAGAAAAGGAGCGAATTTACCCTTACCAGTTGATGCAATGGAACCAACCATTACCAAAATCCAAAGGACAGGATATTGATACCCTGGATAGCTCCAGCGATTCTACGACTTATACATTTGCAGAAAAGTTAAAACTTTTTTTTAAAGTGGGAGTTGAAACATTCCGGGATATTTCATTGTCACCTGATAATTATGATGCAGGCATCCTTTCTGTTGACAGCTTAAGTTCAGATAGCGGTAGAACCAAACTCTTCAGAAAGAATAAAACATATCAACATGCTCTTTACCGTCTTGCCGAATCTTACAGACTTTCCTATGATTATGAAAAAGCAGGAATATTTTACGGGCAATGTCTGGAAAACGATCCTGTTGCATTCCCATTGGTTCATTTCTGGTATGGATATATTTTGAAGAGAAACATGGAATACGGCACGGCACTTTTCGAATTCAACACTTTCCTGAATATTTACAGCGATTCAATTCCTTCAGACACTATTCAATCTTACTTACAAAGTGCAAAACTCGAGTCGGACGGATGTTCATTTGCAGCAGGCTGGATCAACAATCCCAGGAAAGGAGTTAAAATTACGGAAGCTGATTCAGTTTTGAATGCAGGAAGCTCCAATTTTGCAGCAACATATTTTTTAAATGACAGCTCAGTACTCTTCACTTCAGCTCGCCCAACTTCTATACAAAAGAGGAAAGAAAATGAAACAGCTTGGTATTGCGACATCTACAAATCAACAAAAGAAAAAGGCAGATGGACCAATCCAAAGAATTTCGGTGGCCCTGTAAATACATTAACTCATGAAGGAACTCCCTGTATGAATCCCGACAAGCGCAACCTGTTTTTCACAAGATGGAGCGGAACAAGAGAGAAAGGTGTTCGTGTAATCTACATGAGCAAATTTTTTAATAATCAATGGCTACAACCAATGAAATTAAATGAAGAAATCAACATGCCAGGATATCATTCCATGCAACCGGCATTTATAGAAGATGAAAATATCCTGCTGTTTGTCTCCGACAGGCCGGGGGGATATGGTAAGATGGATATATGGTACTGTACTGTTGATGAATACGGTAATACCGGTGAAATAATGAACCTTAACCCTGTAATAAATACTTCAGAAGATGATGTGTCTCCATTTTATCATGATTCTTCACAAACATTGTTTTTCAGCTCAGACGGACATGTGGGAATGGGTGGTTTGGATATTTTTACTGCTGAAGGGACAATTGATAACTGGTCCGAACCTAATAACCTCGGCTTTCCTATTAATTCAAGCAAAGATGATACTTACTTTGTATTAGATAATACATTGAAAAACGGGTTTTTATCATCTGACAGAAAAGGTTGCGATGAATGCGATGATGGTGGAAATTGTTACCACATCTATAAGGTCGAATATGCCCCTGTAAAATTTATTTTAAGCGGGCATGTATATAGCAAAGAAATGAAACAGGTAATGCCAAATGCTCTCATTACATTCAAGGATATTCTTGAGAACATTGAACCATTTTTCATAATTAGTGATAAGAACGGGCATTATTCCACTCCACTAAGATCAAACATGACTTATTACATCAAAGCTCAAAAAGTACGGCATTTTGCAGATGCGGGTACCATTACTACAATGGGACTGGATACCACAACATACCTTGTTCTTGATTTTTACCTGCCGCGTATACCTATTGGAGAAATAGAGATAAAAGGAATATACTACGATTACGATAAATGGGATCTGCGTTCCGAATCCAGGATTACTCTTGACAGCTTAGTATGGTTCTTAAATGTCAACGATAATATGACCATTGAACTTAGCTCTCATACTGATGAGAGAGGGAAAGATAATTATAATCTGGAATTATCACAGAAGAGAGCCCAGTCTGTTGTAGATTATTTGATTAAAAAAGGTGTTGATAGCGAAAGATTCACACCTGTTGGTTACGGCAAAACCAAGCCGATAATCAAGAATGCGAAAACAGAAGAAGAACACCAGCAAAACAGGAGAACCGCATTTAGTATTTTAACTGAGGACTATGTTTCGAAGAAGAAGTAATTTAAAAGATTTTATATGATCTTTATGTTTTTGAGGGGGAAATTATTAAAAACAAGCACATTTTCAAGAATAATGTTAATGAATTTAGGGGTATTGTTGATAAAAAGTGTATTTTTTTGAAAAACATATTATTTTCTTTTATTATTTTGCAATGTAAAATAAAGAACATAACTGCATAAATTAATTAAATATGGCAATTTATAGATTTAAGGCATTGGAAAGTGTATTGACCAGGGTTCCAATCAATGTGGAGCCACCTTCGGATAAGGTTTCCGAATATTTTGGGATAAAAGTGTTTAGTAAGGATACTATGCGGGAGTTCCTTCCGGAAGAAATTTATAAAAAAGTGATGAATGCAATTGACAGGGGGACAAAAATTGACCGTAAGTTTGCTGATCAGGTAGCATCATCAATGAAGGCATGGGCGATCAGCAGGGGAGCTACACACTATACTCACTGGTTTCAGCCATTAACCGGATTGACAGCTGAAAAACACGATGCTTTTTTTAATCCTATAGAAGGAGGCAGGTCAATTGAAAAATTCGATGGTGATCAGTTAGCCCAACAAGAACCAGATGCATCCAGTTTCCCAAGCGGAGGTATAAGGAATACTTTTGAAGCCCGGGGTTATACGGCATGGGATCCTACGTCACCTGCATTTGTTATGAGCAAAACATTGTGTATTCCTACTGTTTTTGTTTCATATACCGGAGAAGCTTTGGATTATAAAGCTCCATTATTAAAAGCCCTTTCTGCACTCGATAAAGCTGCTGTGGATGTTTGTCAATATTTCAATAAAAATGTTGCAAAAGTTACGGCTACACTTGGCTGGGAACAAGAGTATTTCCTGGTTGACACGGCATTATATAGCGCACGCCCTGACCTGGTATTAACAGGGCGTACTGTCTTCGGACATTCTTCCGCAAAGGGTCAGCAACTGGATGATCACTATTTTGGTTCTATTCCAGAAAGGGCAAATGCATTTATGAGAGATTTCGAAAATGAGGCATTAACGCTTGGGGTGCCTGTAAAAACCAGGCATAACGAAGTAGCGCCAAACCAATTTGAGTGCGCACCGGTTTTTGAAGATGTCAATTTATCAGTAGACCACAATCAACTGATAATGGATGTAATGGAAAAAATCTCCAGAAGACACAATTTTAGGGTATTATTTCACGAGAAACCTTTTGAAGGAATGAATGGTTCCGGCAAGCACAACAATTGGTCAATGAAAACAGATACCGGTAAAAATTTATTGATGCCAGGGAAGAACCCAAAAGCAAATATGCAGTTCCTGACATTCTTTATTAACATTATTAAGGCAGTCAACGACCACGCTGATTTATTAAGAGCAAGCATCGCATCTGCTGAAAACGACTTCCGCTTAGGAGGCAATGAAGCCCCTCCTGCAATAATTTCGATCTTTATCGGTTCTCAATTAACTAAAATACTGAATGAAATTGAGCTGAAAGTTAAAAAGGGTAAGATGACTCCTGATGAGAAGACCGAATTGAAGTTGAACATAGGCAAAATACCTGAAATTTTATTAGATAATACCGATAGAAACCGGACGACCCCATTTGCATTTACGGGCAACAAATTTGAACTCCGGGCAGTTGGCTCATCGGCAAATTGTTCATCATCAATGATCGTGCTTAATACGATAGCAGCAAATCAATTGGTTGAATTTAAAAAAGAAGTTGATGTATTAATTGCTAAAGGCATAAAAAAAGATGAGGCAATTTTCCAAGTATTGAGAAGCTGCATTGTATCATCCAAAAAAATCAGATTTGAAGGAAATAATTATAGTGAAGAATGGATTAAGGAAGCGAAAAAAAGAGGATTGCAGAATATAAGATCAACTCCTTTTGCCTTGGATGTGTTTGTTTCTGATAAAACCATAAAGTTATTCGGAGATAATGGTATCATGACCGAAAAGGAACTAAAAGCCAGGCAGGAGATCAAACTTGAAAAATATACCAAAAAAGTGCAAATTGAGTCAAGGGTAATAGGTGATCTGGCACTTAATCATATTATACCTACAGCTATTAAGTATCAAAACACCTTAATAGAAAACCTTATAGGATTAAAAGAATTGGGATTGATCTATTTAGAAAAAGTAAAAGTCCATGAGCCGGTTTTAGAAGCAACCGGAGCTGCGGATACTGCTATCTCTCCTATTAACAAGCAATTAGGGAATGATGGAATAGAAGTTGAAAGCGCTTATTACTCTTCACAAATCAATACAATAAGCATCATTTCTGACCATATTACAGCCATTAAAACAAATGTGGAGAAAATGACAGGAGAGCGTAAGAATGCCAATAAAATTGAAGATATAAGAAAAAAAGCGATTGCCTATTGTGAAAATGTGAAACTATATTTCGATATAATTCGTTATAACACTGATAAACTTGAGCTTTTGGTTGATGATGAACTGTGGCCTTTACCCAAATACAGAGAATTGCTTTTTACAAAATAACAAATTCAGAACTCCTTTATTAACAATACCTTCGTGGCAATTTTTTTATGTAATATAAATAATTTGGATATTAAAAATATATTTATGTCAGGAGTTCTGAATTTGTTATTAAAAAATAATTATTAATTTAGCGTCCGATTAAAAGGAAAAAAAGCATATATGAACTTCAAGTCCCTTATTTGTTTTGTTCTATTTATAATATTGTGCGCAAGTGTTAGTGCACAGAAGGATTTCAGCAAAGATGCTAATGCTGCTTTTGACAGGGGTGAATATTTTTCTGCAATAATGCTGTACAAAAAGGCGTATTCCAAAGAACGGAACAATGTTGTAAAAACAAAAATAATTTTTAAGACTGCTGAATGTTACAGGTTGATAAATGATACAAAACAAGCAGAAATATGGTATAAAAAATCTGTAAAGGTAAAATATCAGGATCCTATTGCTGTCTTATATCTTGCTGATGCAGAAAAAGCCAATGGTAAGTATGATGAAGCTATAATTGAATATAATAACTATAACAAATTAGTGCCAAATGATCCAAGGGGAACAGATGGTATCAAATCATGTGAATTGGCACAAGAATGGATAGACAATCCTACCCGTTATGAAGTAAGTAATGCTGTTCTAATCAATTCTACTGCAGCCGATTTTTGCCCTTTTTATGTAAAAAGAGATTACAAAGAGTTGATATTCACGTCATCGAGGGATGGTGCAACCGGCAAAGAGATAGATGGGACTACCGGTCAAAATTTCACAGACATGTGGGAAACCAAAGTGGATAGAAAAGGGAAATGGAGCACACCCGTACTTTTAGATGACTTACTCAATTCCGATGACAATGAAGGAGCCGCAACACTTGACAATAAATTCGGCATGATCTTTTTTACAAGATGCCCGGTAATAAAAGATAAAAAAACCGGTTGCCAGATATTTACATCAAATAAGAAAGGCAACAACTGGGAAAAACCCCAATCAATTCCCTTAGCTGCAGATAGTGTCACTGTTGGACACCCCACCCTGAAAAGTGAAGGACGAAAGCTGGATGATGACAGTCAATTATTTTTTGCATCCGATCTGGAAGGAGGGTATGGGGGAAGAGATATCTGGGTATCGAATTTCAGCAAGAAAAAGAATGAATGGCTGCCGCCTGTTAATTTAGGCCCTGATATCAATACCAGTGGTGATGAAATGTTTCCGTATATTAGTGAAGACGGGAACTTGTATTTTTCATCAAACGGACATATTGGATTAGGTGGATTGGATCTCTTTAAAGCCACACTGGATGGAAATAATTGGGGAAATGTTACTAACCTTCAATACCCTCTAAACTCCGAGGGTGACGATTTTGGGATCATCTTCGAAGGTAAAGCCGACAGGGGTTTCTTTACCTCTGACCGGAAAGGCGGAAAGGGAAGTGATGATATTTATTTTTTCGTATCTCCTCAGTTGGCATTTACCTTACAGGGAGTTGTTATTGATGCCGAAACAAGAACTGTCCTGGCAGGTGCGGAAATTACTTTGGTTGGGGATGACAATACATATATAAAAGAACCCACAGATGAAGTTGGTTCATACTTCTTTCAACTCACTCCAAGTACAAACTATGAGGTTTCTGTCAGCTTGCCAAAGTATTTAAGTGAGATAGGCAAAGAGACCACGGTTGGACTTGAAGAATCAAAAGACCTTATTCATGACTTTGAATTACAATCAATGAAAAAACCGATTGAACTTCCCAATATTTTATACGACCTTGATAGATGGGAACTGAGGCCTGAATCAAAGATAGCCCTTGACAGATTGGTTCAAACCTTGTTCGATAACGAAACTATTGTGATAAAAATAATGTCACATACCGATTCCCGGGCAGAAGATAAATATAACCTGGACTTATCTCAAAAACGTGCACAGTCTGTTGTTGATTATCTTATTTCCAAGGGTGTTGAGGAAGACAGGCTTGAAGCACAGGGATATGGAGAAAAAAAATTGTTGATCAGTGACTTTAAGATCAAAAAAATGAATACCGAGGAAGAAAAAGAAGCAGCACACCAAAAAAACAGAAGGACTGAGTTCGAAGTGCTTAGAACCGATTACGTACCTACATTTAAAAAGGGTATATATATAGAAGTTCCACCGCCTGATTTGAAAGAAGAATAGATTTCTATTCTGTAATAAGGGAAATTCGCTTAGTTCAAGAATTAGATAAAACCTCCTTTCAAAATCTCCATTTAATCCATAAACAAATGAAATCAGAGAAGAGATTATCTGAAAAACCTGTGCCGGCTTTTGTAAATCGCATTCAATCCAAACTGTCAGCTAAAAAAGGATGGATAGCCGCGATCGAATCCAAAAGCGGAGAATATGTACTTGGTGTTACCTTATTGGAAGCTGCACGCAAAGCCAGAGAAACCTTTCCGGGTAAAATCTTTTATTTTGTCAGAATAGGATATCCATATGTACACCGGTTTAGTGGAAGTTTAACTAAAGTAAGTAAGAAATGATTATAGGGAATTTCAGTAATTATAGTCCGGTAATAAAAGCAGGTATTTCCAGGAGCGGGAAATTGATCTTTGGACGGGGAAATGAACGCATAATAGTTGATTCCGGTTTTAACGGTGATATAAGCGCACCTCCGGTAGTGTTAGATAGATTAGACCTTGTTTATTCAGGTGAAACACAATTTCAACTGGCTGATGGATCATTAGTTTGGAAAGATTTATGGGCAGGTGAAGTAATTCTTGAGGGGAACTATTTTGAAGCATTGTTCATTAAAGGAGATTTCCTTTTAGGCATGGAATTAGCAGCTGATTTATTTTCGCAATTTCTCATCAACTTTGACAACCAAAAAATTAAGCTAAAAATAAGAAAATAAAATCACTTTGCTCTGGGATAAACGCTAGCTGCAAAACCACTTCTTTATAGCACACCCGTCATACAGCCCTGTTGGGGATTAATATATGGGGCTGTCTTCCGACCTCGGCGCAGGAGGGATAGTACATTACACACAGAAGACATATGGACAACCCCATCCTTCAGGAATTGCAGAAGGAACCACGCATTTTTATGAAAATGTACTTGTTCATAATGATGGAGGATTAAGAAGATTTGGCGTGAACATCCTGTTTCCTAAAAGAAGCGCTGATATACTGGACGATACCGCTCCCCAGCTCCGTTTAACGCATACTGATGATGCCCGTTATCATCAATTGCTCGCATTCTGGTGAATAAAAGGGGGGAAAAGAAATAAATTATTGCGAACATTTCCGTAACAGTAGATAATTCCGTAATTCTTTGACACAGATGACTATAAAAAAGGAAGGATACGATTTACAGTATAATTTCCCAGAATAAAAATTATCTTTGTATAAAACAAGGGAACTATATATACAATTATTGGATATTTAAAAAACATACTGCCATGAAAAACAAGATGAAATTATTTCTTTGGTCGATCTACACATTGACAATTATTTCCCTTACAACTCAAGCTCAAACGAATGTCAGTGGAGGAATTTATACCAATACAACATGGACTTTAGCAAATAGCCCATATATCGTTGTGGATACCGTAGTGGTATTTCCAGGTGTTACGCTAACCATTGAACCAGGTGTGATTGTGAAATTTGAGAATAATAAGAGATTGGAGATAAGGGAAGCAAGAATTATTGCCAATGGTACAAATTCCGATTCGATAACATTTACCAGTAATGCCCTTGCTCCTAATCCCGGTATTTGGAGTGGTCTTTATTTGAATAGTTGTACGATAACATCTGAATTTAATTATTGTGTGTTTCAATATGCAGACATGGGGCTTTATCTGTATTATGCAACCGGGGGTATAATAGCTAAAAACTCAAATTTTATTAACAATAATATTGGCTTAAAGGAATTTGGATGGTATGGCTATACGTTAATTGATACCTGCAATTTTACGTACAATACTTGTGGTTTATCCAATGTTGCTTTAACAACACTCAATTATTGCAATATATCAAATAACCAAACTGGATTGGAAGCATATACCGGCACAACAAGTTCTCGTAACAAGATAGCGAATTGCACCATTGATTCAAATAGCGTGGATGGTCTGACTACACTTTTTGGAGATACAGTTATCAACTGTATAATTAGGTATAATGGAACTGGTATTAGAACTGAAACAGATGGTTATTTTTACGGACGTTATTGTACAATTAGTATGAACACCATAGAAAACAATAATATCGGTATTTGGATGGGATCCTATACAGACATAATCCATTGCAATAAGATTTGCAATAATACAATGTATAATTTATATTATGGTGCAACCTCTGGTGATAATACCGATATATCATATAATTATTGGTGTACGACTGATTCTGCTATTGTAGCCTCTACAGTTTATGATGGATACGATAATATTAGTTTGAGTCTTGCTCAATTTATGCCTATTGATACATTACAATGTTATTTGAGCACAACTGCACAAAACTCTCCTGATGCTGATTTTACCTGCACAGTTGATTCTTTTTCATATCCTAATTGTTGTATTAGCTTCATTGACTTATCAACGGATACTCCAACTACATGGTTTTGGTCACATGGAGATGGGAATGATTATTCAGCTCAAACTCATTCCCATTGTTATAATTATCAGGGGATATATCAAGTATGCTTAATGGTAACAAACGCTTTTGGTTCAGATACGTTATGCAAGGATGCCTATATAATTGTAGATTCAACAGGATGTTATTGTGGTTCTGATTCAATTTTAACTGGATTAAGCGAGAAATATTTAAATACAAGAAATGTAGTCCCTTATCCAAATCCTTTTTATCACTCAACGACCATTACATTTAGGAATAGTAAAAAAGAAAAACACACCTTGACACTTTACAATTCATTAGGACAATTAGTACGACAAATTGACAATATTTCAAATGGCCAAATAATAATAAAAAGAGATAATTTATCGAATGGACTGTATTTCTTTCAACTACAGAACGTTAGACAAGTTGTTGCGACTGGTAAACTAATGATAGAGTAAAACCCTCTTAAAACTAAATCTTATAAAGAATAAATCGGAAGAATGCGAGCAAAAGATGATAACAGCTAACTACTACCTTTTCATTCACCATCACTTCCCCCACCAGCGCCCTCACAAAATGAACACCACTAGCTTGTTCAGATAAATTGATTTGGCAGGAATTGTTTTCAAAGTTAGGTTACAATTGTAATCAATAATCGTCCCCAGGTATCAAAGGCGGCTTTTTTTATTAAAATATATTAGTGAAAATTCGTGGCAAAATTAATTCAACCCTGTGAAATAACTTTGTTCACCGACTTATCGGGGATTCCACAGGATAAATTTGCAAAACCATGTTCTTTTCCTAATTTTACACCCAAATATGACCGGAAATACAAAATACGACCTAAGAGGCGTATCTGCAGACAAAACAGATATACACAATGCCATTAAAGGCCTTGACAAAGGGTTGTTTCCCAATTGCTTTTGCAAAATCCTGCCTGATATTGTTGCCGGAGACGACAGTTATTGTAATATAATGCATGCCGATACAGCCGGAACCAAAACCTCCCTGGCTTACATCTATTGGAAAGAAACAGGTGATAACAGTGTTTGGAAAGGCATTGTTCAGGATGCCATAGTGATGAATATTGACGACATGGCATGTGTGGGCGCAACAGATAATATCGTTATCTCGTCAACAATAGGCAGGAATAAAAACTTAATAACAGGGGAAGTGATAGAGCATTTGATCAAAGGTACGGCTGATTATATTTATAAGTTAACGAAATCAGGCATTAATGTATATTTATCAGGCGGGGAAACCGCTGATGTTGGCGATATCGTCAGGACATTGGATGTTGGCATTACTGCTTTCGCCAGGATGAAGAGAGAACAGGTAATCGAAAATAATATATGCGATGGGGATGTCATAATAGGTCTCTCATCTTCAGGACAAGCATCTTATGAGAATGAATACAATGGCGGGATGGGAAGCAATGGCTTAACATCAGCCAGGCATGATGTTCTCGATAGGGCTTTAGCCGAAAAATATCCCGAAAGCTTTGACCCCTGCATCCCTGGTGAATTAATATATTCCGGGAACAAGCAATTAACTGATATTGAAGAAGAGACAGGTATGCCCATTGGAAAGCTCTTATTATCCCCAACGAGAACTTATACACCCGTTATTAAAAGGATATTAGATAAATACCGGTCCAAAATTCATGGAATAATTCATTGTACAGGAGGCGGACAGACAAAGGTTCTGAATTTCGTAGAAAATTTGCACATAATAAAAGATGATATGTTTGATATCCCTCCTTTATTTAAATTAATACAGAATGAATCAGGCACATCGTTGCAGGAAATGTACAAGGTATTCAATATGGGACACAGGATGGAAATATATGCTGCACCTGAAGAGGCACAAACGATAATTAATATTTCAAAAGAGCTTAATGTAGATGCCAAAGTTATTGGCAGATGTGAAAAAGCTATAACAAGATCACTGACAATTAAAACAGAGGATGGTGAATTTGTTTATAGTTAACTATTGTCGTGTGAATGATACTTTGGAAGGTAATAAGGTAATAAGGTAATAAGGGAATAGGGGATATAAGGGATATAGAGGATATAGAGGATATAAAGGATATAGACAATACCCTACATTCTTGTACCCTT
>JBDRNO010000287.1:0-2054 GCA_043811005.1 Bacteroidota bacterium | reverse complement strand
CTCTTTGAGAGGCACTCGTTCAGTATCTCTTAAATTAGCATCTGGCTTGGGCTTACCTTTTCCATCTTTCACAATATTACCTTTTTCATCCTTCAAAGGTCGCTCAATTGTAATTTGCCAATAGCCAAAATCTTCGTTATTGAAAATCTTTGAAAATTCGTTATCCTTAAAATCTCCATATATTTTAGTGATTGTTTCAATATGACCCTCTCCAATTTCATTACGCTTATTACCCAGGCTTTTTGACATTTTATTGTAAAAGCTAATGGCATTCACCAATTGGATTTTCCTTTTTCTCTCTTTGGGTTTTCTGTTAGTAACTATCATGATGTAAGTGAAAATGCCCGTGTTATAGAATAATTGATCTGGCATCGCAATGATAGCTTCAAGCATATCATTTTCTATAATCCATTTTCGGATTTCACTTTCCCCGCTTCCAGCACCGCCTGTAAAAAGAGGAGACCCGTTAAAAATAATTCCAATTCTTGAGCCGCCATTTGCAGGTTTCATTTTAGAGATCATATGCTGCAAAAACAAGAAAGAACCATCGTTTATTCTTGGTAATCCAGCGCCGAAACGCCCTGCAAAACCTCTTTTCTCGTGCTCGTCTTTGATTTGCTTTTCAACTTTCTTCCACTCAACACCAAATGGTGGATTGGAGAGCATATAATCAAAAGTTTCACCCATTAAACCATCATTAGTAAACGAGTTTCCGAATTTTATGTTAGAAGCGTTTTGCCCTTTTATGAGCATATCTGATTTACAGATTGCATATGATTCAGGATTGACTTCCTGCCCGAATACTTCCAGCCTGGCATCAGGATTAAGCTCACGCAGGTATTCTTCTGATATAGATAGCATACCCCCTGTTCCCCCAGCAGGGTCATATAATGTTCTTACAATACCCTGTTTGGTTAATATTTCCCTATCATTCAGGAAAAGCAGATTAACCAGCAATCGAATTACTTCTCTTGGTGTAAAGTGCTCTCCTGCCGTTTCATTAGATAACTCGGAAAATCTCCTTATGAGTTCTTCAAATATGTATCCCATCTCCAAATTGCTTACTTTATCAGGGTGCAGGTCAATTCCGCCAACACGCTTGACAATCATAAAAAGCAAATTTGCTTCATCCAGTCTTGCAATATGTTCGGTGAAGTTAAAATATTCAATGATTTCTCTTGCATTTGTAGAGAAACCGTTAATGTAATTATTGAGATTGGCAGCAATATTATTTGGATCAGCTTTCAGTTTCTCAAAGTCAAATTTGCTTTTATTGTGGAAGTTGAAACCCGCGACATTGTTAAGGACAGGGTCTGTGTTCTGGATGTTCATATTGGCAATTTTAGGCAAATAATCCAGAACTTTTTGCTTTGTTGGTTCTAATACGCAATCCAATCGTCTTAGAACTGTAAGCGGTAGTATTACCTTACCATAATCTGATTGCTTATAGTCGCCTCGTAAAAGGTCTGCAATCTCCCATATAAAATTGGCATTCTCCTTGACGTTTACCATAATATCGACACCATTTACGCTTTTAAAGTCACTTTATAGTATATATGTGTATTTTTTTAACTCTGTCCCCATCCTGAGTTAGATACTTCATCTGAAAATGGGGAAAATTATACCCCCTTTACACTCAATATTATTTTCCTAAAAACTTTGAAACAAAAAGCACTAAAATAATAATCGCTGCAATAAATAAAAGAATGCTCAAAAGTTTATCAATAAAATAAAAAAGTGCAGAAAACATTAATGGGAGACCTATTAATAACATAGCTCCAGTAATTGTTATAGTCATACCCATAAAGACAATTTTACCATATGACATAGTGTTAATAACAACAATAAAATATATAAATTTACCCGTATTTTATAACATCAGGAATAAATCTCAAGCCTGTAAGTAATTGCCGCAAACTTTTTGGTTTTCCATCAATCTTTTTCATTAGAAATGCTCCGATATTTGTTATCTTTTGAGCCTCTTATACAATTAAGAATAACCTTTAATTCCCATGTAATTACCACCATAAATATTTTTTTAAAAAGACGAGAAT
>JBDRNO010000286.1:0-32620 GCA_043811005.1 Bacteroidota bacterium | reverse complement strand
GAGAGATAAGTAATAGTAGTGGGCAGGTCGGTAACGGGGCTGTCATACACGTCATTCAGATCAAAATATCCGGTTTCATTAGCTTTGGCAATAATTTTCTGAATTTCTTTTTCGCTGATTTGCGTGGAGTATGTTCCTATTCTATCAACAAACCTAATTCCTTCATATATAACATAACCGCTTTTGTAAATACTGATGCTATAAGTAGGACACCGCCCGTAACAGGGAGTTCTTTTGATGCTAGCAAAGAGTGAATCTTTTTGTTGCTCCGCAGTAGCAGAAGATGGGATTTGCTCTACCTTGTTTCCGGTTTCAGATTGGCTTTCCTGCAAATTATGTTTTTCTATTTCATCTGGCAGGTTGTAAATTGTTGCATCATTTTCTGATGATCCAGATTTGGTGATTTCCGCTTCAGGCGAATCAGCTTTTGGTGAACTGGCTTCGGTTTTCTGTTGTTTTGTTGTTTTACAACCGATATTAATAAATAAGGCAAGCATCAGGCAAACTCCCGAGGATACAATTCCTGCCTTGCCAATACTTATGTAATTCTTTATTACTGACAGACATGCTATATAAATAAAATATAAATTAAGTTTCATGTGTTGCAAAATTAAAAAAAAGCACGGTTATCTAATAAACATAATTCTTCTCTCAAAATCACAATTACCAATCAAGTATGAATACATAGTGATGAAAGTTATCTTCATCTAGAAGTTACAAGGAATTCCGTTCTCCTGTTCATCGCCCTGTCCTCATCGGTATCATTACTGGTAACAGGTTTGGTCTCTCCAAACCAACGGTAAGTAAGACGGGAATTTTCTATTCCGTTAAGGATCAGGTAATCATTAACGGCTTTTGCCCTGTTTTTGGATAATTCCATGTTATCTTCGCTGCTTCCCACATTATCGGTATGTCCATGGATCTCAACAGTCATGTATGGATTATCCTCGAGGAACTCAACGAAATCATCTAAGATCGTCAATGAAACATCTGTAAGCACATTTGTTGAATTTGTAGCAAAATTGATGTTATTTAAATGGTAAGTATCTCCTACTTCAATTTCCTTAACTTCAAAATCAATTTTGGAAGGGGCATAGTATATAGGTTCTTTTGTAGAGATATACTTAGTGGTAAAAGCATAATCATCTTTTTTGACCTTCATAATAAAATCATCTTCTTGTTCAAGGGTAATTACGGTAGCATATTTTCCGCTTTCAGAATCAACATTTACTTTATTAATCTCCTTAGTTCTAACATTTTTCAGTTCCATCTCAGCTTCGACAAGGACTTCACCTTGCTCATCTTTAAGCTGCCCTTTTAAAAAGAGCACCTTCTCTGGCCTAGCGTCTTTATAAAGGGGGAATGAATACAAATCCCATCCACCTTCACCTTTAACCCTGACTGTGGTTTTACCTGCCTGCTGTTGGACTGAATCTCTCGCTGAAGTATGGATAGTCAGATTTGAAGAGAAGTAGCCCGTCTTGCCATCGGTACTGACAAAAAACCCCAGATCATCTTCTTCGGTATTGATGGGATAACCAATGTTCTTTGGCTTTTGCCACTGCCCATCATCACCTTTTTTTGTAAAAAAAATATCATATCCACCTAATCCTCTCAAGCTATCAGAAGAAAAATAAAATGTTTGATCATCAGGATGAATGAAAGGGGATTTTTCATTGCCTTTTGTGTTGATCATAGAGCCCATGTTTACCGGCTGGCTCCATTTGCTTGTAGAATCGAAAAAAACTGTTTTATAAATATCATAACCGCCATATCCACCTTTTCGGTCGCTGGTATAATACAATATTTTGCCATCCGGAGATATTGATGGTTGGGATTCCCATGTATTGATGGAGTTTACACCTATCCCACCTGATGGCAGGTCTTCATCCAAATTTCTTATGTTATCCCATCTAAACTCAGGAATATCTTCTAATTGAATGTCTCTTTTTCCAAATCTCTTTTCTTCCTCCTCAACCAGCTTTTTGAACTCTTCAGGATCATTATAGATATAATCAGCCGAATAAATATCACAATTGTAATAGCCGGTAGTTGTGGTTTTACAGATAGTGAAATACATCCGTTTATTTTCAATGGTAAGCGTTGCCCCTCCTTCATTCATACCACGGTTAAATGGCGGGGGCATGGGCTTACCCCTGGTGAATTTACCATCTACACGCTCACTATATGTAAATTGTTCTACCTCGATTGAATTTAAATCTCCCAGACTCTTTTTCTTGTATCTTCGTGTAAAAAACGCTATTTCATTATCTGCAGAAATAGCAGGCAGATATTCATCAAGCTGAGTACATATTCCTTCAACACTTTTAGGTTCAAAAGGTACGGGATTATTATACATTCGGGAAAAAAATTCGGCACTCTTGATCAAAAGCTCAGCACGGTTGTAATCCCGGTCTGATTTTATATCATCCGGATGCTTGATAAATTCCCTAAGGTATTTTAATGCCTCATCATCTTCTCCCGAACCATAATATATATCACCTAAATAATAATGGGCATATATGTTGAAAGACGGGCATATCTCAATTACCTTAATAAGATATTTTTTTGCCGCCCCGTAACTTTTTGCCCAGATACTCATCCGTGCAAGTTCATAATATGCGTCCACATAGTCAGGCTCAATACTAATTGCTTTTTTAAGAAGCATCACTGCTTCCCGCTGATCGGAACGAATTTTACCGATGCCCTTTTCATACAGCTTAATA
This sequence comes from Bacteroidota bacterium, assembly GCA_043811005.1. GTDB lineage: Bacteria > Bacteroidota > Bacteroidia > NORP154 > NORP154 > JBDRNO01. The sequence continues at coordinate 29,894 of JBDRNO010000286.1, read as the reverse complement.
GCCCTTTTATTTGTTATTTCATCACATTCTTCTACTTCTTCTTCTTCAATTTCTGCATTTTGGGCAAGGCAGAAAGTAGTACAAAATTGGCAGCAAGTTGTTAAAAATAAAAAAACATGTAAAAAACATGGATATCGTCCTTAGGCACAAATATTGAACAAGTCTGCTTCGATACAGTCGGGGGAATATTAAATATGGAAGTATTTTAGAAAAAGGAGCATAAATCATAATCTATTGAAAAATGACAGGATTATACTGAAACCGGAATAAAACTGTACATTTTTAAAGTTTAGAGTTTATTGGTCTTTGGTTTTAGTTATTTTAGTTACTGGTTTTAGTTCGTTAGTTCGTTCGTACCATATCATCAACTAAGCAACCATAACAAGAAACTGAAAAACCAAAACCAACAACTAAAAACTAATAACTAATCTCTGGCTAACAAAATGTATAAATTTATCCCGTACAATGTATAATATCCAATATCTAATATCAAAAATATAAAGGTTATTTTCGATTATAAACTCCAATAACAAATCGGAGCTGCTTATTTTAGCTTATCATCCGCTCTTTCCCTGGCTTCACTCAATACAACATTTGCTTTTTTATTTGCTTCATCAATTATTTTTTGAGCTTTTTTATCGCATTCTTTTCTGAGCTTCTCTCCAGCTGCTTTTGCCGCTATTTTAGCTACCGGACCCTTGGCTTCATCTTCCCCCTTTTTAACATTGGCATAACATTCTTTTTTTACATTATCAGCCACTTTCTTTGCTTCATTTCGAATAACAGCAGCTTTCTTCTCTGCTTCTTTTATTATTTTTTCAGCTTCTTCACGGGCCTTATCCTTTACTTCTTTCTTAATTTCCTCCTTTGCTTCTTCAATTTTCTCCTTAACCACTTCTTTTATTTCCTCTTTGATCTGTTCTTTAATCGATTTATTACCAGCTCCCGAGGGTCTTATATTTCCAATTCTTACTTTTGGATCGTTGACAGTTCCGGTGATAAGTATATCCACATTAACAACTTCTGGAACACTAACATCAACGCCAATATTACTAGCAAAGCCAGCAACATTTTCCAGTAAAACATTTGCCTCTGCCCCGAACTCACTTGTAGGCACTTCCATTTTTAATGTATAGTCCAAAGTTTGGTCAAAGCCGTTTGAACCAAAAATAACAGCTTTTGAATTCCCAATCTTTACATCAGACGGCTCTAAATACACCCTGCCATCCTTAAACTTAAAGGATCCGTTCAAATCATAAAATTCCAATCGTTTGTACTTATCGTTTTTCATGACGTTAGCAAGTTTATTGATGGTTTCGGAACCTTCAACTACCACCTTGTCAGTGCTTAGCCCCCCCGAGCCGATTAAAGAATTCATTATTGGTTCCATGTGTTCATCCAGATCGGAAACAAAATCCATCTTAACAGAAAATTTACCAGTACAATTCTCTGCTATTGGAGCTAACCTTTGTACAGTATTAAAAGTTTCAAATGTTTGAGGAATATTCCAATTTGAAATATCAAGATCAAAATTAACAACCGGTTTCTCAGCATCTTTTGTGTCATAACTGCCATTTACCGTCATTGTTCCCTCCAACAGATTCATGCCGAGGTTTTCCATGGTTACAATCCTGTCTTTTACTCTTAACAAACCACTTACATTGGTCATAACCATCTTATCGTATAATATGCGGTCAAATGTTGAGGTCATGGTAAAATCGATATTCCCCGGAACTTCAATAATTGAGAGCGGAACAGTATCTTCTGCCTGTGCTGAAGCTTCGGCAGACAGGTCAGAAACTTCAGTTTCAGCTACAGGTGCGGATGTAGTTTCATCTTCACTTTCTTCCATAAATTCATTCAAGTCAAACAGATGGGATCCAAGTTGATAACGTCCTTTTAATTCTGCGCTATCTGTTAATGCATAAGCAATAAAGTTCTCAATAGCGCCACTGGCGTGTATATCACTCTTACCTATTCTGCAATCAAAAGCAATAAGATCAACATATTGAGGAGAGAACTTCATGTTAGCCCAGTCAATGATAACACCTTGCGGTAAATCGGAACTGGAATATTTCAAATCAGCGATTGACATTTCTCCCACAGCATTAAACTCTTCATATTGCTCATTTTCCAGGGTTGAGAGTTTGCCAATTATAACAATATCCGATCTGATCAATCCGGTAAGGTCTTCGCCCTCTTCAAGGGGGATAACATCTTTGATCTTGGTCAGGTCAATCTCGCCTTTAAAACCACAATCAATTTGAGGATCGGAAACAGGTGTTTTAAGCATGAGATGAATGTCAACTGGATTCCCAGCCAACTCCACGTGAAATTTTGACACATCTATCACTGTGTTGTCCTCACTACCGCCAGGATTACTAATATTCACCTTTATGTTAATATTGTCAACGGCTTTAGGCAGGTCCGGGTATTGAAACATAGCGTTTTCAACCAGGAGATTAATGCCAAAAGCAGGAAGAGCGGTATCTGTATATTTTCCTTTTGCGTAACCATTCAATGCTAATTTACCGGCAGTTTTTACATCTTCAAAATCCGTAGCATAAACAGCAGGGATCAATGACAAAATATTTCTGAAATCGGTCTTTTTAGCGCTAAATGTCAAATCCAGGTCAATATCATCCCCGGGCATTGCTGCAAAGCCATCCCATCCAAGGTACAACTGGTTAATGCGAAATTCGTTGTTTTTAAAAGTATATTTGGAATTAACAAGGTCCGCGTCAAGGTCAGCGTTTATCTCTAACTCTACCTTATTGAGATATTTTATTTTCCCCATAACCACAGTTAAAGCAGAAATTGTGGTTTTTATCTCAAGTGTTGTGAAATCTTCTGTGAAATCTCCTTTTAAATAAAAATTAAGGTTATCTACCGAAGTATAAAAATCCATCTCCTCATCATCATAAACAATATCGGTATTTGTTATTTCAAATTTCTTAAGAGACATCTTAAATGGTGGGGCTTCAGCAGTGTCAACATCAACTGCTACTTCAACTTCTTCTCCTACCTCTTCTTCTGCAGTTTCTTTTGTAATATCCCAGTTGGCTTTACCGTCTTTCAAAACCTTTACAAATGCTTTAAGCTTGTCAATACTAATGGTTTTTATTGCGATTTCCTCTCCATTAATAACACTCATAAGATCTATGGTTAGATCCAATGACCCTATTGATACCAACGTATCACCTTCAAAATCATCAATTCCAGCAACAGAAACGTCTTTTATATAAAAAGAGAAATCCGGGAAGCTGCTAATCAATGAGATATCAAAATCGCCAAACTCTACTTTGGCATTCAGGTTATTGTTGGCTTCTTCCTTAACGAGCTTAACTATATCACCCTTAAAGATGATTGGTAAAACTATTACAGCTCCTACTAATAGTACAACGAGTACTATTAATACTATTAATATTTTTTTTAAAAATTTCATGATTTATATTTTTAAATATATCGGAATTTAAATATTTTGCCACAAAAACACTAAAACACTAAATTTCACAAAAGAAAAATTTAGTGGGATTTTGTCCTGTTATCCAACAGGATTAAAATGTTTTTGTGGCAAAATTTTTTATAAAGATAAACTTATTAGTTATTTTTTTTTGATGGGTTGCAAATATATTGATTTCTAATTTTTAAATGTTATTATTTTTGTTAATTTTATACTCTAAAGAACATCGCTTCGAAAATTGAATAAAAAAAATATTATTACTAAATCCCGGAAAATACTATTGTCAAAGGAGGTAGTCATTTAAGAATCTACTTCCCTCGCTGATTGAACGGAACTGAAAATAGTGAAAAGGAACACACCTGTAAAAGTATGGGGGATAAAAGATACCAGGTTTTATGAATATTTGGTTGAAATAATTGATACTGGAGAAGCATCTGTTATTGCCTTTGCTTTTGAATAATTATCTTTTTGTTGATTATAGATTTATTGCTATATAATTGCAGGTTGTAGATACCTGTTGGATGATCAGCTAAATTAATCTGCTTAAAATATTTGCCTTTTACGTTTGTTAGTTTTTCTGAGAAGATTTCCTGCCCTAAAATATTATAAATCCTTAATTGTCCTTCGGCTTCGCTCAGGACAAGTTCTATTGTAAACTCACCTGTATTGGGATTAGGATAAATATTAATACCATGCCCTGCAACAGTTTCTTTTATTCCAACTGTAACACTTTGCTGGTCAGAATTAGTTGAACAACCATTATTATCCGTTATAGTAACAGTGTAAAAGCCAGTTTGTATAGCGGTATAAAATTGTCCGGTTTCACCCGGGATAGTATCACCATTAAAGAACCACTGATAACTGTTAGCCGTACTATCGCATAAAAGCGAATTTCCAACCTGAGAAATTGTTGGCTCAGCAGGATTGGGATAAACTGTTACGGTTACAGAACCTGCACCTGCACAGCCGTTTACATCTGTTACGGTTACTGTATAAGTGATTGTAGCAGCAGGAGAAGCAACAGGGTTGTAAATATTGGGATTGTCTAAGCCGGTTGCGGGGCTCCAGCTATAACTTATGCCACCACTTGCCGATAATGTTGTACTCTTCCCCTCACAGATGGAAACATCTGCTCCTGCATTAGTAGTAACTGCTGCATAAATTGTTAATACCATATTATCTGTTGCAGCCGAACATGGACCTGCCGGGTCATTGGTGGTAATCGTTAGGGTTACACTTCCCGCTGTTATATCTGTTGTGGATGGAGTATAAGAAGGATTTTGTGAATTAGCATTATCAAATGTTCCACTTCCTGAAGTTGTCCATGTTAAGCTGGACGCACCGCTAACAGATGCGCTTGATAAGGTATAAATGTCTCCTTCACAGATTGAAGTATCTGAACCTGCATTCGCAGTTGGTGTTTGGTTGATTAATAAGGTCATGTTATCTACGGCTGCCTGGCAGGGTCCACCTCCATCCGGGTCATTTGTGGTGATTGTTAAGGTCACACTTCCATTTGTAATATCGGCTGTAGAAGGTGTATAGGTTGCCATTAATAAATTAGCATTATTAAATGTTCCGTCTCCTGATGTAGTCCAGGTTATGTTGGATGCAGTCCCGCCCATCGTTCCTGATAAAGTATAGGTATCCCCCTCACAAATCGTAGTATCTAAGCCAGCATTAGTAGCAGGTGATCCGGGCGCTGTGATTATTATAGTACTTCCAGTTACTGAACAACTATTTACATCAGATACCGCCACCTCATAATTACCAGCACCTAATCCTATGAAACTTGCACTACCGGAAAAAGTGGAGCCACCGTTCACAGAATATTGTAATGGCGCTGTACCCCCACTTGCATAGATCATGATTGTCCCATCACTACCTCCACAGGAAGTGGCATCTATTGAAGTTACTGAATCAATAATTGGTAAAGGATTAACTGTAATAATAACATTTGAGGTATCACTACAAATTCCAGTTTCAGCAATTAAACTGATGGTATTTAAACCGGCTGTATTAAACACTCTTGAGGTATTAGTAGCCGTGCTAAATGTGATACCATCTTCCTGCCATACATAAGAAGTAGCTCCCGTACTGGTATTGGTAAAATTGACGGTTTCTCCTGCGCAAATATTGGTGGCACCCGAAGTAAAAGAGGAGGTAATATTACAAGTTGAAATATAATCAATTTCGACAGTGTCAACATAAGTACAACCATTGGCATCAGTAATTGTAACTGTATAAGTGCCCGGGGATAACCCTGTCGCATAAGGGCCTGTTTGAGAGTCCGGATCATCCCAAATAAAAAAATAAATGGGTGTTCCACCATTTGCAGACGCAACGGCAGAACCATCAGAACAGGTATCGCAGGATACACTATCTATTATTGATATCGTTCCAGATAAAGGGTCAGGTTCTCCGATAGTAGCAACCGCATAAACAGTATCAAAAGTTGCATCAATTATCATAACATCAAATGTTCCGGCACAAAGACCTGTAGCGATATCTGTGGTTTGAGAACCGGGATCATCCCACAAATAGGTATAAGGCAATACTCCGCTAATTCCCGTTACAGTGGCTTCTCCATCACAATTTCCATTACATAAGGCATCAGAGGAGGAGGTAATTATTGCAACAACCGAACTGCCTATTTTGAAATTAGCAGAAATAACATTCCCTGCAGAATTGACAGTTTCCAATTCAACTACAGGATAATCTTCTCCATTTGCTATCCATTTATAAGTGTATGTTGTGTCTAATGTTGGATTTGCAGTAAGAGGTGGAAGAACAGGCGCTAAACTCCATCCAAATGGAATCATAATACAACCGCCTGGATTACTGCAATATGCCCAAATGCTGTCAATCGTATTTTCTGTATAAAATTGCCTGATAGTGTTATATGTTCCACTTGGCAACTGCACTATTCCATAAGCATCAATTTGACTATTAACATAACTATAATGATTAAACCTAATGGAATCAATACCATAGATTGGTAAAGAAGGGTCTAAGAGAGCAGCATCAAGTACTAAAAAAAATCCTGAAGTATCATCAAAAGAATCATTATAAGTTGAAGGGAAATCAATGACTTTTTGAGTTGGATTTAAAAGTATCGTAGTTGCAACACCCAATCCGATTGGATCACCGACAAATCCATCATTTGTTAGCAGTGATGCAGAGGATGTTTGGTAATTTGTTTGCTGAACATAATCAAAAGCAAGATTAGAAGACGTAAAGTCGCTTCCAAATGTTGTTGAAGCCGGATCAACAAATATTATTGAGTCAATATAGTCGATTTGCAAACTTGTAAAATCCCAGGTTTGGGCTCCTGTGCCGCCAACCGAAATACTTACAGGAGGAATAGTATCGTTTGCCATGATAATGTAATCACCAATACCGGCATAGTCAGTTGAATCAACTGTAATTTGTGCTTTTATGCTTATTGAATAAATAATTAAGCAAAGACTTGTCAGGAATAATAACTTTTTCATTTTAAAACTTATTGATTAAAAATAATTGGGTGTAAAACTTATTGATAAAATTACCTAAATAATTCATTCGATTTCAGCTATTGTATCCGACTTTAGAGACAGACGCTAATTAGTGTTTGTCCATAATGTCATAAAAATAGTAAAAAGTCACAAATCTCAAATTACAAATCTCAAATTACAAAGAGGGTATGAAAAAAAGTAATAGGATAAATAAACTGCAGAAATCTTTCACCAAGGTCTTTTTCATACTTCATAGTTCATTTTTTGAGATTTGAGATTTGAGATTTGAAATTTTCATTTTAAAAAATCTTTGACTTTATAGACAGACACTAATCATACATCCTGCCCTAGTCTGTAATCAGTACTTCAATTTCAACCCCCATCCTCTCCATATCATTCATCAATCGCCCGGTGTCAACGAGGTGTCCCATCATCCAAAGCCCGGGTTTTTTAATGGTTCCGTCAAGATATTGGAGTATTAAAGCAACTACCGGTATAGCCGTAAAATCATATCCCTCTTCATGCTCAGCCGAAATTCTCACTTTTACCGGTTTCCCTTGCTTTTCTCCCTCAGCTTCCAAAACAAAATACACGCTTAGCCGTGAAGGGGAAAAAGTATTGATCCCCCACACCATTAAGCTTGCTATAAAGTCTCTTCCAAATCCCTTTTTGATCTTATTCAATATCATTGCCAACGGAAAGACGATGTTATCAACGAACCAGTTGAACCCGGCAACATAAACACCGGTATCCTCCAGGTGGAACATCCCAGGCAAGGGACGCATTTCCTCCAATTGAATAGGGAAACACGGACGAACACCAAAAAATGGACCAAGGTCAATTTTCTTCACATCTTTATAGTCGCCTCTTTTCCACTTCCCGTCTTTGAAAATATCTGCCTTATAATCTGAAATCTCGTCAACAATTTCATATATCGATTCAGATTTCTCAATCCTTATATTCATTGCCATTGCGATAATTGCTTTTTTGTATTGGTCAAAATGAGGCGCTGCATGACGCACAAAAACAGAGGGTAGTCCCGGATGGAAACCTGCCTGGGTAATAAAACAAAGACCGGAATTTTCTATTTTTGGTACCAGCTCATTCAGAACCGGTACAATATTTTGCTGGTAATGAATATCGAGGTAATCTATTCCTGAGTAAAGAGCCGCTTCTGCAACATGTTTAACGTGCTGAGTAGTTGCAGAAGCTACCAACACCATAGAAACAACTTTAAAAGCATCGAGTAAGCTTTGATAATCGGATGCGTCTGCAAAACATGCGGAAGTACGATTATCCGGGTATTCTTTATTCAGAACAGCAGATAGTTCATTTGCTTTTTCTATACTGCGTCCGGCAATAATGATGTTTACATCTGTTTCCTTTAGAAGCAGCCGGGAAATAACCCTGCCCGTTGCCCCGTAGCCGCCTAAGATTAAGATTGTTTTATTTTTCATGTGGAATAAATTGTGTCTCGCAATCAGCCAACTGGCGGACGCAAAGCAAAAACTTAGCGTTCCTGGTGACTTTGAAATAGAATTAAAATTATTTACAAATATAGACGTTTTTCAAGCAAAAAAAGGCCTGAACTATCCGTTCAGGCCTTTATAGTATCTGAATTTTAATGTTTTTAATGAACTTATATTAAAATCTGTCCTTTGTGTTTTTAATATACAGCCACTGGTATCTGGTTTCTAGCTACTGGTTTTTTTCTAATATTATAGGGAAGTAATCCCTACCAGCCACCAGTAACCAGAAACCAGTGACTATATCATATTTTTTTCACTCAAATTTAATACAATTTTCCTTTTTAACAATTTACAAAGTTATGTTCTTTATATTGCTAATGCAGTATCTTATTCCTCTGCTTCTTCTTCCACAATTTCTTCATGAACTTCTACTTTAATATGCTTTTTCTTGCAATCTTTCATATCACAATTTTTTTTGTCGCACATTTCACCTCCAAAACACTTACCTTTTTTGCCCCATCTTTGCTTTCCATCCATTTTTTGTTCTTTGCCACACATAGACATATCATGTGACATGTGCTTTTTATGGTTCATTTGTTTTTCAGAACAGCAGTCATTCATGAAACAATGACGTTCCTGGTACATACCGCGTTCACCGCATTTATTACTCATTACATGGCACATCCCTCCGAAAAATGTTGCTATCATTAACAATATCCCTAAAATGATAACTGTAAAGGATGCAAAGGTGAACATGTTGTTTAATTGTTCTTTCTTGGTCTTTGCCAACAAGAACAAACCTGCTACGACAACTAGCAGGGATAATGAAATTCCGCAAATTATTCCCATAGTTTTAATTGTTTTTAGTTAGACTTAAATTTTGGTCAAAGATATATTATTTATTGTAACGGGATTAGAAAATTCTTAATAACATTTATTCTAGGATTTACCTTTGAGCATTAAATAATCAGCTTCTGGTTACTGGTTGCTGGTTTCTGGATACTGGATATTAGATATTGGATATTGTTATTGCGATTGTCATTGTCACAGTAATTATAAATTGCTGACTGTGGATTGGGTTTTGGGTTATTAGGTTGCTTGGTTGATTATTTATTCGGTTTATCGGTTATCGGCTTTCAGTTGTCGGTTTTTCGGTTTGCCGGTTTTATCGTTCTACATTCAGATTTTCGATATTCAATTGATTGGTTAGTAAACATGAAACCGGTAATCTGACAATCCGGGAACCGATAACTGAAAACTGATGAACTGGAACCATCATTGTTGATAAAGATACTGGAAGTCATAGTCATAGTCATAGTTATAGTCATTGTCAATTGTCAACTGGGTTTCTATTTACAGGTCTCTATTTTTATAGGATCTGAATTTCAATATTGTAGTGAAATTTATTTTAGAATTTAACTTTTAGTATTTAATAATCCGTTTCTGGTCACTAGTTTCTGGCTTCTGGTTTTATTGATAATATTATTGGGAACTAATCACTACCAATAGCCAGCAACGTTCTCATATTTTCACTTTACACAATTTTAAGTAATTCCATTTTTTAATCCGCCAGACTGGCGGACGTAGTTATGTTCTTACTTTTTTATAACAAGCGCATCCGCAACACGTACGCCTTGTCCTTCAGGTAATACGATGAGGGGATTGATGTCGAGTTCTGCCATTTGATCCTCCAGGTCGAGAGCCATACGACTTACTTTGGCCAAAACATCAGCAATTGCGTGAATGTCGGCTTTGGCTTTGCCACGGGCTCCTGTCAAAACTTTATAACCCTTTATCTCTTTTATCATTTCCATTGCATCATCATGGGTCAATGGAGTTACACGAAGAGAAACATCCTTAAGTACCTCTACGAATATACCTCCCAGCCCGAACATAACCGTAGGGCCGAATTGAGGGTCATTGTTAATGCCTACAATCACTTCGGTACCACCACTAACCATCTCCTGCACCAATACACCGTTTATGTGGGCTTTGGGATTATAACTACCGGCATTTTTTAATACTTCATTATAGGCATTTACCAATTCCTTTTGATCTCTGATATTTAGTTTTAAACCACCTGCTTCTGTTTTGTGAAGTATATCCGGGGAATCAATTTTTATTGCCAGCGGATACCCGATCTTTTCTGCAATAATGACAGCGTGTTCCTCTGATGTGGCAATGTATTCCTTTGTAACAGGAATATTGTATAAAGCAAGTAACTCTTTCCCCTCATGCTCGGTGAGGTTGCGTTTTTTATCAGCCAGGAAAGATATTGCATCATCGCGTGTTTTGCCTGCAACACTTTCTTTTACATCAATTTTTTTTCTTGACAGGACTTTTTTTCGGAAAGCGCTGAATTTCATAATTGCTCCCATTGCTCTAACAGCTCTGACAGGGGATTTATAATATTGCACTCCACCTTTAGCCAATATTTTCAGATTGTCGCCAACAAGATTGTCACCAGTTGTCCAGGCAACGGTTATCGGCTTTTTAGAGATCTTTGACATCTTTGTTATATCCACTGCCATTTGCCTGCCTGGTTCTCCTGTTATCTGGGTAACAACAATCACCAGGGCGTCAATGTCAGGATTTGCTGTCATTGCCTGTAGTACCTTCATGAAATCTTCAGCTTCGTTGATCACCTGGGCAGTAACATCTACAGGATTTAGCGCTGAACCGTATGGTGGAATAACTTTCATAATGGCGTCTGTAGTTTTGGCATCCAATTCAGGGATATCAAGATTCATATCGGAAGCTTCGTCAGCCATCAGTATTCCACCACCACCTGAAGTTGTGATAAGTCCGATTCCTATACCTTCAGGAAGTGCGGGTATTCGTTGCATAAGTGCAGCAACATCTATCATATCTTCAATATCATTAACTCTGATTATTCCTTTTTGACGGAAAAAGGCATCACACACCGCATCTGATCCTGTAAGAGAAGCAGTATGAGAAGAAGCCGCTTTTTGTCCAACCTCAGAACGGCCTGCTTTCAACGCAACAATTGGCTTGCCCAACTCCAGGGCTCTGTCTGCCAGGCGAAAAAACTGCTTACCATCCTTGATGCCTTCAAGGTAACTTATTACCATCTTTGTGCCAGGGTCTTCCAGTATAAATTCCATGAAATCAAGGGTATGGAGGTCAACTTCATTACCTGTACTGGCAACATAACTAAATCCAACACCGGCTTCCTGTGCAAGACTGAATATTGAATAGCCCAAAGCGCCACTTTGAGTAACATAACCTATTGGTCCCTCATATAAAGGTTTTACTCCAAGGGAGGCGCTGAAACCACCGATCGCACGGTCTTTTAAGCTGACTGATCCCTGGCAGTTAGGACCACAAATTCCCATACCAAACTCTTTTGCCAGTTCCGCTATCTGTTTTTGCAGTACTATTCCCTCTTCACCTGATTCGGCAAAGCCGGAAGCAAAGATCGTGGCAAACTTAACACCCTTATCTACACACTGTTTCAACATAGGCAGAACCAGTTTATAATTTACTGCAAGAAGTGCCAGGTCAACCGGTTCAGAAACGTCCATAATGCTTTTGTAGCATGGCAATCCACCGAGTTCATCATATTTTGGGTTTACAGGAAAAATTTTGCCTTTGTAATCATGCATTTGTAAAAAATGAAGCGGTTTGCCACTAATGATGGATAAATTATTAGAAGCCCCGATAATGGCAATAGAACGTGGGCTAAGAAAGTATTTTAGATCACTTATAGGTTTGTTCACAATTAAATTATATTTAAAAGGTCTTGTTTGTAATATAATAAACAAGACCTTAGTTATACTTGTGTTTTCTTAAATAATAGAAGTAAAAACTATACGTTAGTCAGACCATACTCAAAACGACCTGATTTAAGAGGTGCATGGATTCCACCTGAAAGAATGACTTGTCTCAAAAACAATCCACCTATTATTCCGGAAGCAGATGCGAGCAGTATGACTGTCTGTGTCCCGCAACCTGTAAGAGCAAACATTCCCATCAAATCTAATACCAGGGGAACTAAGAGTCCAAGGATTGCTACTCCAAACCAGAATAAGGGAGCTACTGCCCCAGAGAGCACAAGTTTTGCTGAGGCACGTGATTCGGAAACCCTGTGTGTTCCCTGCAGGTAAAAAGCCAATACGAAAATCTCAAGTATTATGAGTATTATGTCCATTCTTTCCAGTAAAGCCAAACCTTCATTTTCTATACCTGCAGCAGAACTGAACAGGATCACAGTCATGAAGCCGGTTGATAAAGCAGATACAAGAAAAAGAAGTGGCAGCATGGCTGTACTCCAGAAAGCTATAGGCCTGGAAGCTCCCAAAAGTATTCCTGTATATATCATAGTACCAAATGCAAATATCACTCCAAGAATACCTATATGGTATCTCAGCACTTCAGATGATCCAAGTACCTCAGGGAAAGGCCATATCCATAGTATAATATGTAAGAAGTCCAGAATCATAAAGGTTGAAATGATGATTGTACCCCGTGCGATCCAAGAGGTACCTGGTCTCATAAAAGCACGCCAGAATTTTGCCGGCTTACCCAGGTGCGCTATCAGGCACATACATCCTATAAAGACGCATGGGAATCCTAATAAAATTCCTATTTTGGATATGCCGGTTGTCCACCCGGCAAAATCAGCTATGACACCTGCTACATAAGCGCCTCCACCGAGTCCGGCAAGAAAAAGGTAAATGGCAATTAACCAACTCCATTTTGTTTGTGCTTTCATCTTTTTAATTTTTTTTAGTATTGAATTTTCAATCCGTTAGTAATCTTACTAAGAGTTTTAATACATTGTATAGTTTTTGTTTCAAGAAAAAAAATTAAAAATTAAAAATTATCTTGCTGGCAAATAATAAACTGAAGGATTGGTTCCGAACTCGGGATTGAGTTGAAACCCACGGTCTCTTCTTATCAAAATTGAAACTTCACTTTCAGGATCGTTCAGATCACCGAAAGTACGAGCCTTAGCAGGACAAGATTGCACACATGCCGGTTTCTTTCCTTCATTGACACGGTCTATGCAGAAATCACATTTTGAGGCAACGCCATATCCGTTCTTCTCTTCCCATTTACCTTTTGCGTAAGCCTGGTATGCATCCGGTTCTCCAACTGCCTCGGGATAATAAGATTCCCATTTATCTATTTTGTGTCGCTGACCATAAGGACATGCCATCGTGCAGTATCCGCAACCCATACACATGTCTTTATCAACAGTAACTATTCCATATTCATTTTGTTCTGTTGCCCCGGTAGGACATACTTTCTTGCATTCCGGGTCATCACATTGCATACAAAGGGTTGGCAGCATTTGCCTCTGTGCAGCAGGAAATACACCTGCTTCCCCTGAAATACATTTAGCAAAATCAATACCCTTGGGAGTATTGTTTGCTGCTTTACATGCAGCGGTACATGAATAACAACCGTAGCATCTTTTCAGGTCAATAACTATTCCGTATTTTGTCATAATTTTTCTTCACATTTATATATTTTCAATTTTGTACAAGCATCAGAACCTAATGTTAATGAATCAGTATGAGCTTCATCACATATTATAAGGTCATCAAAAAACTGCCCTTTACCTTTGGCTATAGGCATTCCCTTTGCCCAGTGACCATGGCATCCGGCAATACCAAGATGCTGTGGATGCATACCCTCAACCAATTTAACAGGTCCTTTTATCCTTTTTCCAATAGTATTCTCAACCCAGATAATATCCTTATCCTTGAGGCCCTTCTTCCTGCCTGTTTCCTTATTGATCTGGATCAAATATACGAATGGGTCATTGACTGATATTTCGTCAAGCCAGGGATTACACTGGGTAGAAGACTGTGTATGGAATGAGGGGCGCCATGAAAATCCCCACAAGTCAAATTCAGGGTCTTTATTAGTATGCGAAGGGCACGGGTTCCATTGAGCCAACGGTTCAAAAAATGACATATCAAACATATCGGGTCTTCCGAAATCAGAAAGCACCTTATGGAGTTTTTCCCCGGCATCAATAAAGTACTCAAAATAGATAGGTACTCTAACAGGAACAAACCATCTCCAATATCTCTCCTCAATTTTGGTTTTCCATGTTACCAGTCCTGTTTTCTTTAATGCTTCCAGATCATTATCGTCACCTAACCTGTCCTTTATCACCCTGTCACATATATCATACCATGTATAATCACCTTTAGGATCCAACTTGTTCTTCTCTTCCATCTCGCCACCATAACGGATTGGAACAAGATTATTGATTGATTCGTAATATTTATCCTGTATACCGAGTCCTTTTACTATTTCCAGCATTATTTCGTTAAAATCCCTTCGTTCATGAATAGGTTCAACAACAGGTTGCCGTATTTGCCATACCCATTCATCCATACCTGATGGATGAGAAAATGTTGACGGAAATGTAACGCAAGGAGTGTACCTTTCAAGAAAGCAGGAATCAGGAAGTACAATATCAGCTACTGCCTCGGTAAACTCATTGTGGAAAATATTGAAAGAAAAAATAAACTTGAACTTCTTTAGAAAATTTTCTGTTACCTGTTCTGCATTACCCATTGTCATTACTGAGTTGGAGCCAAAATTTACCATTATTGATGGCTCATAGTCTATACCGAACTGTTTTCTGTACTTTTCCCAATCAGGTGACATAATAGTAAATGCATTATATACAGAGCAGGGAAACATATCATGCAGATCAAGCCTTGTAGGTGGTTTGGGTTCACTTAATGGATATGGTTTATGATCATATACCCATCCTTTCACTATCATTAAACCATCATCACAGGCATAAGGTACTGTATTAGGTTTTCCTGTATCAGGATGTCCCATGCTTACCGGCGGGCCATGTCCCATGGCTCCACCAGGAACATCACATGCTCCTATGATATGATTAAGCAAGTCTATTGACAGGCATGTCCACCCGGAGTTAACATGACCCTGGCTTCCTCTAAAAAATATTGCAGCGGAAGGTCTAATAGGAAGTGTTTTACCATCAATAACGATCGTGCTTCCAATCTGCGCATACTTAACAAATTCCGTTGCAACCCTACGAAGAGTTGAAACCGGCACAGTGGTTATCTCAGATACTTTTTCAAGAGGATACTCTTTTTTTACATGTTCTCTGAACAACTGAAATGAAGGTATACATTTTGTGGCATCAACATCATACTCTCCCAAAAGAGCAAAGTCTTTAATAGACTCATCATCAAACGGTTTGGCTTTATTGTCCTCAGAGTCCCATATAAGCGGTTTGTTGGTTTGCGCATCTCTTTTGTAATGTCCGTCAGGTTGAATAAGATATGCTGCATTTGTTTTCAGTTTCAGATACTCAGCATCCCATACGTTAAGTTCGTTCAGGATAACATTTATCATGCCGAGAGCGGCAGCGCCATCGGTTCCTACAGTACAGGGAACCCACTCATGAGCTTTTGATGCCTGGGTTGAGAGAAAAGGGTCAAAGACCACTGCCTTCATTCCCCTTGCCCTTGCATCTGCCACCCATTGCGCTGTTTGTAAAGCAGCATGACCGGCACCATGACCTTTTGAACAACCAAAATAAATTGTGTAGTTGTTGTAAGTCCAGTCAGGAATAATAGACCGGGCAGCATGCATTATACCGTTCATGAAGTGGGCGCCATTACCACACCACAGTCCGCCACCGGAAACCCAGTAGTTCTTAAAACCAAAAGCTTTCATAAACGCCGGAACAGCGAAACGTATCTCACTGGTCTGTACAGTTGTTGCCTGCCAGTATACCCCCCTTGGATCCTTATCATAGACCTCTTTGAGCTTAGAAACAATTGTATCCATTGCCTCATCCCAGGAGATCCGTTCCCATTTAGGATCAACACCTACCCCTTTCTCAGGATTAGTCCTCTTTACAGGGTAGTTGATCCTGTTAGGGTCATATAGGGTCATAAGCTGTGCTGAACCTTTGGCACATATCCTGCCGCTTCCGGCAGGGCTGCTAGGTTCGCCCTCGATATCAATAATCACCCCGTCTATCCTGTGGACCCTGATACCACATTGTGCATAACACCCACCACAGGAGGTGTTAATCCACACATCATCTTTTCCGCCAGAGGCGGATTTGCTTGGGGCGGAAATGCTTTCAGATTTTGTATCCATTTAAATAGCGAATTTCGATGTTTTATTTAATAATTGGTTTTCTGAAAATAATACGCGAAATTAGAAAATAATTTAATTATTAATATTAATATTCGATAAATATTTTATTGAAATATTATTAAAGTATTATTAAAATTGTTTAAACGCAGAATGCACGGATTTTAGAGAGGGAAATAAGTTTAATTTTTACATTACAGATCAGAAAATTTCTCCATTTCGCTATAGGTTAATGTTCTACCACTCCAGTATTTATAAACATAGCTATTATCAACATAAAAGATTGTTGGGAAAACACCTTTTGTAATTTCAAAAATCTTACGATCATTAAATATTACGAATGGAAAGTTTGATCTGGATTCCGTCATAAAATACGTGATATCTTCTTCCTTCCCTGAAAAAATAAAGTAAATTTCCGGCAGATCATATTTTTTATTTGCAATAGCCAATTTATAGGCAACTGTTTTACAATGAGAGCATTTTGCAAGCAGAAAAGCCAATATTTTTTTACCTTTTGATAAGTCTATTGATTTATCATCTATAACAGGATCAGGAATATCGTCAAGATTTACTAAATATGGGAGGTCTTTTCCTGAAGTGTTCAGGTTGTGACTCATTTGCACAGGATTCAAAATGAAAGGCAAGGAGCATGAAATAATCAATATCACAGGTGTTAACCATTTGATTTTTAATTTTGGTGACTGCACGTTTTTCATTAACAAAAATAAGATTACGAGTAACACAATGTTTTTAATGAGTGATTCTACCGGTGTTAGTTTTAATAAAGATCCCAGGCAACCGCAATTAACTTCATTACCTTCACTGATAAGTAAATAAATTATATAAACGGAAAAAAAGATCAGAAGAATGAATGCCGCTTTTAAAGTGACACTCTTTAGTCTCATATTAAAAACAAGCAGTAAACCGAGAAAAATTTCTGCTGAAATAACAAATCTTGCTAAAAAAGGAGCAACGTTCCAGGAAGAAACTCCTACATCAACAAATGTTAATTCGAATGGTTCAATTGGATATAATTTAACTAATCCGGAAAATATAAAAATTCCTCCAATAAAGAATCGCAAAATCCAAAAGAGAATATTTCTTATGTCAGAATTCATGTGTAGTACAGGTATGGAAATATAAAAAAAGCTGCTTCAATGAACATTGAAACAGCTTTTTAAACAATAATTCTTCGGTTCTTAAATCGAACAAGAAGCGTTAGGATCTGCAATTTTGTATGTGGTCTCTAAAGATGAGCAAGAATCCTCAGCATCCGCTTTCTTAACTTTCAGGAACTCAGCTGTAATAGTTAGACCACTAACAGTACAACTACATGTGTAATCCTTTTTGCAAGCAGAAAATGAAGCTGCAAATGCAACGATTGCTATAATAGCTAAAACTTTTTTCATGTTTTTAATATTGTGTCATGCAAAATGCATAACAAGTTAATAAATTAAATTTATTTTAAGATAAAATTACGATTGATTTTCCTTTTATTTATCAGGACACCATCAATCCTTATTTTTGAATTTTATCCGTATTTAAAGCGCAAAGAAAACCTATATTATTATTATTTGCAAATTTATTGTTTTTTTTTAAAAAATCTTTTCAACATCATTTTTTTAATAACTTTGAAATTATTTTAATAATTCCATCAATTTCTGTATTGCTTTCTGATTTCGTGGATGGTTTACAGCATCTATTATTTGTTTTTTTTCCTTGTTGGTCAGGTGCCAGCTAAGAGAGATCTTGTCATCCTTTTCACTTCTTAGCTGAAAATCAATTACATCAATTTCACCATCAAACCACTGGCTGGCATATTGCAATAGCTGGTCATTATTGTAATCCTGGATATAAAATAAATTGTCGTAGAAACTTCCAATGGGTGTTGAAAACCTTTCAATGATTGTTCTGTTGGGAGTGCTTTCTATAGGAAATTCCTTTAATCTTTCCCTGATTGACAATATTATGATTCCACTAGTATTTGAACTTATCCAATCTCTGAATATATAAATGAATTTCATTGTTGTTTGTAAGCCATAATTATCGCGTGCACCTGCATCAATTACTTCAATTGTTGGTTCGCTTGGTAAAGATACCATAGGCATTATATATGGGAATGTAGCGTTCATTCTAAGTATGCTGGTAAATTTTGTGTTTTCGGCATTCTGTCTGCGAAAAAAACGGCTGAATTCTATTTCTTCCGCTAATGCATTGTTTGTGATCCTCTCAGAAAGCGGATTTTGCGTTAAGTAAGAAATTGGCAGTGGAGATATGAGCAATCTTCTTCCATCGTTTACAATTGTTGGAGAAAAAATAATCATTGGAACCAGGGCTTCGGCTTCAGCTTGCTTATAGTCTGTCAATCTTTTATCAAGAACATATTCTGTGTTCTTGTTGAGTTGGGCCTCAAAAGCATATGCGCGATCGTTGAGATATGAATAACCGTCAACCTTAATTTTTTGAAAACTTAAAAACATGTCACTGACAGCTATGCTAAAGGCGATAGGATTAAGAATATCTTTTGAAATATTCTCTAAATATGAGTTGCTGTAATAATTTTGCAATTCGCCCCTTAAGTACCGTAGATACAGCTCTCTTAAATAACTGGCACCTATCAACCCCCCGGAAGAACCGGTTATTAGCTGAGTATGTTTAAGTAATTCGCCATTTAATATACTGTCAGCATGTTGCAGGATAAAAAATGACCATCGTGCTGATTTTAATCCGCCTCCGCTGGTGTTTATCAGCACTAATTTCGGTTTTTGTCTTTTGGATATTCCTGATCCGGGTTTGTTCGTTGTAACAGGAGAATTTTTCAATTTCCATTTTTTGAGTATTTCCCTGGTGTATGAAATGTCTTTTAAATAATTTTCCAGATCACTTGCATGATCTTTTAACGCTTCATTGCTATACTCCACTTTTGGGACAGTGTAATCCAGTCCGTAAGTTTTGTTTTTGTAACTAAAAATTTCAAATTGAGAGAAGTAGTTCAGTATGAGAAATAATATAATAAATACGGTTGTTACCCAACCTCTTAACCATGTGTAAAGAACAGAAGTTATTATCAAAAACATTGTAAACAGCAGGACTATGCTACTACCTGCAGGAATTTGAAAGAATGAAACTTCCCTGAACAACCCCAAAACTATTAAAGAAATAAAGATAAGGATTTGAAACAACGTGGCATTATTGTGATTCTGGTTAAAAACCTTCGTGATCATTTCTTTATCATAATGCTTCACTCCCCTTGCCAATCTTATTTTAAAAGGATTGCTAAGATAGGTCAGGACCTTCCATTCCCGAACACTTTTTAGGGGCGCCATAATAGATCTGCGTTTTTTTCCATGCTTTTCAACTTCTTTTTGCAATTTGGCTTTTGTCTCCTTCTCTTCTGAGCTTGGTTTAATACCAAACAGCTTAAAAATGTTCTTATTGGTTGAGAAGAAATATATATATGAAAATACCAGAAAAAACAAAATGCCACCTACCAAGCCGGAAATATCAAATAATATCTCTTTTATACCATGACATTCATCGTATTTATGAAATGAAATTATGAAATAAATATAAGTAATAACAAAAATCAGAGGAATTATTAAATTGTTGATACTATATTTTAAAAATGGACGGTTCAATGTGGCAATGAATGGAAATCTGGAGCCGTTTGTTACATAGCTGGCAATATTATATGTCATAATAAATGCTCCGCAGCTAAGTCCCATGATGAGATAAGACCAAAAACCTACATCACTAAGATATTCAGGGCTGAGAAACAGGTAAGGAATGCCGTATTTAATAGCAATCGTTTTGGAAATAAAGCCGAATAATATCAACCAAAACAATATCAACATCTGGCTCCTCTTAAAGTGAAGAACAAGCAATTGAAAAGGGAAGAAGTATATTATTCTCCTGATCCTCTCATTGTATATTCTGGCTGGTGACATTCACATTTTAGATCTTAGATTGATTAATTATTATCAATCTCTATATTTTATACGTAATTGATGGAGAAAAGTTGTGTGATTTGTATTTTGCTGTCAGGTGGAAACACCTGACAGCACTTCATACATCATATTTTCTTATTCACAATCTCCAGTATCTCCTCTTCCATCTCATTAGCTTTATCCTGAATTTCTTTCCCTTTGGTGAGAATATCGTCAACGAATTGTTTATCATCCATTCCTCCTGCATTGATCTTCACATTCAGGAAAGCACCCATTACTGCACTTCTAGCACAGAGCGCACCTACACCTGCGTCTGATACCGAGGCTTCGAGTCCGGTTTCAGCCATTGTTTTCATCACTTCCATAGATCCATATGCAATCTCCATCACTTTAAAAGGTACTTCCATAGCATGTTTTGTTGCATATTGAATTGCCTTATTTCTTGCGGCTTTCTCGTCATCAGTTGCTTTTGGCAATCTAAAAGATTCCAGGATCTTATTGAAAGCATTAGTATCTTCGTCAACCAGTTGCAATAGTTCATCTTTGTATTGCTGACCTTTTACAGCCCAGTCTGAGTATTCTTCCCACCGTTCATCCCATCCCCTTTTATGAGAGGAGAGATTGGCGACCATAGTACCGAGAGAAACACCCAAAGACCCGATATAAGCTGCAATAGAACCTCCACCGGGAGCGGGCGATTCGGAAGCGGTTTCATCGGCAAAACTCCGCAAATTCATGTCAATAAGTTTCTTCGTTTTATCATGTTCCAGCATAAATTCAATGATCTTCTCTTTAGGATTGAATGGTGTCAGCTCATCCAGTCCCAATGACTTAACAGCTATTTTGATCTTCTCCTTCACGGAAATGCCAAGAGAACATTTCTGCTTTTTCAGAAAATGATCTCCAGCATCAAGCATGGCTTGCAAGGGGATCAACCCGACCAATTCAGAGCCGGTAACCCTCAGTCCTCTTTCTTCTGCTCTTTTACATGCTTCATCAAAGGCAATATGCACAGGAGTAATACTGATATTGGTCAGATTGAATGATATCTGGGCTATTCCGTATTCTTCAATATACCATCCCATACCTTTAACCGCTTTTAAGCTGCCGGGAATCCTGACAGGATTGCCATCCTTGTCATTTACAATTTCTCCGGTTATGGGGTCGCCTTTTCTTTTTACCCTGCCTGCTTCACGAATATCAAAAGCGATTGCATTAGCTCTTCTTGCTGAAGTAGTATTAAGGTTCACATTGTATGCCACAAGAAAATCCCTTGCGCTGATAGCAGTTGCCCCTGTTGTCTTTACCCTGTCGTTGAATTCGGCAGGGCCAAAATCGGGTTTCCATTTGGGGTCGGATAATTTTTCCAATCCTTCATATTCGCCTGTACGGCAATATGCAAGGTTTCGTCTTTCTTCCGATGTAGCAGCATTTTCATAGAAATAACCGGGAATGCCCAATTCATCCCCTACCCGTTTACCAAGCTTATGAGCATATTCAACTACTTCATCCATCGTGATGCCTGAAATAGGAACAAGTGGACAAACATCTGTTGCACCCATACGGGGATGTGCTCCACTGTGCTTGCTCATGTCCAGAATTTCAGCAGCTTTTTTTATCATCAAAAAAGCTGCTTCAATTACAGCATCAGGATTACCGACTAAAGTGACAACCGTCCTGTTGGTGGCTTTGCCTGGGTCAACATCCAATAATTTTACACCTTCAACCGATTCAACTTCACCGGTGATCTGCTTGATCTTGTTCATATCGCGCCCTCGCTGAAATTGGGGACACATTCTATTAGTTGCTTGTTCATAGTAGTATTTTATTAGTATCGGAATTTCAATATTTTATGTGTAATGATTATGACTAACCCCGCCATTTATTGCGGGGATAATGAATCATCATTAGTCTTGGTCTTTAGCCCATCATCTTTTTAAAAACTAATAATTTAAGGGCTAAAGCCCAGAGTAAAGTATTATCCTGTTTTCTCCGTCCGCCAGCTGGCGGACGGAGTTAGTCAACTATGGCGATATTAGTCAATTTATTTATACTCGCTAAACACGTACAAATACCTAACAACACACTATACAATTTCTTTAATAAAGAAAGGCAAATCTAACAATTTTAGATTAATTATTTCGAATTTACGAATTTAGATTTTAGATTTGTGTCCTGATAATTGCTTCTTCTGATCTTTTGGGATTATTTATATAATGAGTAGATTTAAATACTGTAATTATGCCAAGATATTGTTTTTTCAACAACCGGATATTGCCCGCAGATAAAGCTACCATACATATTAATGACCTGGGGCTATTGAGGTCTTATGCGGTTTTTGATTTCCTGAGGACTTACAATGGCAAGCCATTTCGAATACATGAGCACATGAAGAGGTTCAGTAACTCAGCAGGGGAGCTGCGATTGACATTAAGGTATTCTGAAAGTGAAATTATAAAGATAATAGAAAAATTACTTAAAAAAAGCAAATTAAAGGAGGCAGCCATAAGACTGGTTTTAACCGGTGGATACAGCCCTGACTCCATAAGTGTTACTGAACCTAATTTTTTAGTCATAATTGAGGAATTGCCATATTACCCGCCTGAAATATACCAAAAAGGAGTTAAATTAATTACATCAGAATACCAGAGGGATGTGCCTTTAGCCAAAACCACCCACTACCTGAATGCCATCAGGTTAAAGCCGGAAAAGGAAAAACATAATGCTTATGATATTCTTTATTATTATAAAGATGAAGTGCTCGAAACAACCAGGAACAATCTTTTTATTTTTAAAGGAAACACACTTGTTACACCTTGTAAGAATATATTATTAGGAATAACCAGGGGGCTGGTACTGGAACTTGCAAAAGATCATTTTATTATTGAAGTTAGAAGGGTGCCTTTTTCCGAGCTTAAACAAGCTGATGAGGCATTTGTAACCGGTACAACAATGCAAATAATACCTGTTGTTCAGATTGATGATCATAAAATAAACGATGGAAAGATTGGTAAGAATACGATAAAGATGATGAAGTTGTTTGATGATTATACGAAGGATTATTAGTGAAGGAATTAATTATTCACTCATAAAATTACTATATATAATATCAAGATTAATATACTGAATCGGGGAATGGGAGAAATGGTGAATGGGAAAAAAAAGTTCATCACAATAATGAGTTGCTGAATTAAATAAGATGGAGGATAATAATAGAATTTTGCATGTTTGAAGGCGAGGTCACGTGACCTCGCCTTCAAAAAAAAACGAAATTTACAGACTTTATAAACAGTTCTAATTATTTAAATTTCAACAAATACGCCTTTGCTTTATTCCTCCACCCTGCTTGTGATTCGTAGTCAACATAATAGATCTTGAGATCTGCCTGCGACTCATAATCCACAAAATACAGCTTGTAATCCGCCTGGGATTCATAGTCAACCGAGTACCACAGTCCGTCTTTATTTGCCTGTGAGGAATACTTTACATGATATACCTTCAAATCGCACTGCGATTCATAGCTGACCACGTAAACCTTCAGGTCTGCCTGCGATTCGTATTTAACACGGTAAACCTTTTGGGCGAATGATAGGCTGTTCGCCAGAACAAATAGCGCAGTCGTAAGGAGGATTGTTAATAATGATTTTTTCATGTTATAAAATTTTAATGGTTATTAATTTTACATGAATCAATTTATTCATAACAAAAATTGTTCCTGAATTTTTTTTAAAATTAACTATATTTTATTAATTTTATCGGACAATTGTTGTTTTTCTAAATTGAAGATTAATTGATTTATAATAAAAAAAGACCAATGATATATACACATAGTAAAATTCCGAAACTAATAAGCACATTTTTATTATCTGTCCTCCTTTATAGTTACCCCATTTATTCTCAAAATAAAACATTGCTTTTTGTTGAAGATTTTGAAGATGGGGCTCCCTACAAATTTGATTTAAACTCTGGTGGAGGTTCTGGCGGGAATATGTGGTTAGTAAATGACGAATACTCCGGTTTGGGAATATATCCTGATACTCCGCCCCAGGATTCAACATTAGATAATCTTGGGCAAATTGGCACACCCGGAGGCAATTACATGCATATACAAGACACCTTCAGTAGTGCATTAAATGCGAATTATGATCCCGGTAATACTTCGGAACGATGGGCTATAATGAATACAGGGTTTTGTACCTATGGTTACTCGAAGATCACTTTGGCTTTCTGGTGGCTTGCAGCCGGATCTGTGGCTGATTATGGAGAAGTTTATTATAGTACTGATGGAGGGGGGAATTGGATGCTAACAACTAATACGGAAGGTTATACAAAGTACGGTAATATGATAAACTGGAAATATGCAAAAATTACAAACTCTGCTTTTATAGATCATGGTGATCTCAGGTTTGCATTCAAATGGATTAACGATGGAATAAATACCAGTGACAGCTTACCCTTTTCAGTTGATGATATCATGGTTGTAGCGCATTATGAATATAATGACCCGGGTATAATTGAAGCCGTTAATTTCATATCAAGCCCCATCTGCCATGAAGACTACAATTTCCCTGAATTCTGGTTTACCGTTTACGACAGCTTATGTGAGGGAATGTATGTTATAGAGATGTCTGATTCATCAGGTGACTTCACTAATTCCACTTTTCTCTGGGATTATGCCATAACCTTACCGGCATTTGATCCACCTTTTACTTTTTCTATTCCTTCTTCATGGAAAGTAAAGTTCCCAACTTCCATGCCTTTTGGTTCGTGCTATTCATTCCGGGTAGTCCGGCTCACCCCGCCAATTATTGTTGGAAGCTCCTATCCCATTTGTATTGAAATCGTTGATTGTCCTGACAGTATTAAAGCTCTTCAACCTGCTGTAACTATGGATCCTTATTATGATCCTGCCAGTCCAGCCAATCCTCCCGGCTTACCTGTAGATCAGCAACCTGTTTGCATTTACAGTGCAATAGACGTACCTTTTTATTCTTACGGGGCTTATAACCCGGGGAATGAATATTATTTAGAACTGTCTGATTCCACTGGAAGTTTTGATGATACTGCTTATGTAATCGGAAGCCCTGTACAAAGCACACAGACATACGATCCTTCAATGTATCCGCCTCCTGTATCTCCCGGCTCAATTGACGGACAAATACCCATCGTGCCGCCCGGATGTAACTATTATCTCAGAGTAGTGTCAACAGATCCTGCTGTTAATGATTTAACAACGATATCCATACCTTGGGGCCCTTTTTGTATTAAAGAATGTGATATTATGACAAATGAAGCAAAGGATACCAGTGTTTGTATTACAGATTCCGCTGGTGTGTGTGTTTTTGTTCCCATTGATATTAACACCTTTGATCCAACAATATTCTACAATCCCGGCAATGAATTTATAGTTCAGCTTCTATCTCCTGGCGACCCTCCCATGTATCCACCGGCAATGACAATTGTAAATGAAGGGGACTTGGGGATAGTGATTGATACCGTTTCGGGGCAATTAGAACTTTGTATCCCACCACTTCCCGATTATCTCGCACTTGGCTTGAATTTGGGGATGTATTATATGCGTATTATAGCATCTGACGGATCGGATATTACCGATACCGTGGGCAGTATAATTCACATAACGATTGGCGGAGTATCAGCGATCCCCTTAATATTTGAAGTAGCTCCGATTGAAATAGTATGTGATACAGTAGAAAACCTATGTATAACTATTTATAATGACCAGGTGACAACATCAGAATATATTATCCAGTTTGAACCCGGCTTTTTGCCATTTACCTGGACCCCGGGGCAAAATGGTCATCCCCCATGGCCTACAATATGCTTTAATGTGAATAACTTTCCATCAGGAGAATATACTGTGACTGTTCAGGAACAGCAGTCAGGAGGTGTATGTACCGGCCCCGTATCCTATCCGCTAACGTTTACTGTATCCTTAATGCCTGATGTTGATATATCAGGAGCCACTACTGTGTGTGTAGGAGATACCACAACTTATTCTGTTGATTTTTATTGTTCCACATTTTACGATTGGAATTTTGATGGAGTTGGGATCGGAGAAATTTTGTCTTATGGTAATAATGAGATAACGATCGTATGGACCTCTTTTGGCTCTGCTTCTATAATTTTAGGAGCATGCAGCAAATGTGATAATGATGTTGTTTATTGTGATGAGAACGAAATTACCGTTACCGTATTACCTAATACAACTATTCAAACTATTCCTGATCCTGATACTACGATATGTGAAAGCGATACAATAATGCTTGTTGCAGAAAATACGGCTTTCGGAGTAGGTAATGATTTTACATGGACTGTAAATGGGGTTATTGTTAGACATTATTATCAGGAAATAGGACCTGATACTTTAATTGTATCACCTGATACTACCCTAACTTATTATGTAAAAGTGGATAACGGTTGTCCTGATTCTGCGGAAATTATTGTTAACGTTGTAAAGAATCCGGACATGATACCTGATTATAATGAGAGTGAATTTCCAGGTAATTTGAACATATCTCCAAATCCCTTTACCGGCCAAACGCTGATAGCCTTTAGCTTATCAACTAAAGCCAATGTGTCTTTAGAAGTATATCATGTTTTGGGAGAAAAAATTCGTACTTTAGACAAGGGGATGAAAGATGCAGGATATTATGAATATACATTCAGTGCAAGAACATTGGGTTGTTCTTCAGGCATATATTTATTGAGATTTGGAGTAAATGACAAAAATTACACACTGAAATTAATTGAGTTGCATTAATGAATTTTAGTTAACAACTCAGAGTAAATTAAAACCTCAAGGTTTCAAAATACCTTGAGGTTTTATTATAAATATTTTTCTGTTCGTTGATTATTATTACCAGCTTTCCAAAAGTTCGAAACTTTTGGAAAGCTTATTAAGCTTATAATTCAATAGAAGGTAAAGCGAACTATTCCCACTCCTAAATGTCCCCACCCACAATCACCCTCTCCACCAGATCACTCCCAAACGCATAAGGTAGAAATGTATATGAAGGCATCCCTTTAGTGATAAACACATTTGCTTTTTTGCCCCTGGCAATGCTTCCGTGGGTTTCACTTAAACCCATTGCATAAGCGGCATTGATGGTAGCTGCGTTGATGGCTTCTTCTGGTGTCATCCGCATTTTGATGCAAGCAAGGGAGATAACGAAAGGTATATTACCCGAAGGTGTGGAACCGGGATTATAGTCAGTAGCCAAGGCAACGGGTAATCCCGAATCAATCAACTCTCTGGCAGGAGCATAAGGAATGTTTAAAAAAAATGAACAGGATGGAAGTAATGTTGGTATTGTTTTGCCTTCTTTTAATGCAATTATGTCATCTTTGTTGGTTACTTCTAAATGGTCAAGGGATAAGGCATTATGTTTTAATCCAACCTGAACTCCTCCTATTGATGTGAATTGGTTTACATGGATCTTTGGTTTCAGCCCATAGTCCGTACCTGCCTGCAGGATCCGGTCGGTTTCTTCAGCAGAGAAATAGCCGGTTTCACAAAACACATCAATGTAATCCGCCAGCCCTTCATCCTTAACTATAGGCAGCATTTCATTGATTATCAGGTCAATATACCCCTTGTGGTCATCTTTGTACTGGGCTGGGATGGCATGGGCAGCGAGGAATGTGGCTTTGATGGTCAGGGGACTTAGCTCTTTCAGTTTTTTTATAACCCGAAGCATCTTGATCTCAGATTCCACGGTTAACCCATAACCGCTTTTTATCTCAACAGCTCCGGTGCCCATCATTTCGATCTCATTGATGCGTTCTAGCGCTTGTATGGTCAGCTCACCTTCCGGGGTATTTTGCAATCTCTTTGCCGAATTCAATATCCCCCCCCCTCTTTGGGCAATCTCTTCGTAGGTCAAGCCCTTGATACGGTCAACGAACTCACCCTCACGGCTTCCTGCATAAACAAGGTGAGTATGTGGGTCGCACCAGCAAGGGAAGACCATTTTGCCTGTTGCGTTAATAACTTCCATGCTACTCCCCTCCTCTATCACCGGACAATCGTCCATGTTGCCAAAATCCGTTATAATATCATCTTCAATGCTCAGCCAGGCGTTTTTGATAGTGTTTATTTGTGCCATTTCCTTGCCGGACACCTTTTGCCTGGATTTTTCTTCAATTTGGACAAGTTCTTTAATGTTTTTAATGAGAATTTTCATTTTATCTACGAATTACGAATTTTGTACGAATATACGAAAACAAGAACATAGCCATTCAAATTAATTGAAAATAATTTTGCCACGAATTACACTAATTTTCACTAATTACCACAAATAATTTGAAAAAGTTATTTATTTTTAACAACTATTTCTTTTCAAAATGCAAAAAGCAGTTTTATTCTTATTCCCTTTACTTGTCGGAGTAACTTCTAATTTATTTAGTCAAAAAAACGATTCAATTCCAGGATCTCTTATTAAGAAAAATGAGATAGGCGTTAATATAGCTCCTGTTTTAGTAACTATGTTAGGAGGAGAACACAGCTACCCTGAATTTTCACTATTATACAAAAGGTCGTTAATTGACTTGGCGTATAGAATCGGGTTGAGTTATAAAAGTGACTATTTACCTTATGATCAATATACCCATTTTGGGTATTCCGCAATCTCATCAAATGATTCTATTGTGATAAGCCAATATGCCTTACACGACATTACAACATACAGGTTAAATCTTGGTGTTGAGAGGATCAGGGGGGATTATAAATTTCAAAGATTTTACGGGGTTGATCTAATGTTTTTTTATTTGGATAATTATTATAGCACATATATTGATTCTTTAGAGAAAGATACAACTTCTTACTATAGTTAGAATTCCTTTGGTGCGGAAATCATTTGTAATGAAAAAAGTTTGATCTATAAAGTCGGGGCAAATTTATTTTTTGGAATAAAGTACAGGTTCTCAAAAAGGTTTTCCATTTCATCACAGGTAGGCATAGACATTATACATACTACCGGCAAAAAAATAATTCACGAACAAGGTATAATAAATAACACGCCACGGGTAGGCACAACAGAAATAATTATTATGCCACTTATCAGGGATGTTTCATTGATTTTTCATTTTTAACCTTGTAAATTATACATAAAACTGGATAAATTATATCCAAAAGCATTTTAAATAATTTATCCAATGGGGTAAACAATCCGCAATTTTTTACTTTTGCCAACTGTTTACTGTCAACTTGTCTATTAACATTAACGAAATTATCGTACCGCCAGCTAGCGGATATAACAATCAGCTTCTGGGCTCTGGGTTCTTGGTTCCGGGTTGTTGGTTTTTTTACTCAAACTAATAATCATTACATACCACCCAGCACCCAGTAACCAGTACCCAGCAACATTATATTATT
>JBDRNO010000285.1:0-5200 GCA_043811005.1 Bacteroidota bacterium | reverse complement strand
GTTGTATCGCCAAAATCCCATTCATAACTGACAGCGCCTGAGGATAGATTTGTAAATGTAATTACCGGATTTATAATGGTAGTTATTTGCGGTATCATTGAAAAATCCGCATTCGGAGAAGGATTATGAGTAATTCCAATGGATACATTATCAGGACAACCATTTATATCCGTAACGATTACTGAATAATTAACAGCACAAAGCCCTGTAGCAGTATAACCGGTCTGGTTGTCCGGGTCGTCCCATTGATAAGTATATGGCTGAGCGCCTCCTGTTGCGCTGGCTGTAGCAGTACCATCACAATCCCCTTCACATGTAGCGGGTGTACTAACCGCACTTGCATTAGGACCTGGGATATCTCCAACAGTTACCGGTACAACAGTAACGCAGCCATTAAAATCGGTAACAGTAACATTGTATGTCTCTGGTTTAAGCCCTGTGGCAATAGAAGCAGTTTGATAACCGGCATTAGCATCCCACTGATAGGTATAGCCAGGTGTTGCACCGCCAACAGTAACAGTGGCATCACCATCAGGCAGTCCGCAATGGGCATCGGTGGATGAGGTATCAATTGTAAAATCCGGTGGTTCATCAATTACAAAAGTAGTACTTGCAGTGCATGAATTGCTGTCAGTAACTGTAAGATCATATGTGCCTGTACACAAACCACCGGCACTGGCGGTACCTTGTCCCGTCCCGGGAGGCGGTGACCACAGATAAGTGTAAGTTGAACCTGTCCCTCCCTGTGGAACGACAACAGCATATCCATTACAACTACCATAGCAGAGAGCATCAAACTTGTCAAAATTAAGTGTTAATAAAGGTGGTTCATTAATGGTAACATTCGTAATATCAATACACCCATTGGCATCGGTAAGAGTATAGGTATAATTACCAGGGCAAAGTCCTGTTGCTGTGGATGTTGCTTGTGAGCCAGGGTCATCCCAAAGAGATGTATAAGGAGATGTTCCACCGCTTGTGGTGACCGTAGCGGAACCATTACATTGCCCGTAACATATAACATCTGTTGATGAAAAAGATGATGATAAAATAGTTGGTTCATTTATGTTGACAGTGTTTGTATCGGCACATCCTGACACATCGGAAACAATAACAGAGTATGTGCCGCCACATAAGCCGGTTGCAGTTGGAGTTGTCTGGCTGCCGGCATCATTCCATTGATAGGTATATGGAGCAGTCCCACCTGAAGGATTTGCTGTGGCACTTCCGTCACAACTGCCGGAACAGGCAGCGTCAATTGTAGTAAAGTTGATAGATAATGATGATGTTTCATTAACAATAACAGAATCAATCGTCAAACAGCCATTTGCATCTGTTACATTAACAGTATATGTACCACCCGGAAGTCCCGTTGCAATAGCAGTAATTTGTGAACCCGGGTCATCCCAAAAATAGGTATAAGAGCCGATACCACCTGAAGCAGTGACAGTTGCCGTTCCATCTAAATTTCCACAAACTGCCGGAGTAGAATTTAATGATAAAATAAGAGATGACGGTTCTGTTATTGTAACATTATCAGAACCACTACAACCATTGGCATCAGTAACATTAACAGTATAAGAACCTGCTAATAATCCTGTTGCAGTAGCATTGTTACCTCCGCTTGGTGACCAGAAATAGGTATAGGGAGAAGTTCCGGTTGAAACAGATACAGTAGCTGTACCGTCACTGCTTCCATAACATAAAACATCAGTGCTATTTATCACTGTTGCTGACAATAACGAAGGTTCTGTTATGGTTACAGTATCAACAGCTGAACAACCACCGGCATCAGTAACTGTAATCGTATAGAATCCGGCTACCAGCCCGGTTGCTATTACTCCGTTACCACCACTTGGAGACCATGAATAGGTATAGGGGGTAGTTCCTCCCGAAGCAGTCACTGTTGCTACCCCGTCACTGCCACCAAAGCAACCTACATTTATTGATGATGTGATATTTGCTGAAGGCCCACCGCTACTTGTAACAGTTACAATATCCGTTTGTATACACCCGTTTGAATCATAAACTGTAACGGTGTATATTCCCGCAGCTAAACCTGTAGCAACTGCCGCATTCCCTCCGCTAGGTGACCATGAATAAGTGTATGAGCCGGTTCCCCCTGAAGCAGATACAGTTGCAGTACCATCGTTAATCCCGCATGTGGAAGGTGTGGAAGATATGGATAAGGAAATTGTTGACGGTTCGGTTATTGTAGCGCTAATTGTACCAAAACACCCTACACTATCAATAACCGTAACAGTATATGTTCCGGCTGATAATCCTGCAGCGGTTGCCGTATTTTGCACCGGGGAAGTATTCCATGAAAATGTAAAAGGTGTAACGCCCTGTCCAGTAGATGTTGCCTGACCATCATTCCCTCCGTAACAGGATACATTATTGTCAACCGATACGAGTGGGTCTTCACAACATATTGCAGTGGCAAAAAAATTGTAGATTGGGTCTAATTCACAACCCATAGATGCCCATGAACCGGTTTCAGCATCTCCATAAGTATCAATTGAAATGTTTAAACTTGTTCCCATAGTATTAGGGGGGCATGATGCAACAGTAATATCCCAGCAGAATTGCCAATTTACACTTCCCGTGCAATTATCTCCATAATTATCCCCGGGATCCGCAGGATCTGAAAAACAAAAAAGGCACGTTGCAGTAGACTCATAATAGAACCCGGGGCCGTAAGTGATTCCTGTGTAATCACCTGTTACACTAGTATACCAATCCCAACTGCCTACACCGTCACAAGATGCAGGGGGATAAACAACCAGTGTGCTCAAATCCCATCCGGGGCCAAAAGTAGGTATAACAGCATGTATCCAGTTAACAGCAGTTTGAGACCATTCAGTCACAGTAAAACAAAACGATACTGTTTCCCCTGTATTATAGAAGCCCCCGTTTGAGGGTGGGTTTGATGTTAATGCAGAAGTGATCAAACACGGATCACAATTATTATAGCTTGTTATTGACATAGTGAAGCTACCCTGGTCGGCTACATTTCCACCGCTGATCTGAAAGTAATATAAATTTCCGGGCGATAGAGGTTGAAAGGTTGCCGATAATGAGCCACCTGAACCATTTGCACATCCCCTGCCTATCAAATTACTGCAATTTGGTCCTTCATATAAACCAACACTCGGATCATTTAAACCACCGGTAATATTAACATCAATAATATTTGCAGAGGCAGTAAATGTATACCAAACATCAGCGGCAGGTGCGGCCATGTCGCCTGATGGCTGACAACCCACAAGGTAAGTGTAGGGGACTTCAGCAACAGCGCCCGTATTGTTCAGGCTAAAAGATTGAGTAACTCCTGTTGTACTCGGACAAGGTGTAGGGGCTGTTAAAGCACCTAAATCAATTGCGCCTAAACAGTCATCATTAGATACCTGGGCAGATAAGTCATTGATAATACAGGAAAGGGAAAAAATAAAAATTATATTTAAAAATAATAATCTCATAACTTAAAATTCGATATAAAAGTAGTAAAAAAAATGAAATGCTTTTTTGTCATTTAATTAAATTTTCTAATATACAGGTGAAAAGTGTTGATGTTAATCTCTTTTTAATATAGACGATAAACATACAATTTGGTTGCCAATATTTTACATAAAGTTATTATATTATAATTAACACGATTATTATATAAAATAACAAAAGGGAAATAAATTAAAAAACGGGGAATGGGGAAACGGGGAATCGGGATATAGTGATATAAGTTAAGCGGGGAATGTTTAATGGGGCAGTTTACAGTAGGCAGTAGGCAATTGACAATGACTATGGTGCCTGTTGCACAACTCAAACGTATTATAAAACCTTATTATGATTGAGCCCCTTCCAAAAAATCATCCACAATGGAATTTTGGAGGAATGGAATGTTAGAAAGCCCCATTATTCCAGCATTCCAATATTCCATTATTCCGTTAATAGCAAAAAATACATTTTAAAGGAGACTCATTAATTTATATTTACAGCTTTATCATATCAATGTTTACCCTGTAGCTTCAGCGTATCAGGGTAACATGCCCGATATATTGGTGCATATCTCCGTTCTTATCTTCCGTATATACTATCCAGATGTAAACATCTTGCTGAGCTTTTTCTCGTCCATCATTTGCACATCCATCCCAACCTATGATCTCAGCCATCTGATCATAATCACCAAAAACCCCTTCAGTTTCATAGATCAGATCACCCCACCTGTCATAAATATACATTTCAAAGCCATCCCCATCAATACCTATGCCTTGTGGCAGGAAATAATCATTTATATCATCTTTATTGGGAGTAAAGGCGCTTGGAGTAAATAAAGCATAATCCTGCTCGATAATTACAATTTGTATTGCAGTATCCGGGCATCCAGAATCACTATAAGCGATCAACATCACAGCATACATCCCTGTATAGTTATAACTGTATGTAGTATCATAACATGTATATTCGTCTGTTGTATCGCCAAAATCCCATTCATAACTGACAGCGCCTGAGGATAGATTTGTAAATGTAATTACCGGATTTATAATGGTAGTTATTTGCGGTATCATTGAAAAATCCGCATTCGGAGAAGGATTGTGAGTAATTACAATGGATTCATCATCAGGACAACCATTTATATCCGTAACGGTTACTGAATAATTAACGGCACAAAGCCCTGTAGCTGTTGAATCGGTCTGGCTGTTTGGGTCGTTCCATTGATAAGTATATGGCTGAGCGCCTCCTGTTGCGTAGGCTGTAGCAGTTCCGTTACAATCCCCTTCACACGTAGCGGGTGTACTCACAGCACTTGCACTAGGTCCTGGAATATCTCCAACAGTTACCGGTACAACAGTAACGCAGCCATTAAAATCGGTAATAGTAACGTTGTATGTCCCTGGAGTAAGCCCTGTGGCAGAAGGAGTCGTTTGATAAGCTGCATTAGCATCCCACTGATAGCTATAATTGCCTGAGGAATCCGGTGTTGCACCGCTAACAGAAACTGTGGCATCACCATCCGGCTGTCCGCAATGAGCATCGGTGGATGAGGTAGTGATTGTAAAATCCGGGGGCTCACCAATTACAAAAGTAGTACTTGCAGTGCATGAATTGCTGTCAGTAACTGTAAGATCATATGTGCCTGTACACAAACCACCGGCACTGGCGGTACCTTGTCCCGTCCCGGGAGGCGGTGACCACAGATAAG
>JBDRNO010000284.1:0-22713 GCA_043811005.1 Bacteroidota bacterium | reverse complement strand
TCTGTATCTGCCTTACGGAAGTTTAGTCGGACACTATTGTTAATATTACTAAAAACAACTGTTTACGTCATAATATAATTAACTTAACGTGAGTTCGATATAACTATAAAGGTAAAAATAACTGTTTTGTATCTACAAAGTTCATTTTCAAAGAAGGTTTCTTGTCAGTAAAATTATATGCTATCAAAGCCGAAAACAGATTAGTCAAGAAGTTTTTCGGACTTCTGTGCCTTGAATGCTAAATTTGAAAAATATTTTTCAGCTGGTCAATAATAGTCTCTATAATTGCTCTTTTTCTTAGCAGTATTGCATCCATTACTGGTGTAACTGTTTTGGTTTTCATATTCCTTTTGAGTTTGGTTACCAAGTGTACTCCTTGAAAGAATAAATCCTGAAATAACTGTTTTGAAATGTATCCTTTATCACCAAATAGTTTCCCAAATAGCTTCTTAATAAAATGCTTTATTTTTAAGGGCGCCCTATCATCAGTATTGCCAGGAGTAAGCAAAAAGTTAACAACCTGTCCCACGTCATTTGTAATCAGGTGCAGCTTGAAACCAAAGAACCATCCTATAGAACACTGTCCCCGGTTGGCTATATCTTTGAACACTCTGTGTGAATGGATTCTTCTGTTATGACATACACGAAGAGGGGTGCTATCAATAAAACTAATTCCTGTACACTCACCCATTGCACGAGATTTGAGGAAAATAGCCAAAGGTATCATAGACTGGCTGTTTAGCTCTACTATCCTATTATAACTGACCAAATCGGGAAACCAAGAACATAAATGTTTACATACATAACCTGTATAAAAGGTTTTGAAATTCCTGAAACCGGATAAATGAAAAAGAACCTGTATAGTCATTACTTCCGAAAGTGATAAGTTGAATGGTTTAATCCTGGATTTACCATTACCCAGCATCTGTTTTTGCCATTTTGGAACAAAAAGTTTATTAAAATCATAAATTGTACAGAAAATTTCTGTAATTTTAGTCGTTGAAATCATAAGCAGAGGGTTTAGTTAAATATTTGATTATTAAGGGTTTAAATATACTAAACTTTCTGCTTTTTTACTTAAAAAAAGTCACATTTTAATATCGAACGCACGTTACTTTAGTGACTTTTTTTACTTTCTCCGTCATAAAAACATAAAAAGTCAACCAACATATACAAGCATGAAAAGTACGCCTTGGGATAAATTATTGTTTTTTTCATTTATTTTTCACTTTTCGATTCCGTTTCAGATAGATGCTCAGGTTCCTACCTGTAGCTCCAACGTGCCTTTTTACCAGGTAGATTTAACCGGGAACCCTGCGGGCTCATGGATTTCACCCGCCCATTCAAGGAATAGTAATTGTTGCGGGACTATCTCTCCCGACAGGTGTACTTCCTTTGAAATTATACTTGATGCTGCTGCCGTACAGATAAATTTTGAGATCGTATCCGGAGCTATTCCAACAGGTTCTATGTTTTATCAGATAAACTGCGGACCTCAGTCGCCTGTAGGACAACCCATTTGCGTTAGCGGAGCGGGTCCGCATCACCTCACTTTTTGTAAGCCAGGCAATAACCAGAATACATATCGTATTACTTCCATACCAAGACCAATTTATCCCGGAAATGTATTTACGCGAAGGGGATGCAGCAAAACATTAACGGTCATTGGCATGAAACAATCTACCATAACATGGACTTCTGTTTATCCGGGAACGCCCGGACAATACGACTTTCTGCTTAGTTGTGTTTCTGGATGTTCAACCACTGTTTTTGTTCCTACCCCTCTATCGCCTCCCTTAATTCAATACAGGGTTTGCGGCACTCCCGCAGCCAGCATTTGCGGTCTGGCTAATGAATGCGGTATTGTCACTGTTGCTACTTATGAGAACTTGACAGCAACGGTTTCGCCAAATCCTGCATCATTTTGCGCTGGCGGGCCTGGTGTCCTGTTAACTGCTAATGCTATTGGAGGCGATAGTGCATATGATTACACATGGACCAACAGCGCGGGTACTACAGTCAGCACAACTTCTACTTATAATGTAATGGCTGTGGGCACATATACGCTTGAGGTTAGAGATGGAATTTATGACACCGAAAGTTGCTCCGGAGCATTTGTGAGCATTCCTGTTACTGAAATTCAACCGCCAGCTGCAAACGCAGGCATAGATCAAACGGTATGCTATGATTTGCCATCTGCTTTATTGACAGGTTTTGCATCTAATTATTCGTTTGTAAATTGGAGTGGAGGTGCAGGAACATTCATTCCCAATGATACAATATTGTTTGTTACCTATACTCCAAGTGCAGGTGAAATAGCATTCGGTTCGGCAACGCTCACCTTAACGGCAATTGCACAAGGCGGTGGTTGCACAAATACTATTGACAGCGTTACCATCAAATATAATACTGAAGTTGTTGCCTTTGTCCCTGACCAGACATTGCTGTGCCATGAGGATACGGCTGTCCTTACAGCTAACGTAAGTGGTGGCTCCGGAGCATACATTTACTCATGGAACACAGGAGAAACAACATCATCCATCAATGCCATCGGTGGAAATTACTCCGTTACGATCACCGATTCAATTGGATGTTCACAAACATCCTCTGCATCGGTAAGCGCTCCACCCTTGCTTACTGTTTCAACGACTTCTACCGATGCAACTACCAATGGAGGAACTGACGGAACCGCCACAGCAATACCATCCGGAGGAACCCCACCTTATACTTATATATGGTCTGATTTGCAAAATAACCAAACAGCTCTCGGGCTTGGTTTTGGTATATATTCTGTTACCGTTACCGACATTAACGGCTGCGAGGCGTCTGGAAGTGTTTTGGTAAATGAACCCGCTTGTTCTTCTTTTTCGGCAAATACATCAGGCGCTGATGTTTCCTGTAATGGGCTATCGAACGGAACAGCTATTGCCACTGCTTCCGGTGGAGCGACTCCTTACACCTTCCAGTGGAATGATAATAATTCACAAGTTAATGATACAGCATTTAACCTTTCATCTGGATATTATACAGTTACCATTACCGACAATGTGAATTGCCTTACGGTTGCAACTCAGGTGATCAGCCAGCCCGATGTGCTCGCTAACAGTATTTCAAAAGTTGATGTGGTTTTGTTTGGAGGAAATACGGGTAGCGCTACCGCATACGCTATAGGTGGAACGCAACCCTATAATTACCTGTGGTCTACTGTTCCTTCGCAATCTGATTCTACTGCAACAGGGTTAAGTGCAGGATTGTATTTCGTTATTCTGACCGATGCCAATGGCTGTTCGCTCACCGATAGCGTTGAAATAAATGGACCTGATTGCAGCAATTTAGCCGCAACAATTAATTCTATTGATGTAAGCTGCTTTGGTGTAAACGATGGTTCAGCAAACGCAAACGGATATTTCGGTACGCTGCCATATACATATCTGTGGAGTGATTCTCAAACAACTCAAATTGCAACAGGGCTTAGCCCGGGAAGCTATGACGTTATGATTACCGACTCCTTAAACTGTAGTTCTGTGGCTACAGTATATATTTTGGAACCGTCTGCATTAGCGATTTCTGTGCAAAAAACTGATGTAACCTGCAATAGCTTTAACAATGGTTCCATTGACCTTGCAGTGAGCGGTGGAACTTTTCCTTACTTTTTCGTATGGTCAAACGGTAGTTATACAGAAGACATTTCCTTACTTGCCCCCGATGATTATTCAGTTATTGTTACGGATAATAAAGGTTGCTCGAATACAATATCAGTGAATATCACGGAACCGCCTGCATTAACTTATTCAATTTCTAAAGCCGATGTTGCCTGTTTTGGGGATTCAATAGGTAATATTGATGTAAATATTTATGGAGGAACATTACCGTACACTTACATCTGGTCAAATGGAGAAACCACTGAAGACATCACAGATCTGGTATCAGGTCAGTATTTTCTTATTGTAACCGACTCTAATGGTTGTCAGCTCACTACCATCCCGGATATTATCATTGATGAGCCGGATTCGCTGGAATTTCTTTCTGTGAGTGTTGACTGCCCGGTGCCTGGAAGCACCGTTGCTACAGTCACTGTAAGCCCTTTTGGCGGATACGGCCCTTATCAGATTTCGTTTGACAATGGAATTACTTTTCTTACACAAGGCGACTATGTTGAGGATTTGCCTGTTAACAGCGCTTACAATGTCATTATTTTGGATTCGTTCATGTGCTCAAGTGCCGTGCCTCATAGTTTTTTTATCAATCCATCGGTAGCTCTTTATGTTTCGGATGTAGTTTTTAACCCCTGTTTCAGCGCAGGCACTTTGGATGATACAGTTATTGTTTCCCCATCCGGTGGCGATGGGGGCCCGTTCAGCGTTTCCTTTAACAACGGAAATACCTACCAAATACCTGGCGATTACGATGCTGTGCTGCCAATTAATAGCAGCTACAATATTATTGTAAGGGATACATCTGGTTGTACTTCGCCAACTGTTAACATTACATTGCCTGATATTTTCAGTGCATCAGCAACGATCCCGGGTTTTGCGGGGGGGGGCAATGTGAGCTGTAACGGCTCAACTAATGGTTACATCAACCTCTCGGTCAACGGTGGCGCTTCACCATACATTTACTTGTGGAGCACATTAGAAACAACCGAAGATATTGCAAACCTCGGTGCGGGAGTATACAGTGTAACTGTTACCGACACCAATTCTTGTCAGATTGATACTGGTTTCACAATAACTGAGCCGTCTCCCTTGACTGCTTCTTCTACTGCCGGGGCAACTTCTAACAGCTGTTTTGGTGATTGCAACGCAAATGCGGTGGCTTCCCCTTCAGGAGGTGTTATGCCTTATACCTTCCTGTGGAATAACCCGCTTGCACAAACCGATTCGCTGGCTTCCGGGCTTTGCGCAGGCAATTACACGGTAAAGGTCACTGATGCAAATGGCTGCGAGATACTCTCTTCGGTGAATATTGCAACACCACCCGCGTTTTCAGCGATGATGGCAACAAATAACGCTACCTGCGGAGCATGTAATGGCAGCGCTTCCGTTTCTGCTTCTGGCGGCACCCCAGGCTATATAATCAATTGGCTTGATGTCTCCTTCAACCCAATTGGGCAAACGGACTCCAATGCTGCTTCCCTTTGTGCTGGTATGTATTATGTGTTGGTTTCTGACACAAATAATTGTGTTGATACTTTTGCCATCGGGGTTTCAAATATCGGAGCTGAAGCGGTTTCAACGATTTCTGGCAACACCTCGTGTTTTTCAAGCTGTGACGGGCAGATAGAAGCAAATTTTGTGTGTAATGACCCTCCCTGCACAGTTGAGTGGTATGAACTGTCATCAGCCACTTTGCTGGGCTTTTCCGATTCGCTTGCAACAAACCTATGCAGCGGGGTTTATAGCGTCCATGTCGCCAACAACAGCGCTTGCCTGAACGTAGTAATTGATACGGTTACAGAACCGCTCCCTATCTTGCATAATGCAACTTTGAGCAACTCAAATTGTTTTGGGGTAAATGATGGAAGTATTGTGGTTAGCCCAGGCGGAGGATCAGGGAGTTTCATATATTTATGGAGCGCTAATGCCGGAAGCAGCACAGATTCAAGCGTTACAGGATTATCCCCCGGAATCTATTCCGTCATAATTACCGATAGCGCTGCTTGCGATACCGTTTACAGCTTTACTATTACCGAGCCATCTGCCATTACCGTGCTGAAGGATAGCGCCAATGCGAGCTGCAAGGAAGTTTGTGATGGAACAGCCAGCGTTTCTGTTTCTGGTGGGGTTTATCCATATATGTTTCTTTGGGACAACGGCCATATTGATTCTCTGGCAGACGGACTATGTGATGGGGCTCATTTTGTTAAGGTAACCGATGACAATGGCTGTGTGGATTCGGTTCTTTTCAATATTACGGAACCGGAACCTTTAAACTCAACTTTATCGGTAACCGATGCCTTGTGTCATAATTCATGCGATGGGACTGCAACCGTCTTATCTTCAGGTGGTACTGCTCCCTATTTTTATCAATGGGACAGCATGGCAGGAGGACAGTCCGGGTCAACAGCCACCGGGCTTTGTGCAGGAACATACAATGTGATCATTTCAGACACCAATAACTGTGACACGATGATAATAATTTCTGTCAGCCAGCCGCAAACTATTAACGCATCAATAACTACTACTGATGTTATATGCAACAGTGAATGTAACGGAACCACAACCGCCTTCCTTTCCGGTGGAACTGCTCCATACACCTATTTATGGAGCGATTCCTTGACACAAACCGGTTCTACTGCAACAGGTTTATGTTCTGATACCTTCAACGTTTTCATCAGCGATGCCAATGTATGTGATACGGTTTTCCAAGCCGTTGTCTTACAGCCGCAACCCCTGTCTGTTGTTGTTTATGAAAATGATGCTCTCTGCAGTGAAGACACTTCCGGCTTCATTGCCCTGCAGGTTTCGGGAGGAAACGGGTTTTACACTTATTTGTGGAGCAATGGCGACACCACAGCTACTGCCGTAAACCTTGACACCGGGACTTATTCAGTGATGATCACTGATGCGTCAGG
Source organism: Bacteroidota bacterium (assembly GCA_043811005.1). Classification (GTDB taxonomy): domain Bacteria; phylum Bacteroidota; class Bacteroidia; order NORP154; family NORP154; genus JBDRNO01. The sequence continues at coordinate 16,139 of JBDRNO010000284.1, read as the reverse complement.
GTGTGATACGGTGGTCTATGCTGTTATCGCTGAGCCTGCTTCACTGAGTGCAAATATCTTTTCTGATCCTTCCACTTGCGGTGTTTGCAATGGCTCAGCTACAGTGTCTGTTTCAGGCGGAACACCGGGCTATACATACGAATGGGTAGATGCTTATTTTAATCCTATTCCCCATAGCGATACAATGGCAAGCGGATTATGTGAGGGATTATACAGCATATATGTTTTCGATACAAATATCTGTATAGATATTTTTTCGTTCAATATAAGCGACATTGGTGCGGAGAGTGTTTCATTGAATATTTCCGATGAAATATGCTTTGGCGCATGCAACGGAACGGCTTTGGTGACCTCGTCATGTCTCGACCCTCCATGCAGTTATGAATGGTTTGATTATAGTACCGGGCTTACTACAGGGCAAACCGACTCATTCGCGACAGGGCTTTGTCCGGGTATTTACTTTGTAGAGACGACAAATAATAGCGGCTGCATTACCATCGAAGGCGATACTGTTAATACAGGCACGCAAATGTTGGCTAACCTGATAGTTGCCGATGAAAGTTGTTTCGGAATGTGTAACGGGATGATTGAACTTTTCCCTTCTGGAGGGCAACCCGGCTATACATATTTATGGGATTCGCTTGCCGGAAATTCTACTGATCCGGTTGTGACAAATCTTTGCCCCAACACCTATTCAGTGACCATTTCAGATGCGGCAGGGTGCGATACGGTGCATACATTCACAATTGCTGAACCTGTACAAATAATGCTTTCTTTCAACAATAGCTTTACCTCCTGCAACGGCAGTTGTGACGGGTATGCCCTGGTTACTCCTTCAGGTGGGGTGGCTCCATTCAATTTCAATTGGAATAACGGTGAAGTTGATTCCGCTGCAGTTGCCTTGTGTGCCGGAGTACAAGTGGTTACCGTGACTGATGCAGCAGGTTGTGCGGTCAGCGATTCGGTTACAATTGACGAACCTCCGTCAATAACTATCTATTATTCTGTTATTGATGCTCTGTGCAGTGGCGTGCCGACAGGTTCTATTGACCTGACTGTTGGCGGTGGAACACCGGGGTTTTCCTTTCTCTGGTCAGATAGCTCAACAACGGAGGATATTTCCAGTTTAGCGGGAGGAACATATCTGGTAATAGTCACAGATACAAACAATTGCAGTGATACCGCTTCAATATTTGTGAATGAAAACGCTCACATCATTCTTACATTAAATGGAAATGACATTGATTGTTATGGCAACCAAAACGGCAGCATCTCAGCAAGCTTAACAAACGGAACAGCCCCCTTTGTGTTTAATTGGTCAAATGATGATTCAACACAAAATATTTCAGGTTTGGGTGCGGGTTGGTATGTTTTGGTTGTTCAAGACTCAAATGGTTGCACATCAACGGACAGTATTCAAATTACCGAACCGGAAATACTTAATGTCAGTGTAAGCAGCCAGATCCTTCCCAACGGATATAACATAAGTTTTTACCAGGGAACAGATGGAATAGCCGATGCCTCTGTTTCAGGCGGAACAGGATATTTCGTTTATCTATGGTCCAACGGGGCAAACACTGCATCTATCACCGGTTTAAGTGCAGGAAATTATCAATTAACAGTTACCGATTTTAATGGTTGTACTGGCACAGATGTAGTGGCGATCACACAGCCTGATGCACTCGCAATGCCAACCGGATATACGCCAAACGGGGATGGGAAAAACGACTATTTTGTAATATTGGGCATTGATGCATATCCTGAAAATAACCTTGTTGCCTATAACCGCTGGGGCAACCTGGTTTACGAAAAAGAAAATTATCAAAACGAATGGAAAGGTGAAAACCTAAGCGGCAAAAGTATCCCGGACGGAACTTATTATGTCATTTTAACTATAAAAGATGCGGGAATAGCCCTCACCGGCTATGTTGACATCAGGAGATAAAAATCATGAAAAAGAAAACGCTGATATTGCTGGCTTTTATTGTCCCCACCTGTCTTTTGGCGCAGCAAGACCCGATGGTGAGCCAATATATGTTCAACATAAATTTGATGAATCCTGCTTATGCAGGATGCCATCCCTATCCCAATGCTACAGTAATATACCGAAAACAATGGTTGGGGTTTTCGGGAGCGCCAACATCACAGTTTGCCAGTTTTGACGCCCCTATTGGTGGAAAAAACATCGGGCTGGGGCTTCAATTCACGAGAGACGTGGTAGGTATTACCGAACGAACAGACATTAACGGGGATTATTCCTATCACCTGAAACTGGACAATGCGAAGCTGGCCATGGGCTTGCGAACCGGATTGTCATATTATCGTGCAGAGCTATCTGAGCTAAAAGTTTGGGACGAAGGTGATGATGTTTACCGGCAATCCACCGTCACCGCCATTGTGCCAAATTTCGGAACGGGTTTGTATTATTATACCGATAAGTATTTTGCAGGGCTTGCTATTCCGCATATCATCAATTATGAACCGGGGACAACTCTAAACATCAAAACTGCAAAAGCGCCTCATCAGGTAAGACATTATTACATCACTGGCGGGTATGTTTATTCAGTCAACGAAAATGTTATTTTGAAGCCCTCATTTTTGCTTAAGTATGTTCCCAATACCCCGGCTGAAGTTGATATTAACCTCAATGTTTTGCTCAAGCAGGTCATTTGGCTGGGCGTCTCATACCGTAGTGGCGATAGTTTTGTCGGTTTAGTTGAGTTCCAAATTAATAAACAATTACGGTTAGGCTATGCCCATGATTTTACAATTTCTTGTCTTAGACATTACAATTCCGGTTCTCACGAAATCATTGTTTCTTATGATCTTGGCAAAGAAGCTGTGAAAATGAAAACACCACGATTTTTTTAATTATGAAGATTATCAATTATATGGCTTTTTGCCTGTTGGTAGCGGGTTGTGCAAATCCTGCCTTTAGAGGTAGCAAAGAATACGACCGGATGGCTTATGCCAAAGCGATTCCTCTTTTGGAAAAAGCGATGGAGCAAAAAGAAGATGTGGAAGTATTAATGAAATTGGCAGAAAGCTATCTGAAAATAAATAACTCATCCGAAGCGGAAAAATGGTATGCGAAAGTTGTTATACTTCCTGAAGCCAAACCGGAACATCGGCTTCACTATGCCAAGATCCTGAAAAGCAATGAAAAGTATGACCTTGCTAAGATATGGTATGCCAGATACCTTGATGATTTTCCAACTGATGAACGTGTGATTGCACTGCTCAACTCCTGCGATTCGCTTGCAGGTTTTTCCAGAGAATCGTTTTTGTATCATATCAAGCAAATGGGTTTAGACGATTCATATTCCAATTTCAGCCCGGTAAAATATGGAAACGGTATGGTTTTTTGTTCGGAAAAAAATAGCGACAAAACTAACCAGATAAACCCATGGAACGAAAGACCTTACCTTGACCTATATAGTGCTGATACAGATGGTGCAATCATTACAGAAGATTCAAAACCATTTGGGAAGGGAATCAATTCAAAGTTTCATGAGGGGCCATGTACCTTTTCACCAGACGGGAAAACTATTTATTTTACGCGTAGCAACTTCAGCCGCAAAAAACCTGGCAAGAGCATCAGCAACGAAAATAACTTGAAAATATATACCTCAACGTTAACTGGCGGAAGCTGGCAAACACCTGTCGCACTCCCTTTTAACAGTGATGAATTTTCATGCGGACACCCAACGCTTACCGGAGATAGCAAGGCGCTTTATTTTATTTCCGATATGCAAGGCGGATTCGGAGGTACAGATATTTACATGTCGGAATTTATTGATGAAAGCTGGTCAAAACCTGAAAATCTGGGAGGAATTATCAATACTAAGGGAAACGAAATGTTCCCTTTTTTGCTTACAGGTCATAATAACAGTCAAACACTCTTCTTCTCTTCTGACGGGCATGAAGGCATAGGTGGTTTGGATATTTATGAGTCAAGAAGATCAGGAAATACATGGATGAAGCCAGGACATTTACAGTTTCCGGTTAATGGATATAAAGACGATTTTGGCGTGATGATAAACCCTGATAAGGAGTGCGGTTATTTTTCTTCTAACAGGAAAAACGATGGAAGTATAGATCATATCTATTTTTTTGAAAAAAATTATCCCACCTTTTTAGTTGATGCCGTTGTTGTTAAAAAAGGAACCGAAGAGCCGGTTAAAGAGGCATTTGTAAAAATAACAGACCTCGAAACAGGAGAAGCGAATTCGCTATTTACCGCAGTTAACGGCAGCTTTACATATCCCATAGGTTTCCGTAAAAATTACTTGATTTTTGCCAATCGCCCGGACTATTTTTCAAATACAGTTTTGGTATCTACTCTAGGAAAGACCAGATCAGATACGATTAAGTTAATCATTGAACTTGATCAGATTGTGATCAACAAACCAATAGTGCTAGAGAACATTTATTATGATTATGATAAATGGAATATCCGGCCTGATGCTGCTTTTGAACTGGATAAACTGGTGAAAGTTTTGGAAGAAAACCCGGAAATCACTATTGAACTGAGCTCACACACGGATAGCAGGGGCAGCGATAAATACAACATGACGCTTTCTCAAAAACGTGCAGGTTCAGCCGTGAACTACATCATTACAGTGGGCGGAATTTATGATGCAAGGATTACAGCCAGGGGATATGGCGAATCCAAATTGGTAAATAACTGCAAAAATAATGTATTTTGTTCGGAAGACGACCACCAGATGAACAGACGCACGGAATTTAAGGTCACTAAGCTCTCTGTTACCACCGGTAATTAAGACAGTATTTGAAAGTAGAAGTTCGCAAAAAAAATCCGTCATTTTTCTTTATAATTCCACTTGTTTTTAACATAAAACAAAAAACAAAATGGTTTGTTAATTTTGAATCCTGATTTATGATAAAAACAGTATCAAAAACAAAATGTTAAGATCGGTAATACCAATAAGTTATTTTTTCCTTCTCCTGTTGCCCACAAGGTCAATTGCCCAGCAAATTGATAATGTTGAAATAAAAAAAGCCATAGAAAATTACAAGCAGGATACAAGAGGACCATATAAAGACATTCGCTGGTTTTGTAAGGACGGCTCCACTTTAGCTCCCAAAGAAAAATGCCAGGAGCCGGGTGGTGTTCAGAGGGCGAGATACAAGGATGAAGTTATTGCGCTTGCCGGTAAGAATCATGTTTTTCTGGGGCAAATTCTTTCCACTACAGATAATAAAGCGTTCAGGGATGAGGAAAATAATCATTCCCGGCTAAAACAGTACCAGTTGGAAAAATACCTTCGTTCAGTTGATGATGGATGGGTGCTTAGAAAAGCGCAATTTTACAGAGGAGCCTTTCAAATCGAAGATGAGGATGAATGGGGGATAAACTTTTTCCATTGGTTCCTGGCAGATGATGACGTAATTCGTAAACATTTTTTCCTTGTACGGCAGGCAGCTAAAGACATTCCTCACAGGATTGATGATAATAAAACTCAAAATGTGAGGGCTGTTTCCAAAAATATCTCTGATGCCTATCCCGCTTTCATGGGTCTGCGTGTTAAGATCCACGGACAACCGGATGCCTCTGACATAAAGAAAGTCAAAATCTTCAGAGAACAGCACAAGGAAAAACTTAACCCTGAATTACTTAAAAAATTGGATGAGTTAGTTGTGAACATGGAGCTTGTTTATCAACCTGTGAACATAAATTCACTTACTCCCCTGCTTTTAAACCTTCCTAAAGATTCGGAACGAAGAAAAACGATATTACAGTATGCAGATGAATTCAATCAAAGCAAGGGCAAAGACAAAATGTTCGCAACCTCAAACATGATGTGGTACATCAGGGAAAATATTTTGATGGAAAAAAGTGGTAAAGCAAGGTTAGCGCTTTTGGATATTTCCAATAAGCTGGAAGAAATATTATCCAGGGAAGTTTCATCATGGAAAGCCGGCACCCTTGAAGAGCTGATGGATAAGATAAATTATATCTGCCAGGCGGCTGCAGGATGCGGATTTCTTGAAATATGGGAATGGAAGGATATTTCAGTGAAGTTAATGCCCCCTACAAAACCGGAAATATCCCTTGCTGAATTGACCGGCTATTATGAAAATGCAAGAAGAACGTCAGAGTGGAGCACGGGGATGGTAAGGGCTTTATACCTGGAAGTGATCACCCTTTATTCAGGATTTGAACATAAGGTTAATGGTTATAGCGATGAGATAATACGTTCTTCCATATTATTACATCTTGGGCAAAGCATCAGCCGGTTAGGAGATGTTCTTTCCATTCATACCTCTTTTTACAATAAAGTGATGAATATTCCAAATCAGGGGGTTATAAGGGGCATGAACCCTGGTTATGCGACAGGAGAATTGGTTGTTGTAGAGGAGTCATCAAATGAAATTGAAGTCGCAGCAAACAAAATCTACGTATTTAAAACCCCTCCATCCGATTTAAAGCCGGTAGCAGGGATAATGACAGTCAGTGAAGGCAACCCGGTTTCGCATGTTCAGTTGCTTGCCAGAAATTTGGGAATCCCCAATTCAGTAATTTCCCTGCAGAACTTTGAGGATATTAAAAAACTATCGGAAAAAAAGGTGTTTTATGCCGTTTCCAATAAAAATACCGTTATTATGAAGCCCATTGAAGAAATGACGGAAGAAGAAAAGCAACTGTTTGCCATAAAGAAAAGAAACGAAGAGAAGATCAAAGTACCCGTAAATAAAATCAACCTTCAGCAAACAGTTGTATTAAACCTGAGGGATATTAATGCACAACACTCAGGCAAACTGTGCGGGCCAAAAGCTGCTAACCTCGGCCAATTAAAATCCATGTTCCCAGCTCATGTTGTTGAGGGGATTGTTATACCCTTTGGCATATTCCGGAAGCACCTGGATCAAACCATGCCGGGACAAACGGTTTCATACTGGCAGTATATGAACGGCATTTTTGAACAGGCGGAAACAATGCGAAAAAACGGGCAGGATGAAACAGCAGTTGAAAATTACGTGCTGAAAGAACTGGAAACTTTTCGTAATGCAATTATAAAAATTAAGTTGAACCCTGAATTTCTTGTTGAATTAAAAAAATACTTTAAAGAAGTTTTTGGCAAGGACATGGGCAGTATTCCTGTATTTGTGCGCAGCGACACCAATATGGAAGACTTAAAAGACTTTACCGGTGCCGGCTTAAACCTAACGATTTTCAATGTGGTTGCGGAAGAAAAAATATTACAGGGAATAAAAGATGTATGGGCATCGCCATATAGCGAAAGAAGCTATAAATGGCGCCAGCGGCTATTATTGAACCCTGAAAATGTCTTCCCCTCTATCCTGATAATTCCCAGCGTTAACGTGGATTATTCCGGTGTGATGATCACCAAAGGAATTGTTTCCGGTAATGACAATGATATTACTGTTGCATTTAGCCGCGGTGCAGGTGGGGCGGTTGAAGGACAGGCGGCAGAGACCTGGTTGCTGAAAAATGATGGCGGCAAAACACTGCTTATGCCTGCCCGTGAACCTGCATACAACAGCTTACCGGAAACAGGTGGAACAAAAAAAAAATATACAACCTTTGACAACCCCATTTTGAACGCTGCAAACATGATCACATTGAAGAATATTGCCTCCGAAATAAAACAAAAGCTACCTTTGTCACCCGGAATAGAAAGCAAAGGCCCCTTTGATATAGAAATGGGTTTTAAGAATGATAAATTGTGGTTGTTCCAGGTGCGTCCATTTGTGGAAAACAAGAAAGCTGCTTCATCTTCTTATTTGCAATCTATTACCCCGGTCACTAAAAATGAGAAAATGATACCTGTTAATTCCAAAATTTGATGATATGAATTTGAAAAGCGGTTTTTGCTGCCTGTTAATAACATTATTAAGTTATGGGGATTTTTCAAGCTATCCTATTGACGGCTATGAGGTCAGCGGGATAAGGCGGCTCAAGCGTTTGCAACTCATCATGGATGGAGGGATAAAGGATGCTAAACCCATATCCGGTGCACAGAAATCCATCAAGGACATTAAGTTGAACCTGCCTGGCACAAGGGGTGATAGTTTGAATACCATTCCAGCGCCCGACCCGGAATTCCAGAAAGCCATCAACAGTTTGTTCCCCAGCCTGCACGAAAGCTATTCGGTGGCGGTGCTGGTCATCACACCGGGGAAAAAGATCAGGTACGCTTCACGGAAGGAGACCGGGCAGTACCAGCCGGGCAGTGTGGGCAAGATTGCGGTGGCAGCCGGTTTTTTCACCGAACTGAAAAAAATATACCCTGAATCATTTGCTAAACGCCAGGAGCTGATGAGAACCCGCCATGTCAGGGCAGGAACGTGGGCTATGACAGACTCCCACACCGTGCCATTCTTTGACCCTGAAACGAAAAAGTTTTTTAAACGCACCGTGCAGGAGGAAGATGTGTTCTCACTTTACGAATGGCTGGACCACATGCTTTCGGTGAGCAACAATGGCGCTGCAAGCGTGTGCTGGCGGGAGGCAATCCTGATGCGCGCTTTCGGCAAGAGCTATCCCATGCTTACGGAAGAAAAGTCGAAAGAGTATTTCAGGAACACTCCGAAAAGCGAGCTTTCTGATATTGCCGTCTCTGTAGTGAACGACCCTTTGCGGGCGCTTGGCATCACCGAAGATGAGTGGCGGCTTGGCACCTTGTTCACTAAAGGAGGCGGCTCATACATTCCGGCAAAAGGCGGCAGTACCGGCAGCCCGCTGGGCTTGATGAAGTTCCTCATAGCCATGGAAAGAGGCAGGGCAGTGGACAAGGAGAGCAGTTTGGAGATGAAGCGCTTGCTTTACATGACCGACAGGCGCATCCGCTATGCTACCGCTCCCGCATTGGCAGATGCAGCGGTATATTTCAAATCCGGCAGCTTGTACAAATGTAAACAGGAAGAAGGATATTCATGCGAAAAATATAAAGGAAACGTGCTTAATTACATGAACTCAGTGGCAATCATAGAGCATCCTGATGGCGCCACCTATATGGTCGCTCTGATGAGCAATGTCTTGAAAAAAAATTCCGCCAGCGACCACCAGTCGCTGGCTTCGGGTATTGAAAAATCTGTAAGAAGCACAAAATAAACCTGCACAATGAACACGGAAAACAAACGAATAAGAAAAATTAAACCAAATATTTAAAAGTGACGGATCAAAAAGATACCGTCAAAAACACTAACTATTCAAACTATGAAGCAAGAAAGTTTTATGAAGCGCATGCTAAGGATTATCGGGAGAATAGTGGGGACATTAGCAGGTGGCAGGCAGCGCGACCCTGCTAAGTGGGAAACTGAACGCCAACGTAATACTTTCCCCCACGAGGAAAAACTGCCTGACGATCATGAAAAGCACTACCACCAAAAGTGGTGGAAATCTGCTCCCGAACAGCAAACACTTCGTAAGGAGAAAAAAAAACCCGGCAAGCAACATTAGTCGTACAGCAATGATTTTTTATATTTCTCCGTCAATTCGCGTAAGGATTTTGCTATCCGATGAGATAAAGTCATTTGCCATCACATACAGCACTATTATTGCCACAAATGATAAAGGGATTTCTCTCCATACTGTACTTGATTGTACAACTAAAGGTGTGATAAGTCCGGTAATGCCGAGTATTAAAAACAGGTTAAAGCATCGGAAGTTCTTAAAGCAAAATCTTTTATCTTTTGATTATCAGAAGTGATATATTGCTGTACTAAAGGAAGGAACTTTTTATCACCTAACTGAGCGATCAGGTACAATACAGCCATCTTGATTTTAACATCCTTGCCTTCCATCAACATGGTGAAACATTGATGATCATCCGGCAGATTAATACCCAAATTCTCAATTGCCTCTCTGGATATTTCTTCCATCAAGGCAGTTTCTATAATTGGCATTAGAATTCTTTTCAGATTTATTTCCAACAGATTGTCTAAAAATTCTACCGCATTGACTCTGAAATCCGGATTTTTATTTCTTATTCCGTCATATATCGGGAATATTTCCTGGGGCGGATATGTCAAGCCGAGCAATCTGAAAATTCGTTCCAGTATCCCGTCTAATCTTCTCTCAAGTAATTCTATCAGGCTTTTTCTCGCATCAAGAATTCTATCGTTTTGTAGATTTTCATTACTTATTGTGAAAGCATTGGGATCAATATTGCTCTGCGCATACAACACTCCAAGGGTATCAAGGTATAAATTGGCTTCTTCGATAATCAACTTCACAACAGGTTTTTTATTTACTTCAATATATGGAAATTTTATCTTGAGTTCATTCAATGAACGTAGCGCTTCCAGGCGAACAGCAACATCTTCAAATTGCAATAGTTTAAATAAAAAGTCTACTGAGGGCTGCGACCCGATTTTTTCGATAATAAGTGGCAGTTTTCGAACTAATTCAACGTTGGTTTCCGGATTATTCACTATACCTGACAATGAATGGATTATTTCTTTACCGTAATTAGCAAGCGCCACGGCAGCAACGTCTCTTAGGTCATTATTCATCAAACAATTCAATAAATGATCGATAAAGAATGGGCTCAAAGTATTGCCCGCAGCCATAATCGCTTCTTTGGCTACTTCAATGTTTTTGTCATCAAGTTTTTGTTGAACAAACGGATAAAATTGTGGTATGTTGGCATGCCCCATGGCACAAAGTATGTTTGCCTTATAAGACTCTTTGAGCCCGGTATCATCGATCACTTTCAAATAGTCAATTTTTTCCTGTATCCTGCTTACAGTTTTGAAAATCTTTCTCATTTCCGGGTTATTCCTTGATTGAATAGCAAGACTTAACAATGCCGCCCCATTGATTCTGTGGTCTTCATTTTCAATATATTCATTAATTAAAGCAATGCGGTTTTCAGGGGAGTGTGCAATAAGATATTCCATGGCTTGTATCTTGACATCCGGATCAGTATCTTCAATCATTAGCTTTACGTCATCAACTATAACGGGATGCTTATACAAATATAGATTTTGTAAAGCTGCTGCACGTATTTTCCCTGAGCTGTGGATAAGCAGTTTTTTAATACTTGGGAATAGCCTTTTATCCTTGAATTCCTGCACTTTTTTTAGCATATAAAGAACCTGCTTTTCGGTGCCTAGTTCCAGAATCTTTATTATTCCCTCAAAAACAGATTTATTGGAAATATCAAAATGACGTTTGTCTTGATTCTCGTTCAGATCCAAAAGTTTTGCCTGAAGGGATTTGAGATATTCCAACCTTATCTGATATGCCAGATGAATCCAGAAGGCGATAAGCAAAAGAATAGCCAGATTGATGTACATGGCGGGTAACTGAAGCCCATTTATGACAAAAATCAATAGTATCCCGGCTATCCCTGTTGCCCCCTTGTCAACAAAAACGTCAATAAAGGTTTTAACACGGCTTTTTATTTCCATCGGGATTGGTAATGAAAGCAACTCTATAGCGGTCCTGTTTAATGAATTTTTAAGACTTGCGTCATTTAATTGCAGGAATATGACTACCCACAGCACCGGCAGGAACAGCAACAGAAGGGTAGCAATGGAAATGCCGACAGGCAATATTAATAATGAAACACCCACACCGTATACACCAACGACTCTCCTGGTAAGAAATAGCTGTATAACGAGAGAAATCACGTTGAATGTAGAGAACCAGAAACCAAAGAATGCCGTCAGATCATCCGGGTTATTTATTTTTGACGTCACGATAGCGCTGAATTGATAATCCACCAATTTTGATACCACAACCCCTAACCCTACAATTCCTGCTATCAAAGAAAGATATCTTGATTTTTTAATGATCGCAATGGGATTTGAAGCAATTCCCGGTATTCGTTTTTTTTGCTGGAAATGAGTCAGTTTTGGAAGAACATGATTTCGCCATAAGGAATTAGTAATCGGGAGGCAAAAAACAAGGAATATGGCAGCTATAAACATTATGTTTTTGCTGCTGATTATATTTGCCAGAATACTGGCGAGATAACCTCCCATTATGCCTCCGGCAATAGCGCCCGCCCCGATAAAACCAAATAGTCTTTTGGCTTCCCGGACACTGAAAACTATGTTGGTCAGTATCCAAAATTGCGATGAAGCAAGCGCCACAAAAACAGAAAGCCAGATGTAAAGCAAATAAAGAACTATCTCTTCTGCAATTCTTAATTGTAATAGTATTCCAAACCCAATTAGAAATAATATTCCGGACCCATTAGTGTACATCATCATTTTACTCAATGAGATTTTGGATAAAATCTTCGAGTAAAACAACGATACAATGCCTGCAAAGACCGCCAACAGGATAAAAGCATAAGGTAATTGTTGAACGCTGAACTTCGATAAGAATAATGAGTTAACGGTTGGCTTTAACGTAATGAAGGTTAAAATGATTAAAAAGATATTCAACTGCAATAAAATAGCAGGAACAAACTCCCCCTTTCGGATGTCAAATGATCTTAATATAAAACGGTTTAAAAATTTCATCAATACTTATTCCTTTACTTTAAGAAGATTATCAACCACCAAAGCCAACTGTCGCAGTATTTGTTCACCGCCTTCGTCTTCAATTAAGGCAACCAGTATATATTTTCTTTTTGGGCCCCACACCAGTACTGAATCCGAATGATAATTCCGCCATGTACCTGATTTTCTGAAAAATTTTGCTTTTGGCGCTATTTTTTCCAAAGTATTAACAAACTTGTGATGTAATTTCGGGTTGGTCATAATATCCAGCATTTGTTTTGACCTTTCATAATTAACCAGTTTGCCAAAGACCAGCAAATAATAAAATCTGCAAACCTGGGTGGCAGATGCCGCATGACTAAGTCCTTTTATGGGATCCGGGTGTTTGTCTCCAGTTTTTGCATATCTTTTGCCGACCCATAATCCTCCTCCATACTCTTCGTCATACAATCCATATATTGAGTCAGTTAAAGTATTTTCAATTTTGTCATATCCCAGGAGGTCAATCATTCTGGTAGATGCAGCATTATCAGATTTACCAATCATTAAACGCAGATCATTTTTTATTTCTTCCGTTTCTTTTAATTCTTCCTTTTCAATGGCATCCATTGCAGCTAATAATATGGCAATTTTTGGAAGACTTGCCGCATACATCATCTCACTTCCATTAATCCGGGCAAATTTTACGTTTTTCTCATCACGCAAGTCCACCAGCCCAATCCCTATTTTTTTTCGAGATGCCAGTGATCTCCATTTTGAATTGTTATTTATTGCACGCTCAAGTGAAAGTTGAAGGGAAGAATCAATAAGAGTTCTTAGTGGTTTAATAAGACTATCAGGGATACTAATTGGGAGTGTTTTGCTTACCGTTTGTGATGGGGTTTTAGAAGCATTTTCTTGTCCATTTGATCCACAGGATGTTAGTATGAGAAGAAATACAGACAGCAATTTGTAATTCAGGAATTTTTTAATTTTCATATTCGGAAGAATGAGAGCAAAAGATAATAACAGCGAGCTATAATCCATTGCGGTTTACGAGAATATTCGTGCTTTAGCGCTTTCAAAAATAGGATGTTTCCGGGGATGGAGACGTAGTTCTTTGACACCACGGACCATAGCCCTGACGTTATCCTTTATAACACCTCCACAGCCGAATATTCTCTCAAAAACTCCTCTGCTTTTTCAACCATTCCAACAGAACCGATAAAGAGCGGGGTTCTTTGATGTATTGATTCCGGTTTGATCTCTAAAATCCTTTTGTAACCGTCAGTGGCTTTCCCGCCTGCTTGTTCAACAAGGAATGCAAGAGGATTACATTCGTATAACAAACGCAGTTTTCCATTTGGTGAGGAAGCGGTTTTAGGATATATGAAAATACCGCCTTTTATCAGGTTTCTATGAAAATCAGCAACTGCCGAGCCGATATACCTTAGAGAATATGGGCGGTTGGTTGATTCATCTACCACCTGGCAATATTTGATATACTTTTTTACACCTTCCTGAAAGTGTACATAATAACCTTCATTGATTGAATAAATTTTTCCGCTTTCGGGAATCGTTAAGTCAGGGTGAGATAAACAATAAACACCAATAGAGGGATCTAATGTAAAACCGTTAACTCCATTACCGGTTGAATAAACCAACATGGATGAGGAACCGTAAATTATATATCCGGCAGCCACAATGTTTGTTCCGGGTTGTAAAAAGTCTTCTGTTGTTGCCGGACCGGATGATGAAATTCTCCGGTAAATTGCAAAAATGGTGCCGACTGAAACATTTACATCAATATTTGATGAGCCGTCTAACGGGTCAATTGTCACAATATATTTTGCTTCTCTCGATGTTTCATTATCAAACTGTATGATATTTTCAATTTCTTCGGAAGCTATTGCGCTGACCTGCCTTCCCGCTTTCAACGCTGCTTTAAAACGGTCATTGGCATAAATATCCAGCTTCTTTACAATCTCACCCTGGATGTTTATAGAATCTACCTCTCCTAAAATATCAACCAGTCCTGCTTTATTAACTTCTCTATTAACAATTTTTGATGCTATCCCGATATCATTTAATATCCTTGTTAACTCACCCCTGGCATCCTTATGACCCGCCTGACTTTCACTAATAAATTCTACGAGAGTTCTGACATTTTCAATGTTTCGGTTCATGATTTTTAGATTTATAAAGTTTTTTAAATATTTAAAGTGTTGTCAGGAGTTTCCTCATGACATAAATTTAAGTAAAAATTTTCAAACAAAATTACATAATTTGGACAAGTCAGGACCAAACATGGATATTATTTTTCAAAAATAATTCATTTTGAGAATAAACCATTGAAAATATTTACTTTAGCTTGTCCAAATTATGTAATATTATGAAGGTATTCAAGTTCGGTGGCGCTTCTGTAAAAGATGCAGAAGCAGTTAAGAATGTTGCAGATATTTTAACATCATATAGCAACAGCAATATTGTTGTGGTTGTTTCTGCGATGGGAAAAACCACTAATGCCATTGAGAGATTAACCCGGGCATCTTTTTATAGGGAAGGGAATGCCGGAGAGATTTTAACGGAAATTAAAGCCTTTCATTTTGATATTATAAAAAAATTATTTTCAGACAAAAATCATAAGATATATGATGAAGTTTATAATACATTTTTGGAGATTGAACGGAGAATTGAGAAAAAGCCGAAAAAGGATCATGATTTTGAATATGACCAGATAGTATCCGCCGGGGAGCTTCTTTCAACAAAAATTGTAAGTGCATGGTTGAACCAAGCCGGTGTGGCAAATAAATGGATGGATGTCAGGGACTTTTTAAAGACTGACAGTACCTGGCGAGAAGCAAAAGTTGACTGGGAGTTGACTGAAAAGCTTATTAAAGCGGCTTTTCATAAACATTTTATTCCCCAAGACCTCCAGGATTATCAAAACCGTGGAGGTACTATGGGAAGAAGGGTAATTGTAACTCAGGGATTTATCGGAGCTACCCCGGATAATTACACAACCACACTGGGCAGGGAGGGATCGGATTATACAGCAGCAATCATAGCAAGTTTACTTGATGCCGTGGAAGTGGTCATCTGGAAGGATGTTCCCGGGGTGCTGAATGCCGACCCCAAATGGTTTGACGAGACTCAAAAGCTGGATGCAATATCGTATCATGAAGCGATAGAATTATCTTTTTTTGGCGCAAAGGTTTTGCATCCTAAAACAATTAAACCCCTTCAAAACAAAAGCATTCCATTATGGGTAAAATCATTTTATTCACCTGGTGAAAAGGGAACGTTGATTACCAATGAAAAAGACCTTCCGGCTGTTGAAGCAGCAACTGCTCACGCTATCCCCTCTTTTATTTTCAAGGTCAATCAGGTACTTATTTCAATCTCTCCCAGGGATTTTTCTTTTATCGTTGAAGAAAATCTGAGCGATATCTTCGGGCATTTTGCCAAATACGGCATTAAGGTTAATATGATGCAGCACTCAGCCATCAGCTTTTCCGTTTGCGTTGATGATGATAAGAGCAAGTTGCCCCAGCTTATAGATAAACTACAGTGGGATTTTAAGGTTCTGTATAATGAAAACCTTGAGTTGATCACCATCCGCCATTACGACCAGCCAACCATTGACAGAGTTACAAAGGAAAAAAAAATACTGGTAGAGCAAAGAACCCGGCAGACTGCGAGGTTTGTGGTTAAGT
>JBDRNO010000283.1:0-6677 GCA_043811005.1 Bacteroidota bacterium | reverse complement strand
AGAGCTTACCAATTCTGATTTAAGGTAACTTTCTATCTCCTGGAAATATTTATCTTCCATGGTATAGATGGTTATTTGCAAGGTATAATTGTCATTAGTTTCCTCAAGAAGTTTTATTTGTGGTTCTCTTTTTAAAGATGCCCAGTGACTGTTTAAGATCAGCATCCTTATTTTTTCTTTAATTTCTTTAAAACCCATTTTAACCGGGCTTGTTTCTGGATTATCGTTAGGTGTTTCCCCAGAAACACTTCCTGTTGCATCAGTAGCATCTTTCAATGAAACAAATGAGGAAATATGAAGGAAGATGTTTTTAGGAACTTCCATCACAAAAGTATAACTCTTTACAGTTTCAACTCCGATATGCCGGGATGAGCTAACAACCAGCTCTTTAGTGATCACACTGTATGGTATATCAACGGTTTCACCCTTTTCAGTCTCAATCTCAAGTGAACGGTATCCGAGCTTTTTTATCCTGCCCTCTACATCCCTGCCGTGAGAGTCAGTAACCTTAAACCACTCATTAATAGAGAAAGCCCTTTCCAGTTTTATGATGACTCCAAGGATGAAATCCCTGATAACAGACCAGGAAATACCTACGAAAATAAAAAAGAGCAGGATTGAAAATATGAGAGCAAAAAGTCGGTTCCCTTTAAAGACAATATCTACAGCCCAAAACGCAAAAAGTGTCCAGCATACTACTTCAATGATCAATATAATATTCTTTATACTTAACCGGTATACCCTGTATGACATAAGTCCTGCAGGGTAACTCTTTCTAAAAGGCAGCAGGATTACAAATTTTTTAAAGATGAAAAAAAACAACCAGAGCAAAGCCCCGAAGATCAAAAGCTTCAGGATGATTGATGGTAAACCCGGAATTTGAAAAACATTTTCTGGCATTGTTTGTTTTATTAATTTATGGTATCGAAATTTTAAAGTTTATATTATTCCTAACCCCCTTTAATAAGATTGTCATTCTGAGGGCGAAGCCCGAAGAATCTCCAGGTTAATAGTGACGTCCCCGGCAAAATGCTTTTTTAATAGCCTAATATCTCACAAAATCCCCCTATCAACCAACTCATTCACCAGATGGGGGCGGATAAACTGGTTAAGCTCAAGAACACTGCTGTCGCGAGCATTTTCCACAACAATCCCGGCTCTTTTCAAGGTATTGATCTGCCTCATTAAGCTGTTCTCATTTGTAGAAAGATGTTGTTTGGTTTCGCCCTCATGGACTTGTGATTCTGTTTTAATGATCCTTTGCAGCTTCTCCAATGTTAATCTCTTGTGCAGCACAAATTGAATTATAAGAAGAGCCCAGTCAGGTTTGAGATATTTCAGGCGCTCGATATCCGGCAGCTTTGGCTGTTCAATGAGCAGTCGTCCTACTGCCTCTTCCTTACCTTGCCTTGACAAGCGTTTATCATCCACTATCACTTTTTTAATATTACTTATCCATGCCTGCAGTGCAACACCCACATTGCCCCGGGAGTAATTAAAATATTTGGAGAACAACCGTGCTTGTCTCCAGCCGGATATATTGCTTTCATTACACTTACCGCCTAAGGAAGAGTGGCCGTTCTGCGGGCTGTCTAATTCAAATTTCAATCCTGTTGATTTGTGACGGAACAGGATGATATCCTTTAACTCTTCAGCATTAAATGGTTCACATTCTATAATGCTGAGAAAGTAATTGTCAATAGGTTGAATATGGTTAATAAACCGGAAACTATGACTATTTACATTAATAATAAAGAAACATTTATTGCCATAATCATTGATTAGGTTAACGATAGAATTTATGATATCGAACCCGTTTTTGCTTCTCTCCCACCACAGTTCAAGATCGTTTATTATAACAGCGCAGTTTTGTGGTAAAGCACCGAAGAGTGTTTCGTATTTTCCGCCTGGACCGGACCAGTTACCGGTTGGTGTGCTTGGAGATTGGTGCATAGAGATAAGGGATGAGGGATGATTGATACCTCGTCTGCTCCGATTCGAGTCCACGGGACTCTCTTCGAGAGTCTCGGGACCGGGAGGCAGGGAAGATGCCTCGCCTGCCTGGAGGTATGGTTGATGTAGAGCATCCACCAGTGTTCCTTCTTCAATCATTTCTTCCACTTTTACTTCAGACCTTGGTCCTTCATCCTTAGTTTCTCTTATTAATTCATTCTCAAGTACATTATTAAAAACAGAAACCCGGATAGACCCACCCTCTGGTGGATTGATCTGATATATTTTCTTATTGTCAAAAAAATTATTTACAATGTATTGAGAAAGAAAGGTTTTACCGGAGTTTTGCTCTCCAATTATCAACAAGCCACCTGAAAAGCCATCTTTGAAACGTTTAACAGCTTTTTGGGCATCTTCCAGGGCGTTATTCCTCCCGGTCCAAAATGCTTTATCAACATTTTGTTTACCCATGAATAATTGTTTGTAATAAAATGGAAGAGCATCAAGTACTTTAGGATCTGGGGAGACCGAATCAAGCATGCTCAACAGCTCTTCTATTCGCATTTCACTTTCAATGTCGGTTTTACGCCAAAAGGCATCACGGTATGCCGGTGACAGTTTTCTTGCAGCCAAAACGCCCTCACTTTTACGATACCACATTTTTGTAAACGTCTGCCTGATTCTAACCTTGATTATTCTCATTCTTGCGGCTATCGCGGTTCGCCTTTTGCTTTTTTTGATATATTGCTGAAGATTCCCGGAAGAAAGGATGATAGAATCGTGCTTGAGCTTTTCTGCTGTAGTATTTAAACAATTACTTACAGATGAAAAAAAGTTTTTCTTAATCTTTGTTGTTTTTGACAGTTCAATTTTTATTCTACCATTACCATCATTAATAAACTCAATGATATTCTGGCTGAAGTTGCTAATATCTTTTTTATCAATTTTTTGCGGATCTCCGGACCCTGATTGTGAGAATCCGGTATGCACAAACTCCCGGTCTGGGTTATTCATGCTGAATGATAACAATCTAACAACATCATCAGTAGCTCTAATGGTTTTAATCAATTTATAAGATAATCCATTTATCTGTTGCCGCAGAGGTTCAACCAAATTTACCTGTATCAAATAATCCGTCAACCTGCTTAAAGAGATAGAAATGACGTCAATTTTATCATACTGTTTATTTTCAAAATTTATAAGTGATTTTCTTCCGGTTTTTGGCCGGGATTCGCCCATTATTTCTATTGTTCCTGAAAATATGCCAATTGCTTCCTTAATTTCAGCCGATGATTTATCAATAAATTCCTTATAATACCTGGGATCATCAGCATTTTTCCAGTTGACTTGAGGGGGAGTGAAACTGGCGGACGGGTCATCCTTGAGTTCATTAACAAAAGCCGTGAGATATTCAATTTGTTTCTTTAGAGTACTCAATATCTTACTTTCAATTAGATGCTCTAACTCTTTAATTACTTTCTGGACAATGGTTTTGAGGCGGATTTCAATTAACAAGAGCATTAGATCCATTAAAGCGACATTAAAAAATAAAGTTTGGTTTTTATACCAGAGATCAGGGATCTTATTTATCTTTTTATTGAGTTTCCTGCCCGACTTGAAAATTCGTTTCCTTTGTATCACCAACCTGCTAATATCAACACATTTCAAATCATCGTTGATCAGTTGCATATTTTCTTGAAAGCCATCAATGATCAGTTTGCGGTAATCTTCTGATCTTTCGGTGTTTTTAATCAGGATCAGATTGGCTTTAAGCTTTTCTTCATTCAGAAAGTTATATGAAAAATCACCTCTTATTATTCTTTCCTCAATATTGTCGAAGCAATTCTTCATAAAGAGAAAAAATGCCTGAAACCCGGCAATATCCTGGAAACTGTGTTTCCCGTAGTTTTTAAGCAGTTTAAATAATGTTATCTGGATACTTTCAGGAAAGTAATGCTTTTGGAGCTCACGAAAAGGAATGTGAACCGATACGGGCTTGCCTGTTATTTTAGCCCATGTACGTTTCCTGAATTTAAAGAGCTTTAGGACAAAACTGTCACCATGCATTGTTTTCAAATCTTCCATATCATAAAAAGCGGTGACAGATACAGGCGAATCTTCAGCCATTTTTATCAGTTCAGCAAAAAGCCAATCAGTGCCATCCTTAAGGAATTCCTTTTGTATGGAAAGCCGGGTATCCATAAACCCGGATATGATCTCTCTCAATTTGGATAGAAAATCACCCTGTACCTTGAAACGAACAAAATTTATGCTTTCTACATTCTTAGAATCACCAGTGAGAAGGACATTACCCGTACTGTTGAAATACACAGACGGGTCGGGAGGATATTTTTCGTCAAGGTTCTTTTCCAACTCACTAAAACATCTGTCTGTCAGATCACTTATTGACTTAATGAGTTGCTGGTCGAGCTTGCTTACTTCCTCAATATAATCCTGATAATACTGGGAAGCTATTTTGCGAAAGTTCTCATTTAAATAGATAACAGCTTTTGCCAAGCTGTTGTTTTTAGGTGGGGATAAATCTTTTTCTACCAAATTAGGATCTTAAAATTTCATCCGCCAACTGGCGGACATGTTAACGATAATTTTGTTGGTGTTAATAGACAAGTCTGCAGTCGGCAATCGGCAGTCAGTAATTTGTTTTTTTGCCGACTGCAGACTGAGGACTGCCGACTTGTATCATATTGGTAAAATGTATTTCCCGTTGAAAGCGGGTTTTATTTAAAACTCGTTTCTAAATAAACGTAGTTTCTTGTTTTGGTTTTTTAGTTTTTTGTTTGCTTTTTGCTTTTTGCTTTTTGCTTTTTGCCTTTTGCTTTTTTACTTTAGACGTCAATATTGGCGTATTTAGCGTTTTTTTCAATAAATTCCCTCCTTGGAGGGACTTCATCTCCCATAAGCATGGAGAATATCCTGTCGGCTTCGGCACTGCTTTCGATAGTTATTTGTCTTAGTTTCCGGTATTTAGGGTCCATGGTGGTAAACCAAAGCTGTTCGGCATTCATTTCACCCAAACCTTTATAACGCTGAACACTTACGTTGCTTTTGCCACCGATTGTAAGTTCCTTTGTGGCAGCTTTTCTTTCTTCCTCGCTCCAGCAATATTTTTGCTCCTTACCATTTTTTAGAAGGTAAAGTGGTGGAGTGGCTATATAGAGATATCCTTTTTCAACGATATCTTTCATATAACGGAAAAAGAAGGTCATAATAAGGGTTTCAATATGGCTTCCATCAATATCGGCATCACACATTATGATAAGCTTATGGTAGCGTAGTTTTTCGAGGTTCAATGCTTTGCTGTCCTCTTCTGTTCCTATCGACACTCCGAAGGCAGTAAACATATTTCTTATCTCTTCATTTTCAAAGATCTTATGCAGCATAGCTTTTTCCACGTTCAGGATCTTGCCTCTAAGGGGTAAGATCGCCTGGAACTTTCTGTCACGTCCTTGTTTGGCAGTACCGCCCGCAGAATCGCCTTCAACCAAAAATATCTCGCATAATTCGGGATTTTTTTCCGAGCAATCGGAGAGCTTGCCCGGCAGCCCTGATCCGGATAAAACATTTTTTTGCTGGACTAACTCACGGGCTTTCCTGGCAGCGTGACGTGCCTGGGCGGCAATGATAACTTTCTGAACAATCGTTTTGGCTTCCCTTGGGTTTTCTTCAAAATAATTGGTTAGCATCTCACTAACGGCTTGGTCAACAGCTCCCATCACTTCAGAGTTTCCCAGCTTGGTCTTTGTTTGTCCTTCAAATTGAGGCTCCAGTACTTTAACAGAGATAATCGCTGTTAGTCCTTCACGGAAATCATCACCGTTAATGTCAAAATTCAATTTATCGGTCATCCCTGATTTCTCGGCATAACTTTTTAGTGTTCTGGTTAAAGCCCTCCTGAACCCGGCTAAATGAGTTCCCCCTTCATGGGTGTTGATATTATTCACATAAGCGTGTAAATTTTCAGTAAAAGATGTATTATATTGCATTGCCACCTCAACAGGAATATCGTTTTTTTCACCATCTATACAAATAGGTTCAGGGATCAGCTTTTCTCTGTTAACATCAAGATATGCTACAAAATCCCTCAATCCATGCTCGGATAAAAAGGTTTCTTTGATGTTTTTTCCATTCCCATTCCCATTATCATTATTTTCACGCTCATCAACAATACTTAAGGTGATTCCCTTATTTAAAAAAGCCAGTTCCCTCAATCTGAAAGCAAGAGTATCGTAATTAAATTCAATTGATTCGAAAATAGAAGCATCGGGTTTAAAAGTAATCTTAGTGCCTGTTTTATTTGAATTACCAATAATCTTAACATCGGATAATGGTTTGCCGATCTTATATTCTTGAGTAAATATTTTTCCCTCACGATAGACCACTGCTTTTAAATTGATTGATAGCGCATTAACAACTGATATTCCAACTCCATGCAACCCACCGGAAACCTTATATGAACTTTTATCGAATTTACCGCCGGCATGAAGATGTGTCATCACCACCTCAAGGGCTGATTTTTGTTCTGCAGCATGCATGCCGGTAGGAATACCCCTGCCATTGTCAATTACTGTAACAAAATTGTCCTTTTGAATAAATACATCGATATTATCACAATGTCCTGCCAAAGCTTCATCAATGGAATTATCAATGGCTTCATATACCAAATGATGCAACCCCCTGGTTCCAATATCACCAATATACATGGC
>JBDRNO010000282.1:0-20516 GCA_043811005.1 Bacteroidota bacterium | reverse complement strand
AGTAATACCTTTTAAAAACAAATTATTTTATGAGTAATTATTAGAACAACACGTTTATAGAGATATTTTTTAATTTGTGTTAATTCGTGTAATAAGTGGCATCCGCCAGCTGGCGGATTGATAAATTTACGAAGTTATGTTCTTATATTGATTCACACAAATTTAGAAATTATTTTAAAGATACATCTAATTTTTTGTTATACAATTTTTTAAGGCAACCTAATTGAAATTTAATCGTCTTTTTAAAATAATTATTATTGTTCGGAGTGGTTTTCTTATCAGAGAAATTCCTCTCCGCCAGTCGGCGGATTGGAATGACAGTTCTTTGTTTTGAAATTATACATAATTCCTTTTTTGGTTTTGGCCTGTCCAAGTTATGTTTTTATTATTTTTGCGAAATTATTTAAATTAAAATAACATTAAATATAAAGTTATGAAAAAGTTATTTATCCTATTATTTATTGCTTCTGCTATAAATAGTGCTAATGCACAAACGATCTATATTGATGAAGATTTTTCAACAGGAAGCGGAACAACTCCACCGGCGGGTTGGATGCAACTTATACTATTGGGAGATCCCTTGGTTGATTCTTTTCATTTTGATAATCCTGGTGGCAGAATTTTTAATGCACCTATAACTGATCCTGCTGCCATATTTGACAGTGACAACTATTCAGATGACGGTGCAGTTGAAAACGTTGCGCTGATATCCCCGTCTTTTGATGCTTCAGCAGCAGGAACGGTATTTTTAGAATGGGATCAATATTTTCGCGGTGGCGTTGGAGGAGAAGTCTTTGTAGTAGTTTATAACGGTGTATCATTTGATACTGTCTATTCAGCGACTGCATCTTCTCCTAATCCTGATGCGCAATTCATTGATATTTCCAGCTCTGCTGCAGGGGTTTCAAATGCTATGGTTGGTTTTATTTGGACAGGTGATTTTTCCTGGTATTGGATAATAGATAATGTATTGGTTTTCTCTCCTCTATCAGATGATGTTGGTGTTATTGCTGTTGATGCGCCAACTTCAGGATGTGGTTTGAGCGTTGCTGAAGTTGTTTCTATCAGAGTTAAAAACTTTGGATTATCAGCTCAAAGCAACATACCCGTGTTATACAGCGTGAACGGTGGAGCACCGGTAAATGAAACGATTGTGGCTACCATCAATCCGGGTGATACATTGTTATATACATTTACTGCTACAGCGGATCTTTCATCTCCAGGTACTTATATTATTGATTCCTGGACCAGTTTGGTTGGTGATGGTGATAATACTAATGACAGCATTACAAATTACCAGGTTATTCACGGAACACCTATCACCTCTTTCCCGTATTCAGAGGATTTTGAGACTTTCATTCCCGGCACACCAGGAACTCTTCAAAATGACTGGCGAAACGCAGCAGGAGATGATTTTGACTGGTATGTCAATACCGGTAATACTCCCTCTAACAATACAGGTCCCATAGGTGACCATACTTCCGGTGCCGGAATCTACATGTATACTGAAGCATCAGCACCAAACAATCCTTATCTGACAGCTTCTCTTCTCAGTCCCTGTTTTGACATTAGTAGCATGACGACCCCGATGCTCATATACTGGTATCACATGTTTGGAGCAAACATGGGCAACTTGTACATTGATATTTACTCAAGTGGTTCATGGATCACTGCAGACTCCATCATAGGACCTCAGCAAACAGCAGATACAGACCCATGGATTGCTGATACTGTTGACTTGTCACCATTCACCGGAGTAATCCAGGTAAGGTTCAGGGGTATTACAGGTGCAGATTATTCAAGTGATATTGCTATTGATGACATAGAGATCAGAGAATCCCAGGCAAATGATGTTGGGGTGATCGCCATTGATGCTCCAACTTCAGGATGTAGCTTAAGCGCTACTGAGAGTGTTACGGTTAGAGTTACGAATTTTGGCACTTCAACTCAAAGCAATATCCCTGTATCATTTAGTGTGAATGGTGGAGCACCGGTAAATGAAACGATTGTTCCTGTGATCAATCCTGGTGATACTTTATCATATACTTTTACCACCACCACTGATCTATCCGTCCCCGGCACTTATGATATTGATGCATGGACAGAACTGGTAGGTGATGGTGATAATACCAATGATAGTTTAAACAATTACCTGGTTGACAATATTCCTGTTATTATCTCTTTCCCATATCTTGAGGATTTTGAATCAGGACAGGGTGGTTGGAGTTCAGGAGGGATTAGTCCTACGTGGGCATTTGGCACTCCAGCCAAGAACACTATTAATTCCGCAGGATCAGGGGTAAATTCTTGGGTAACCGGTGGATTGAGTACCGGTTTACATAATTCTAATGAGAGTTCTTATGCTATTGGCCCATGTTTTGACTTTTCCGCGCTGGGTAATCCGGTCATTAGATTAAACATTTGGTGGAATTCGGAATCAAGCTGGGATGGCACTGTCTTACAATCATCAATTGATTACGGAGCTACCTGGCAAAATGTTGGGGCTTTCGGAGATCCTGATAATTGGTTTAATGATAATACTATTAATGGAAATCCGGGCGGTCAGCAGGAGGGCTGGACAGGAAGGGACTCTACAGGTGATGGAAGCGGTGGTTGGGTAATTGCATCCCATGATTTAGCCGGTTTGGGCGGAGAAGGTAATGTGTTATTAAGGATCGCTTTTGGCTCTGACGGGAGTGTTGAAGATGATGGTTTTGCATTTGACGATGTGGAAATATTTGAAAAATCTGCAAATGATGTAGGTGTCATTGCTATTGATGCTCCCAATTCAGGATGCGGTTTGAGTGCAACAGAAAGCGTGACGGTCAGAGTTAAAAACTTTGGCTCTTCTGCTCAAAGCAATATCCCCGTTTCATACAGTGTGAACGGTGGCCCGCCCGTAAACGAGACCATTGTTCCTGTGATCAACCCTGGAGATACTTTATCATATACATTTACTGCAACTTCCGACTTTTCTGCTCTAGCAACTTATATTATTGATTCCTGGACCAGTTTGGTTGGTGATAGTGATAATTCTAATGACAGTACCACAAATTACCAGGTTATTCACGGAACACCTATCACCTCTTTCCCGTATTCAGAGGATTTTGAGACTTTCATTCCAGGAACACCAGGAACCCTCCAGAATGACTGGCAAAACGCAACAGGCGATGATTTTGACTGGTATGTCAATACAGGTGGCACACCATCTGTTGGTACAGGGCCATCAGGCGACCATACATCAGGAGCTGGAATCTACATGTATACTGAAGCATCTGCACCTAACTTTCCTTATCTGAACGCATCGCTTGTCAGCCCCTGTTTTGACATTAGTAGTTTAACCAATCCCATACTCATATACTGGTATCATATGTTTGGCGTAAACATGGGCAACCTATATATTGACATTTACTCAGGGGGCTCATGGGTTACTGCCGATTCTATCACAGTGCCTCAGCAAGGAGCAGATACAGACCCGTGGATTGTTGATACCGTTGACCTGTCGCCATTCATCGGTGTTATTCAGGTGAGGTATAGAGGCATCACAGGTGCCGGTTTTGAAAGTGATATGTCTATTGATGACATAGAGATCAAAGAACTTCAGGCAAATGATGTTGGAGTGATTGCTATTGATGCGCCAACATCAGGATGCGGTTTGAGCGCTGCTGAAGTTGTTTCTGTCAGAGTTAAAAACTTTGGTTTATCAGCTCAAAGCAACATCCCCGTGTCATACAGTGTAAACGGTGGACCACCTGTAAATGAAACCATTTCCGCTACTGTAAATCCCGGTGATACAGTAACCTATACTTTTACATCCACAGAAGACCTGTCTGTACCGGGAACATATATATTTGATGCATGGACAACTCTGGGCACAGATGGTGATAATACTAACGATAGTATTCTAAACTATTTTGTTATCAACGCAGTTATTAACTCATTCCCGTATTTTGAAGATTTTGAATCGGGAACATTAGGGGCATTTATTAATTTAGATGTTATTGGTTCTTTAAATTGGATCAATACAGATATTCGAGGCAGTGATCCTGGACATTCTACCACAAACTCTGCTTATTTCGGCAACCCTGTTGATACTACCTATAATACAGGATTTACTGAAGGAGCTAATTTAACTTTGTCTTGTATTGATTTGACTTCTCTTACTAATGTTCAACTTAGCTTTAACTACTTCCTTAGAACAGAACAATTTGATGGTTACGATATCGCACAAGTTCTTATTTCTACTGATGGTATCAGCTATGACACTCTTGCCGATAATCAGTTGACTATTGGCAACCTTATGGATGGTTCAGGTGCCTGGCAAAATTTTGATACGAGCATATCAGCTTATGCTGGCAATCCTACAGTTTTTATCAGGTTTAGCTTTAATACTGTTGATGATTTTGCCAATAATTTTGAAGGTTTCTATATTGATGATATGACGATATATGAACCATCTGCAAGCGATGTAGGAGTTATTGCTATTGATGCACCGGTATCTCATTGTTTATCAGGAGCAAATGACAGTATCACAATCAGGGTTAAAAATTTTGGCGGAAATCCTGAAAGCAATATTCCCGTATCTTATAGTATTAATGGTGGAACTCCTGTCAATGATACCGTTACCGTAACGATAAATCCCGGTGATACGCTTATCTTTACATTTTTAGTTGATACAAATTTATCTGCACCAGGCACTTATGTTTTTGACTCCTGGACAAACTTGGTTGTAGATTCTGCAAATTCAAATGATTCTTCAGTTATCGTTATTGATATTTACCCATTGCCGGTTATTGATTTAGGTGCTGATACCACGATATGTCAGGGTAATACTGTAGATCTAAACACAAATAATTTTGGATTTGTCAGCTATTTATGGAGCAATGGTCTTACAGATTCCACCATCACTACCGATACAGCAGGTGTTTTTATCCTTACCGTTACAGATGGTAATGGATGCAGTAACAGTGATACCATAATAATAGCAATATATCCAGCCATGACACTTACATCAAGCAGTGTTGATGCCACCTGCGGTAATCCTGATGGTGAGGCATCCGTTTCTGTTTCGGGAGGCACTCCTTCCTATACATATCTCTGGGATGATCCTGCTTCTCAAACTGCTGATACTGCTACAGGTCTGACAGCCGGTGCTTATACGGTACTGGTTACGGATGCCCCGGGGTGTACTGCAAGTGATATAATATCTGTGAATAATTCCGGTGCTCACACGGTTTCTATTTCTTCAAGTACAAATATTAGCTGCAATGGCAGCAATGATGGTCAGGCTACTGTTTTAGCTACAGGTGGAACCCCACCTTATACATATTTATGGGATGACCCGGCTTCACAAACAGATTCAACTGCAACAGGATTGACAGCCGCTACGTATACTGCTACTGTTACCGACAATATTGGTTGTGTTGCAACTGCTATTGTAACCATCACTGAACCTGCTGCTATTTCTTTAACATCAAGCGCTGTTGATGCTACTTGTAGTCAGAATAATGGTTCGGTTACTGTGATTGTTTCAGGTGGCACAGGCGCTTATTCTTATCTCTGGGATGATCCGGCTTCTCAAACTTTTTCCACTGCAAACGGATTATTTGCCGGTACATATACTGTTACAGTTACAGATGCTAACGGGTGTACAGATAGTGCTGTTGAATCTGTAACTGACATATCAGGTGGTACGATTTCCATCGCTTCCAGCAACAATGCAAGTTGTAATAGTTCATGTGATGGTGATGCTACTGCTTCAATAACAGGGGGCATTCCTCCTTACACTTATTTATGGGATGATTCCGCTGCACAAACTACAACTTTAGCTGCCGGCTTATGTGCAGGAACATATAACATTACAATAACTGATGCAAATGGATGTATAAGCACATCAAGCGTAACTATCACTGAACCAACAGCTATTTCTCTTGCGCTAAGCAGTATTGATGCTTCCTGCGGTAATCCGGATGGTTCGGCTACGCTCACCGCAAGTGGTGGAACACCACCTTATACATATCAATGGGATGATCCGGGTTCACAAACTACTGATACTGCAACAGGGCTATCTGCAGGTGCTTATACGGTTTTGGTCACTGATGCCGATGGATGTACTACCGGTTCAGCAGTATCTGTAAATGATGCAGGTGCGGCAACTGTATCAATATCTTTTATTATAAATATTTCATGTAATGGAGTTAGCGATGGTGAAACTACTGTTTCAGCTTCCGGAGGTACACCTCCCTATACATATCAGTGGGATGATCCCGGTTCGCAAACGGATTCTATTGCCACAGGATTAGCAGCCGGTACATATACCGCTGCTGTTACAGATAATAATGGTTGTGTTGCAACATCAGTTGCAACAATTTTTGAACCTACCGCTATTACTTTGACTACAAGTGCCATTGATGCCAATTGTGGTCAGGATGACGGTTCGGCTACGCTCACCGCAAGTGGAGGGATTGCACCTTATAGTTATTTGTGGGAT
The DNA here is from genome assembly GCA_043811005.1 of Bacteroidota bacterium. Taxonomy (GTDB): domain Bacteria; phylum Bacteroidota; class Bacteroidia; order NORP154; family NORP154; genus JBDRNO01. Next base: position 14,026 of record JBDRNO010000282.1, on the reverse strand, counting down.
GATCCCGCTTCTCAAATTTCTTCCACGGCAACCGGATTATTCACAGGTACTTACCTGGTTGTTGTCACTGATGCAAATGGATGTAGCGAGAATGTCCCTGTTATTGTTAATGATCTTGCAGGTGGTACCGCTTCTGTTTCCTCAAGCAATGATGCTACATGTAATGGAATTTGTGATGGTGATGCTACCGCTTCAATTACCGGTGGCACTGCGCCCTACACTTATTTATGGGATGATCCCTCATCTCAAACAGGAACTATGGTTACCGGCTTATGTGTAGGAACATATAACGTTTTAATAACTGATGCTAATGGATGTATAAGCACGGCAAGTATAACCATCACTGAACCATCAGCTATTATTCTTACTCTCAGCAGTATTGATGCCTCATGTGGTAATCCTGACGGTTCGGCTACGCTCACCGCAAGTGGTGGAACACCACCTTATTCATATCAATGGGATGATCCGGGCTCACAGACAACTGTCACGGCAACAGGGCTGTCAGCCGGTGCCTATACTGTTTTGGTTACTGATGCTAATGCGTGTACTGAAAGTTCAATAGTATCTGTGAATAACGCAGGAGCTCCTTCAGTTACCATATCTTCCAGCACTGACATTAACTGTAACGGAGATAGTGATGGAGAAGCTACTGTTTCTGCTACCGGTGGAAATCCTCCATATACTTATCTCTGGAATGATCCTGACGCACAAACAGATTCTATGGCAACAGGATTAGCAGGTGGTATTTACACTGCAACTGTTACCGACAATGTTGGTTGTATTGCCACTGCTATTATAACGATCAATGAACCAACCCTTTTAACCACAAACATTTCAGGAATTAATGTAAGCTGTAATGGTTTAGGTGATGGAAGCGCTACTGTCACTCCTTCTGGCGGTACGCCTCCATATACTTATTTATGGAATATCGGTCAGACTGATTCTACAGCTACAGGCCTTTATCCGGGAAATTATACGGTAAATGTCAATGATGCCAATGGATGTCTGGCTTCAGATATTATTACTATCACACCACCATTAGCCCTTAGCTTAATTGTAAGTTCTACAGATGCAACCTGCGGAAATACCGATGGAACTGTAACCGTATCAGTAACAGGAGGCACATCTCCTTATAGCTATCTATGGGATGATCCATCCTCCCAAACAACTGCAACAGCCACTGGTTTGGCTGGAGGAGAGTATTCTGTATCTGTTACTGATGCCAACGGTTGTACGGCTACCGCTGCTGATACAGTTAACGAGGCAGGCGCTCCCACAGCTCTCATAACCTCCATCACAGATGCAAGTTGCAGCGGGTGCAATGACGGTTCGGCTACGCTCACCGCAAGTGGAGGGACACCTCCTTATAGTTATTTATGGGACGATCCAGCTTCACAGACAAGTTCAACCGCAACCGGATTGGGTGTGGGAAATTATACTGTTACAGTTACAGATGCTGCCGGCTGTTCTGCAATTGCTGCCGTGACCATAAATGAGTCGTCAGCATTGAGTACAACTATCACAAAATTGGATGTAAGTTGTAATGGTCTGTGTGATGGACAGGCAACGGTTAGTGCAAGTGGAGGGACATTACCATACACATATCAGTGGGATGACCCTGCTTCGCAAACAACAGCCGCTGCAACCGGATTATGTGTTGGTAATTATTCAGTTACCGTGACCGATGCAGACGGCTCGGTAAGTAGTCAGTCAATCGTTATTTTGCAACCTCCTGCAATTTCATTATCAGCTTCCGTAACGGATGCAACATGCGGTAATGCTGACGGATCAGCAACTGTTACTGCCTCAGGTGTTACAAGCCCTTACACTTATACATGGAACAACGGGGATAGTACAGACACCCTGCAGGGCGTCTCTGCAGGAACATATATATGTACAGTAACTGATGCAGACGGTTGTTTTGAAACAATTTTCGTGCTTATCGGCAATTCAGATGGCCCGGTAATATCTGTCGTCTATTCCGATGTAAGTTGTTATGGCAGTATTGATGGAACGGCAACCGCAACTGTTTCGGGAGGTACAGCCCCTTATACTTATTTATGGGATGATCCTTCAAGTCAAACCGCTGCCGCAGCATCAGGATTACCCGCAGGCGCTTATAAAGTTACAGTTACCGATGCAACCGGGTGTAGTAATGTGTCTTCTTCAGTTACTGTTTCAGAACCTGCCTTAGCATTAACGGCTACCACAATAGCCAATAATACTATCCAGGGCGCTTGTGTTGGAGATATTACAGTATATGCATCAGGCGGCACATCACCTTATACTTACCTGTGGGATGATCCTGACAACCAGGCAACACAAACGGCAACAGGACTTTGCCCCGGAACTTATACTGTTATTGTGATTGATGCAAATGGTTGTATGATAAATGCAACGGATACAGTAAGTGCGGTATCATCAATTAATCAATATACAATAATCAGTAGTCAATTAAAGGTTTACCCAAATCCTGCCTCCGGGGAAGTTACTTTTGAATATCAGTTTAACCAAGCTTATGAGATAACTGTTAGTATTCGCAATCTTGTAGGGCAGGAAATGACACGAAGTGTCATTCCGAACACGTTCACTTCGTTCAGTGTAAACTCCGTGAGGAATCTCAAAATTAAGATTGATCTTGGTGATTGTCCTGAAGGAATATATTTTTATCAGGTAAAAGCAGGTGATAAAGTTTATAGAGGGAAATTGACTTTGATTAAGTAGGGGAGGGGTGCTGATGTTTCCTCCATAGAAAGAGAGGAATTAGTGGTGTGTAAAGCTGTATATAATTGATTTATTAAATAAAAAAAATACTTTTGCATAATTTAAAAAATTAAACAAAATGAAAAAAATTATTATTAGCGCTTTCATAGCATTGCTATCTGTAGTTCACACGACTGAGGTAAAAGCAACTCATTGTGCCGGCATAGACATGAGTTATGAATGCCTGGGAGGAAACGATTCGTTTAGAGTAGTAGTGTCATTTTACAGGGATTGTGGCGGAATAGCCGCACCCGCGGCTTTTACCATAGATATTCGTTCGGCTTCCTGTGGTGTGTCATTTAGTACGGTTGCTTCACTTATTTCAGTCGGTGAAATAACGCCTACTTGTCCTACTACTTTCACCACATGTGTTGGTGGTGTTTTTCCGGGAAGGGAGGAATATGTTTATGTAGACACTGTAACACTTCCTGCCCAATGTACCGACTGGGTTTTTAGTACATGGGAATATGCCAGAAACGTTGATCCCACAACAATTGTTACTCCTGATAATGATACGCTTTATGTAGAAGCAAGATTAAATAATATGATTTATCCATGTAATAGCTCTCCTACATTTGTTAACAAACCTGCCCCCTTTATTTATGATGGACAGACATTTTGTTTTAATAATGGTGCTGTAGACCTTGATGGTGATTCTTTATATTATTCCTTAATCATTCCAAAACAAGGTGCAAGTACTGATGTTGTCTATATTCCTCCATATAGTGAAACCCAACCGCTGACATCTTCTCCCCCTGTTGCTTTTGATCCTGCAACAGGCGATATTTGTATGACACCTACAGATCCTTCGGAAATTACTGTTGCTGCAATTTTGGTAGAAGAATACAGGTATGGGGTATTTGCGGGAAGTGTGTTAAGAGACATTCAGATAAACGTTGTCTCGGGTTCGGATTCTTTACCATATATGGATGGTATTAATGGAACAGGCAGTTATACTGACACTGTTTGTGCTGGATTCCCGTATAGCTTTACTACCAATACCTATGATGCTGATGGAGGTGACTTTTTAACTTTAACTTCAAACGCTGCTACCGCTATCCCCGGTTCAAATTTTATCAGCTCAGGCGGTGCAAGACCTACCGGCACCTTTACATGGACTCCCACATTATCGGATGTGAGAAGTTACCCCTATTGCTTTGCAGTTACCGCAAGAGATGATGCTTGTCCTGTTAATGGAATGCAGGTTAAGGCATTTTGCCTTAAAGTCATTGAGCTTATAGCAGATTTTACTTCTTCAGCGCCTGCTTGCGAGTTGGAAGAGATTAATTTTTACAGCGCATGGTCTGTTCCCGGATATACTTATCAATGGAATTTTGGACAGGATGCTGTCGCAACTTATGACATGTCAATTTCTCCCAACCCTTCAGGGGTAGTTTATGCCGCCTCAGGCGCCAAAACAGTTATCCTTACTATTACAAGCCCAACGGGATGTATTGCCATTGACACAAATATTATTACTATCAACCCTTTACCTTCTGCTTCATTTACCTCTTCAGCGCCAAAATGTGCCGGTGATACTGTTAGTTTTACCAATACAGGTTCATCGGGAGCCGGTGTGACTTATTTATGGGAATTTGGTTTAGGAGCTAATCCTTCAAATTCAAATGTAGAAAATCCAACAGAAATTGTTTACTCAACGGGAGGCACAAAAACGGTAATACATTTTGTAACCAATCAATATGATTGTATTTTATCTGATACTCTAACCATTACCATAAATGAAACACCGGTAGCCGATTTTACTTCCACTGCCCCCTCCTGTACATTTGATGCTGTGGATTTTGCCAACACAGGCACAACAGGAGCGACATTTTATGATTGGGATTTTGGTTTAGATGCGATACCTGCATCTTCAGGAGTGGAAAATCCAACAGGAATTGCTTATAGTACGGCTGGTATAAAAACAGTAACATTAATTACTACCCTGGGAACTTGCACTGACACAAGTGTTCAGACCATCAATATCACCGAAACACCTGCACCTGATTTCACGCCGGTTGCCGATGCATGTGAGGGTATTGCAATTGATTTTTATTATTCAGGGACAACAGGACCTGATTGGACTTGTGCCTGGGATTTCGGTAATGGAGCTACTCCTGCCGTTTCTACAGCAAAAGATTCAATAACCGTATCTTATTCAGGTCCAGGAACAAAAACCGTTACACTTACGGTAGAAAATGGGGTTTGTTCAGAAACAACAACTCAAACCCATACCATTTGGGATACCCCTGTAGCTGATTTTACCTCAACCGCTCCGTCCTGTACCGGTGATTCGGTTTATTTTGCCAATACCGGTACTACCGGTGCATCATATTTGTGGGACTTTGGTACAGGTGCTTCACCTGCCGGTTCAGCAGTTGAAAATCCCGGTATGATCGTATATGATACAAGCGGTAGCGATATAAAAACAGTAACGTTAGTAACTACTCTCGGATCATGTACCGATACAAGTATTAAAACCATTAATATTACCGAAACACCTGCTCCTTCCTTTACACATACAGCTCCTAAGTGTGAGGGTGAAGTGGTTGATTTTTATTATACCGGAACCACATCACCTAACTGGACTTTCGACTGGGATTTTGGCTTTGGTGCAATACCTGCCACTTCAACTGCAGAAGACTCTATTGGAGTTATGTATTCGGAACCGGGAACAAAAACCATAACTCTGTCAGTAACAGGTATATGTTCTGAAACAACCGTAAATACTGCCATTATTATTAATCCAACACCGGTAGCTGATTTTACTTCAAATCCTTCATCCTCGTGCGCAGGCGATTCGATTGACTTTGCCAATACCGGTACTACCGGTGCATCATATTTATGGTCTTTTGGTACCGATGCTTTCCCTGTTAGCTCAACAAATGAAGATCCGGCAGCAGTTGTATATTCAACCGATGGTATTAAAACAGTAACACTAATAACTACCCTGGGTTCTTGTGTTGATACAAATGTTCAAACCATCAATATTACTGAAACCCCTGCTCCTGCCTTTACCCATACAGCCCCTCAATGCGATGGAGCAGTGGTGGATTTTGACTATACAGGCACTACCGGACCGGGCTGGACTTATGCCTGGGATTTCGGATTTGGCGCTACTCCATCCACCTCAACGGCAGAAGACTCAATATCTGTTATTTATTCAGGAGCCGGAACAAAAATAGTAACCTTAACTGTTGCAAATGGAATGTGTTCTGAAACATTAATAGATTCAACCGTTATCATAAATCAAACCCCAACGGCAGATTTTTCATCAACTGCTCCTGCATGTACAGGTGATTCGGTTGATTTTACTAATACGGGAACCACAGGTGGTTCATGGGCTTACTCCTGGGATTTCGGTTCAGGAGCTACACAAACTATACCTGGCTCCGATGCACTTGAAAATCCAACGGATATTATTTACTACCCATTTAATGCTTATGGAACTAAAACAATAACATTAATTGTAACCGATGGAACCTGTTCAGATACTTCATTACAAACCATTAATATTTATGAGACACCACAGGTTAGCTTTACTTCAAATGAACCTCAATGTGCAGGAGAGCCAGTGATCTTTAACAATACCGGCAGCTCCAGCACACAATGGATGTATTCATGGGATTTTGGAGCAGGCGCCATGCCACCCAGCGCTACCTCTGAAAATCCGTTTGGTGTTGTATACAACTATGGTGGGAATAAAACAATTACATTGACAATTAATGATGGCTTCTGTACCAATACCGAGTCTGCAATTATTTATATAAATTATCTGCCTGTTGCGGAGGCAGGGCCTGATACAACTATTTGTGCTGACGAAATCGTGCAGATCGGCACCTCTGCTATTTCCGGATATATATATGATTGGTTTCCACAGAGCACATTGAATAATCCAGCGGTAGCACAGCCCTTTGCCAGCCCTGAAGCAGGGTATACTACATACATAGTTAACGTAACTGATACCAATAACTGTCAGAATACAGACTCTGTTCTTGTTACAATGCTTATTTCTGCCGTAGTGGACGCAGGACCTGATGCCGAGATATGTTTTGGAGATACCGCCCAGTTGGGTATGGGGTTATTGGAAGGGCAAACTTATCAATGGACACCGGTATCATGGTTGAGCAATGCAATATCTCCCAATCCAATGGCATATCCGGACTTTACCATACTTTACACAGTCAGTGTAACTTATGAGGGTTGTGACACTGTTACCGATGATGTATTGGTCATTGTACATCCCTTGCCTGATGCCGATGCAGGAGAGGATGTCACAATTGTAAATGGTACAAGTGTGCAGTTAATAGCAACAGGTGGTTTGCAATATGTATGGACTCCTGAAACAGGCCTGGACAATCCGGGTCTGTTCAATCCCGTTGCCAGCCCAACTTCCACTACTGAATATGAAGTAACAGTTACAGATATCTATGGGTGCGTAAATACTGATATTATTATAGTAGGGGTGGTTGATCCCACTGAATTTATACCCACTGCTTTTACACCTGATGGAAATGGGAAAAATGACGTATTTTATGTGAGAAGAGGGGGTATGAAGGAATTTGAATTGAGAATATTTGACCGATGGGGAGAATTGGTTTTCGTTTCTGATGACATAGAAATGGGCTGGGATGGAACAATGCAAAGCACAAGCGAAGAAATGCCGGAAGGAGCATATGTATATTCGTTTATGGGTGTAACAAATAATGATGAAGAAGTTCAGGAGAGTGGGATTGTTAATTTGATTAGATAACACCTCTCCCCCGACCCCTCTCCGAAGGAGAGGGGAGAGCTAATGTGTAGGCTCTCCCCCTGTTTTTAGGGGGAGATACAGAGGGGGTAGAAAAGAACGTAATTTCATAAATTAATTAAAAAAGGATAATCGAAAATTATAAATTATTTAAAATCAAGTAATTATGAACTATTTTCAGAGTAAACACCAAAACATTGGAAAATCAATGATCTTAGCAGGACTACTAAGTATCAATAGTTTACTAATAAACTCCATCCCATTCGGGGAGGGTTGGGGAGGGGTGTATGCCCAGGACACCCGTTATACCCAATCTTACGCTGCTCCATTGCGGTTAAATCCAGCTATTATGGGCGCTAATACTGATATAAAGGGGATATTGAATTACAGGAACCAGTGGGGCAATATTTCCAATGGTTATACAACATACCGTTTCACTTTTCTCTATCCTTTGCTTATGGAGGATGATCAGGGGAAGATTGACATCGGACTGTCTGCATTCAACGATAAGGCAGGAGCTTTTAATACGCTGGATATTGCTTTAGCGCTGAGCTATAACCTGCAGGTATCCGAATCAGGCCATAACTTGTGTGGTGCATTAACAGGTGGATTTGTTCAAAAATCACTCGATCTGGACGCACAAACCTTTGACGAACAATATGTACTGGGTGAATTTGATGAAAATAATCCCATGAATGAAACCATCAATAATGAACCTGTAATGTACCCTGATTTCGGAGCCGGGCTTGTATGGTACTATAATCCCTCAGGTGAGGATAGCAAGGTGAATGCTTATTTTGGCGCTTCGGTATTTCACCATAATAAACCCGATGAATCTTTTACTAATGAGCAGGGTAATCTGCCTACCAGGACAAATTTTCATGGGGGCGTTAAAATTATTGGTATAGGCAAATTTGATTTCACTCCCAATCTTCGTTTATCCACTCAAAGTGGAGCGGAAGAAACTGCCATTGGTATTTATAATGATTATAATATAAACGAAGACATGAAGATTACTTTAGGAGTATGGTACAGGTATAAGAGACAGGATGCTATTGCTGTATTACTGGGTTTTGAACATACATACTTTGGACTGGGATACAGCTATGACCTGGCAAGTTTCGGTATGAGTAAAGTGATCTCTGGCGCTATGACACATGAAATTACCCTTGCCTTTAAGATCAACCGTGCTGAGAAGAAGGGGGTTGATATGAATCCGTCTCCGTTTAGTTTGTTTTAAAGAGTTGAGGTATATCCTGTTTTGCGCACTTTTAAAATACACGCAAGAAATCAAATTGTAAATTTCAATTATTACAAGTTAAATTGTATTGTATGTAATATTAGTAACAATTAATATTAACAGTTGTTCAAAAGACCAGGTCTGCGTTCTTTGGTTCTCTTTAACGATTGTTCATGCCTCCATTCTTCTATCTTTTCAGTATTTCCCGACAGCAATATCTCAGGCACTTTCATCCCTTTATAGTCGGCAGGGCGGGTATATACCGGTGGGGCAAGTATATCATCCTGAAAAGAGTCGGAAAGAGCAGAAGTTTCATCGGAAATTACCCCCGGCATGAGCCGGATAAGGCAGTCACATAACACAGCAGCAGCCAGTTCCCCACCCGAAAGCACATAATCACCTATAGATATCTCTTTGGTAATATAGTGTTCTCTGATCCTCTCATCAATTCCCTTATAATGTCCACACAAGATAATAAGGTTTTTGTAAGTGGAGAGCTGATTTGCCATTTTTTGGGTTAACATTTCTCCGTCAGGACTCATATAAATAACCTCATCATATTTTTGTTTTGATTTCAGGTTATCAATACATTTAGCAATTGGCTCTACCATTAAAACCATTCCCGCACCACCACCATAAGAATAATCATCAACACTGTTGTGCTTATCAGTTGAATAATCACGTAAATTATGTATATTGATCTCAACCAACTTGTTTTCCTGTGCGCGTTTAATTATGGAATGCCGGAAAGGATTTTCCATGAGTTGTGGTAAGGCGGTGATGATATCTATTCTCATAACCAACAAAAATATAACTTTTTAACGTAAGAAACATAGTCTTACCACGTGAAAAATTCTCATATTTGCAGTTGAAAATTGAAATATATGAGCAAAATACGCTACAACTGGACAAAAGAAGAGATCCTTGAGAAGTTCAACCTGCCTTTTTTAGAGCTGGTTTTCGAGGCAGCTTCTGTTCACAGGCAGTTCAATGATCCTTTGGAGGTTCGGATAAACTCATTGATTTCAATAAAGACCGGTGGTTGTTCGGAAGATTGCGGATACTGCTCCCAGGCATCCCGTTATGCGAAAGAGACCGGGATAAAAGGGGATGGGTTAATGTCTTTGAAGGACGTTGTGAAGGCAGCAAAACAAGGGAAAAAAGCAGGCGCTTCAAGGTTATGCATGAGCGCTGCGTGGAGAGAAGTACGTGATAATGGCGATTTTAATAAGGTGGTGGAAATGGTGAAAGCAGTTAGTGTGCTTGGGTTGGAAGTATGTTGTACACTTGGAATGCTTACTGAAGAGCAGGCAAAAAGGTTGGCTGAAGCAGGTTTAACTGCCTACAACCACAATTTGGATACATCAGAGGAGCATTATAAGGAGATAATTTCCACACATAAATTCTCTGATCGCATAAAGACTTTGGAAAATGTGAGAAAAGCCAATATTACCGTTTGCTGCGGTGGTATTATAGGTCTGGGAGAATCTATAAGGGACCGGGCAGGTATGTTGCATGCTTTGTCTTCCATGAATCCCCATCCTGAATCAGTACCTATTAATGCTTTTGTGCCTATTCCGGGAACCCCGCTTGAAAAGCAGCCAATGATCTCTATTTGGGAGATGGTGAGAATGATCGCTGTAACCCGTATTGTTATGCCTGAAGCGGTGGTTCGCCTTTCTGCCGGCAGAAAACAGATGAGTTGTGAAGGACAGGCGTTGTGCTTTTTGGCAGGCGCTAACTCGATTTTTGCTGGCGATAAACTGCTTACAACACCCAACCCGGAGTTTAGTGAGGATATGGAGATGTTTGATATATTGGGGCTTAAACCCAGGAAGACGTCAAAAGAAGAAATATCAGATATTGAAGGAGTAACTTAGTAAATCCGAATATCGAAATTTTTTTACCCTGTGGAATCCAAAGAAATTCCACAGGGCGAGCAATATCATAATTATAATGTTCAAAATTCCAAACACTATTATGAATTTGATTATTTATCCATTCCAATCCATTTTTCTTATTTTTTTGTTACTTATCTCATCAGTAGTATTTTCCCAGGATATTAATATAGACACTCTAAAGTCAAAGAAAATCAGTTTAAAACTTTATGTAAATACCTCATATGAAATTAATGAAAGTTCAACTTATAATAGTCTTTATCAATTTACTACTAATAAAAGCGATAAAGATTTTTTATGGAACTTGTCCGCAGCAATAGCATTTGAAAATAAAAAGGGAAATAATCACGAAATTGAGCTAAGTCAATTAGAATTTAGCAGACAAGATGATGAAACTGTTATATTATATGATACTGCTTCAACTCCTCAAATCGTTTCCGGGCAAAGAGTTGCAACTTTTAATATTTTGATTAGATATAATTATAATCAGGTATTTTTTAAAAACAAAAACTTCAAAATCAAACCTAACCTTGGTGCCTCAATTAGTCCTTTCTATAACATTATAGCTACTTTTCCTGAAATATCCGGCTTCCATTCTACAAAATATCGTAGAATAGGCACTGCAATTTCATTAACTCCGGGTGCGAATTGGGATATTAACAAAAGATTTTATTTTGATTTAAATATACCAATTGATATAGTTGAAGGGGCATTAAGGATTAATAAAAATGATGATCCAAGTTTACCTGAAAAAGTAAGGAGAGTTTCTACATACGATATACAATGTTTTCCTATCCGATTTCAATTCAGAATAGGTATTGGGCTAAAGATTTAATAAAAACATAGTTTCACAAATTAATTTATTGTTTTTTGAGAATAAACTTAGTGTAGCTTTGTGTCTTTGTGCCTTCGTGGCAAAATATTGCAATTCCGATATAATTAAATAAAAACCTTCCCCTTGTTCCCAATCAATCATCATATTAAAAAAAGTCTGGATAATAGAAGATCAGATGGAACTATAAGGAATCTGACTTCCCGCAATGATCTTATTGATTTTTGTTCGAATGATTACCTTGGATTTGCCAGGTCAGTTGAGTTAAAGGAAAAGATACTTAATTATAACTACACTGAGGGTAAGGCAATTACCGGATCAACCGGTTCAAGACTGTTAACCGGTAATTCAAAGTTTACAGAAGACCTCGAAGCTTTCATAGCGGATTATCACAATGCCGAAGCCGGACTTATATTTAATTCGGGTTATGATGCCAATATCGGCTTGTTTTCATGTGTTCCACTTAGAGGTGATACTATTATTTATGATGAGCTGATCCATGCTTCGGTTAGAGATGGCGTTCGTTTAAGCTTAGCAAGTTCTTTTTCATTCAAGCATAATGATCTGTCACACTTTGAGGATAAGCTAAAACTGGCGAAAGGAAATATTTTTGTTGCTGTGGAGTCGGTTTATTCAATGGATGGTGATTTTTCGCCTTTAAAGGAGATTGCCGGTTTATGCTCGAAATATAATGCACATTTAATAGTTGATGAAGCTCATGCAACAGGAGTTATTGGAAATGGAGGAAAGGGCAGGGTAGTGGAGTTGGATTTGTCATCCAAAAGGAGTTACGATTGTAGTGGAGAAGAGTTGATCTTTGCCCGGGTTCATACGTTCGGAAAAGCGCTCGGTTGTCATGGTGCAATTGTACTTGGAAGCAACTTGCTAAGGAATTATCTTGTCAATTTTTCACGCCCCTTTATTTATACAACGGCACTACCATTATATAGCTTATTTTCTATAAAATGCGCGTATGACATTCTGTCAGAGAGCAATGATAAAATATTAAAGACCAGTAATTTAGTGAAGTTATTTAAACTAAAGGTTGATGATATTTTGCAAGATCAGTCTGGTCGGACAAAAGTTGAAAAAATAGAGAGTTCAACGCCAATTCAGTGCATAATTGTGAGTGGAAATGAGAGGGTAAAAAAAGTTGCATTGCAAATTCAAAAGTCTGGATTTGATGTAAGACCAATTATGAGCCCGACCGTTTTAAAAGGAAAAGAAAGATTGAGAATATGTTTGCATGCTTTTAATACTGAAGAAGAAGTTGAAGCATTGGCGGATGTTATTAAGGGATGTTGTATTTGTGAATAGTAAGTAGTGAGTGGTTGCATGCTTGCATGCTTGCATGCTTGCATGGTTGCATGATTGGATGGTTGGATATTTGATATTGGTCATAGTCTTTGTCAATTATTAATTAACGCAAGTTGCTACTTATTACTTTTTGTTAGATAAAATATATAATTGCTAATAAAAAACTGTTGCTGGCTTCTGGCTTCTGGTTGCTGGTAAAGTCCCTATAAAACAAGCATTACTGACATAAACCAGCAGCCAGTTACCAGTAGCCAGTAGCTGTATGTATTTTTTATCAGTAGATGAATACCACATCAGTTTCAATAGGTGGCAACTTAGGTTAATTAAACACATAAACACATTATTTGTATGAGAAAGATATTTGTAACAGGAATAGGAACAGAGGTTGGTAAAACAGTCGTATCGGCAATATTAACCGAAGCATTAAAAGCGGATTATTGGAAACCTGTACAGGCTGGTCAATTAGACAATACTGATACGATGAAGGTTCAGCAGTTGGTCAGTAATCAGGTATCGAAGTTTCATCCTGAATCATATTGCTTATCACAGTTTATGTCTCCTCATGCAGGCGCAGTTATTGACAATATTGAGATTGATCTTAGTAAAATACAGCTTCCAAATACTAAAAACACACTTATAATAGAAGGTGCCGGGGGATTAATGGTTCCTTTAAATGATAATCAGCTCGTTATTGACCTGATAAAACACCTGGAACCGGAAGTGGTTTTGGTCTCTCAAAACTACCTGGGAAGCATCAATCATACGATTTTATCTGTTGAGGCATTATTAAGCAGGAAAATTGATGTTTTGGGGATAATATTTAACGGAAAACCGAATAAGCCAACCGAGGATTTTATTTTAAACCATACGGGCTTGAAGTGTTTGGGAAGGATCATGGAGGAAAGAGAGATAAATAAAGAGGTGGTTTTCAAATATGCACAGGAATTTAAAGATTTGTTAAAATGACCCGTTTTTTATTTATATTATTGATTTTATTAAATGTATCATATATTGATGTCCATTCACAGGACGCAAGCAAAGAAGTAAGTTTATCATATAACATTTTACGAGGAATTATTGATGAACATACTTTTGGCTTTGAATATAAACCGTTAAAAAAACATTCATTCACAATTTCTTTAGGATATGTATATAAAAGCATAAAATTGAGGGAAAAATTTAAAACTTTTTCTCCACGGCAAGATTTTTTTCCTATCTTATTATAT
>JBDRNO010000281.1:0-17819 GCA_043811005.1 Bacteroidota bacterium | reverse complement strand
ACCTGCAATACTCTGTGATTCTAATTGCTCTGCTTATCCTGTCTGGTGGCGTGATTTCGCTTGGTTTTATTAATGTGAGTGAAAGAATGGCTGAGGGAATCATTTTCTTCTCATTCCTTATCTTCTTTGAGTTCTTGCTGGTATTGGCAGACCCTTACATTGAAAACTGGTCCGGTGGGGCACCGGGTTTCAAACTTTTGTTTAATGCCGTTATTGCAGCCATGATATTCCCTGCTCATGCATTCTTTGAAGCAAAACTGAAGGGGCGGATAGTGAAAAAAATTGGGTGAACATTATTATTAGTAACTTGAACAAACCCAACTTATGACAATAAAATCGAAGATCATTCAATACGCAGAGTTCAATCCGAAAATTAAGGTTTATTTGTCATTATATGTAGCTTTATCCTTTTGTGTTTCTTTTTCACTTTTTGCGCAGGAAAACAAAACCGTAAAAGGTGAAGGAAGTGTGTTTGGAAATGTAAAAGAGAACCTTACCAATTCTATTATAGAGTTTGCTACAGTCTCATTATTCAACATATCTGATTCAAGTTTAGTTACCGGTGCAGTTACGGATATAAATGGTGACTTTAAAGTTGTGGATGTTCCCTACGGTAATTACTATGCCAAAATTGCGTTTATCGGTTATAAAGCCCTCATTATTAACGACATACTTATAACTAAAACAGCGCCTGATTACAATGTATCTGAAATTTCATTAGAGAATTTTTCTCAAAATATGGATGAGTTTATTGTGGTAGGAGAAAAAGAATTGGTAGAAGTAAAAATTGATAAAACCGTTTATAATGTATCTAAAGATCCTGCCAGTCAGGGGGGTAATGGATTGGATGTGCTGAGAAACCTGCCATCGGTAGATGTGGATGTGGAGGATAATATAAGTTTAAGGAATGACAAAAGTGTTCAGATACTGATAGACGGGCGTCCATCGCCTATTTCTGCGTCTCAACTCCTAAAAGATATCCCTGCTACCTTAATTGAGAAAGTTGAAGTGATCACAAATCCATCGGCAAAATACAATCCCGAAGGAATGTCTGGAATCATAAATGTTGTTTTAAAAAAGGAGAAAGCAGTAGGCCTAAATGGTAATGTAAATGCCAGCATTGGTTATGGAACAGTGGAAAAACACAATGGATCTCTCAACATAAATTATAGAAAGAAGAAGCTCAATGTTTATGCCATGGCTGGCTTGTATAAATGGAGCGGGCATAACGGAGGCCCAATGGAACGAACATACAATTTGAATGATTCCACATATTATCAGAATTTTACTGTCGATAATGATTTTGAAGCCAGGAGCTATTGGTACTTAGCAGGGATTGATTACTTTTTAAATAAAAAGAACACCTTTTACCTTGTTGTTACAGGGTGGAATGGGTGGAATGGTTCGGATCACAAATACAGGTATGACTTTATGGACAGTAATAAAGTACTTCAGAATTATTCCAACAGGCATACTGATAATAAGAATCCATATTATGGAGGCAGGATCAATGCAGGATGGCAAAGACAGTTTAATGATGATGGAGATCATACGCTGGATATTGATATAACACATGTTATTAATAGTAATGAAAGAAGAGATAGTACTAAAGAAGATTTTTTTCTTGCCAATAATGATATCAACGGGCTTTCAGAACTTCAAAATACCTCGATGAAAACGGAGGGTAATTATACTACATTAACTATTGATTATGAATTGCCAATTAATGATTCTATGGTGTTTGAAGCTGGGATATACTTTGATATACAGAACATGATAAAAGGGTTTTATTCCGAATCCAACAAAGACTCTTTGAGTGTATTAAGTTCTGATGATCATCTTAATAACACAATGAACTTCAGTCAAAATGTAAATGCGCTTTATTTTACATTGAGTAAACAGTATAAAAGTTTGGGAATTAAAATTGGTACAAGGTTAGAAAATGTAACGGTTAAACCGAAATTGGTTAATACGAATGAAGAGTTTAATAAGTCTTATACAAGCCTGTTCCCTTCTGTTTATTTTTCTTATAAGATTAAAAAGGCAAGTGAGCTAAAGTTGAGCTATTCGAGAAGAATTAACAGGCCAAATTCCTGGGAAATGACTCCTTTTTCATCCTATAGTGACCCTTTTGTTTTGAGTGTAGGAAATCCTGATCTTGATCCGGAATATATTAATGTATATGAGTTCGGGTATTTATTTCAAGGAACCAAGATCACCCTGACTCCCAATATATATTACAGGCAAATTACCGATAAGAAAACATGGTTTGCATCAGTAGCCGAAACAGGAGTTGCCACTTACTCTGTTAATAACCAAGCTAAACTGAATATTGTTGGTGCTGAAGTTAATTTGAGGTACAGTCCGTTTAAGTGGTGGAGAATAACTACAACATTGAATATTTACCAATCTACATTTGAGGATCTGAATATAGATGGTTCACCGAATGAGATAAATAATGGCTGGTCCTTTCAATTGTCTTCTTCCAAAACCTTTAAAAAAGGTTTGTCTATAAAATTAGATGGCAGGTACAGAGGGAAAGATAAAGGTTTACAAGGTATTACATTACCCAATTATGATGTAGCATTGGCGATAATGAAAAAAGTTTTTAAAGAGAAGGGGAGTATCAGCATTAGGTTTACAGATCTTTTAAATACACAGATGTATCAATTTGAAAGTGTGGATCTTGGAGGGGCTTCTTATACCGATAAGTGGGAATGGGAGTCACAAACGGTTTTTCTTTCATTTTCTTATTCATTTGGCTCAATGAAAGAGGCAGATAACAAAAAACGGAGCAAGAAAACTATTTCTGCTGAAGATAATTTTTCTACGGGAACGGAGAAAGGAAAATAAAATAAACAGCACAATAATAAATAATACTCACATAAGTAGCCAAATCTAATTGTTTTTTAGTACATTTGGCTGCTTATAATTACAAATAATGAGAAAATTAATTGGCAGAAAAGCTGAAATATCCATCTTGTCGAATGCTTTAAAAAGTAATCGACCGGAACTTATTGCAGTTTACGGTAGAAGGAGAGTTGGAAAAACTTTTCTCATTCGGAATGTATATAAAAATGATATCCGGTTTGAGTTTTCGGGCATTCACAAAGTTCCCTTAAAGCAACAACTCAAAAATTTTCACCTTACTCTTTCTGCTAAAAATATCAATTTTAAAAAACCTTCCGATTGGATTGAAGCATTTCATCAATTGAGTCAATACATTGATATGCTTACATCTAAGAAGAAGAAAGTGATTTTTATTGACGAATTTCCATGGCTCGATACTCGAAAATCAAACTTTCTCCCGGCTTTCGACAACTTTTGGAACAGCTATGCATCAAAAAGAGATGATATAGTAGTGGTAATTTGCGGATCTGCTGCCTCTTACATGATAAAAAATATCATTAAAAGTAAAGGAGGACTTCATAACAGGTTAACCAATAGAATTCAATTAGTTCCTTTTAATTTGCATGAAACTGAACAACTATTAAAACATAAAAAAGTTAAACTCTCCCGATACGATATACTGCAAATTTATATGGCTATGGGAGGAGTTCCTTATTATTTGGAAGAAATTTTACCTGGCGAAAGTGTTGCACAAGCCCTTGACCGATTATGCTTTAATAAGAATGGATCTCTAAGAACGGAGTTCAATAATGTTTTTGCTTCTCTATTTGACCAACATGATAATCATGCAGCAATAATTAGAACATTAGCATCTGTTCGTAAGGGTTTAACCAGAACTGAAATGTTAACTAAAAGTAAGATAAAATCAGGAGGGACGCTAACCAAAACGCTTCTGGAGTTGGAAGAATCCGGATTCATTGAGAAATATGTACCCTACCAAGGGACTAAAGATTCGATTTACCGGCTAACAGATGAATATTCGATGTTTTATATTAAATACATTGAAAATACAAACCCTTCTAATAGCGGTGTTTGGATTAAGATGCATGGGCAACCATCCTACAGGATCTGGTCTGGCTTTAGTTTTGAAACTATTTGTATAAAGCATGTGGACCAAATAAAGGAAGGATTGAAAATTTCCGGGATCAATGCAGTACATGGAAGTTGGATTGAAAAAAATGCCCAAAATGGCGCTCAGATTGATTTGCTAATAGATAGAGATGACAATGTAATTAATCTATGTGAAATGAAATTGAACAATACGGAGTATGCAATCGATAAAAAATATGCCAAAGAAATAGCAAAAAAGGTTAATACTTTTACCTCTAGTACTAAAACCAAAAAGAATGTATTTGTTACTTTCATAACGTCTTACGGCTTGATTACTAATCAATACAGCAGTCAATATGTTCAAAGTGAGCTCACAATGGATCATCTGTTCGTTGAGATATAAATAGCCAAAACAATCTAAAAAAAAGAACATTTGGCTGGATATAATAAAATTATCACTAAAATATCTTGCAAATATTCAACTAAAAATGAAAACAATTTTATCGATAGCATCAATCCTGTTAATTCCTTTATTATTGCCGGCTGCCACCTACACTGTAACAAATACAGACGACTCGGGAGCCGGTTCATTTAGGCAAGCAATTATTGACGCAAATAGCGTACCGGGACCAGACAATATTAACTTTAACATACCTACTTCAGACCCCAACTATAATGCCACAACAGGTGTTTGGACAATCACTCCATCTACTGACCTGCCCATGATAACAGGAGGATATACAAACATAAACGCAACCACACAAACCACAAACCAGGGCAACACTAATACGCAAGGCCCTGAAATAGCACTTGACGGTGGAAATACATTAACCTATGGTTTTCGAATAGTTTCACCCTCCAATACGATAAAAGGGTTTATAATAGGGCAATTTGAATTTGGAATTCAAATTTATGGAACCATGGCAACAGGTAATTCTATTACAACAAATTATATCGGAGCAGATAGAAGCGGAGCCGGAATATATAGTAATGATCATGGAATTGGATTTTCCGGGGATGCGGCTAACATTACTATTGCAAACAACCTTATTTCGGGAAATACAATTGTGGGAATAGTTTGTTCACCTGCAAACAACATTTTTATAACCGGCAACAAAATAGGCACTGACATTTCCGGAATGCTTTCTTTGCCCAACCCAATTGGGATCATTTTAGACAACTCATACAACAATACCATCGGAGGGATCTCGCCTTCTGAAAGAAATATAATTTCAGGGAATACAGATTGTGGAATATTAATAAACGATATTGGTTCATCAGGGAATACAATTATTGGGAACTATATTGGCATTAATGAAAATTCAACTGATACTGTTCCTAATGGAAATGGAGTAATGGTTATAAGCGCTAATAACAATACAATTGGTGGAACTACCTCAAATGAAAGAAATATTATTTCAGGGAATATGGGAAGTGGAATTGTAATGAACGGAACAGGGGCTAACAATAATAGTGTAATTGGCAATTATATAGGCATAGATTCTTCCGGAACAATAGCATTGAGCAACCACTATGGTGTAATTATTAAAGCAGATGCCGATAATAATATTGTGGGAGGAAGTACTTCTGAAGAAAGAAATGTCATCTCGGCAAATTTGGAAATAGGTGTTTACATTGAGGCTTCTGACAGCAATACTGTTTCGGGTAATTACATTGGAACCGACTTTACAGGAACAACCACTTTTACTTATCCCGGAGGCGACACATTAATACAGGCAAACGGAGTAGAGATCAATACTGTCTCAAAATATAATATCATTGGGGGAATGTCAGCCGGAGAAAGAAATATTATCTCAGGGAATAGAGTCTACGGTGCAATTTATTATGGTCAGGTTTCACAAAACTCTATTACAGGCAACTATATCGGAACAGATGTAACCGGCTCGTATGCTATTCCGAATGCAACAGGAATTTGTGTAGATGATGCTTCTAATCATAACATTATGGCTGACAACTTACTTTCCGGGAATATTAGCTATGGGCTGTTTATTGTTACAACAGGCAGTAATTACAACGTGTTCAAAGGCAACCTGGTAGGAACAAATGCGGCAGGTACCGATACTATCCCCAATGACGTTGGGTTATTGTTAGGAGGAGGAGCAAAGTACAATTTGATTGGCGGAGCAACTTCCGCTGACAGAAACGTATTTTCAGGCAATCGTTACGGAGGGATTGAAATTGCAGATAACGGCACCGATCACAACGAACTTAGAGGCAACTACATCGGTACGGATATTACAGGTAATGTTGCCCTTCCGAATGCTTTCGGAATTGCAGTCAGCAGTTTGACAACTGCCTCTGTAATTGATGGTAATGTAATTTCCGGCAATAATACTTTTGGCATTGTACTTACTGATGCCACTGACAGTAATTTGGTTGTTAACAACCTGATAGGCATAGGATCAGACTGTTCAACCGACCTTGGGAATGGTGTCTGTGGTATTTTAATAGGGCAGGGGGCAATCAATAATTTCATTGGTGCTGTTGGACAAGGTAACAGCATTACATATAACGATTCTGCCGGAATTGTGATTATTGATAATATTACTGTCAACAACACAATTTCTGCCAATTCAATTTATGATAACGATTTTCTCGGAATTGACATTTTTCCTCCGGGTATTAATTCCAATGATGCCGGTGATAATGATAATGGCCCCAATAACATGATGAATTTCCCGGTGATTGATACTACCGGATATGACACAACCTCCGGAGTAACAATCATAATAGGGACTCTGGATACACAAGATCCCGGGAACGCAACCGTTGAAGTATTCAAATCCGCCCCCGATCTGCTTTTTAATCATGGTGAAGGGAAAACATATCTTGGAAGTACGACACCCGATAATTCTGGAAACTGGACCATAGCTGTGACCGGACTTATACCAGGAGATAAAGTAACAGCTACCGCAAGAGATGTAAACGGCAATACTTCTGAATTTTCTTTGAATACTACTACAGTGGTAGGTAGTATGGGGATTAAGGAGAATAGTCTATTTAATTCTTTTTCTTTTACAGTCTATCCCAATCCTGCGTCAGGTAGTTTTACTGTTAATTACGAGATATACGATCAGTCATTGATTGAAATATCCATATTAGATATTACAGGTAAAAAAGTTAAGAAACTGTTTCAAGGCAAACAACCGGCAGGCAAACATTCATTTATCATAAATAGTCTATCCATCTCACCGGAAACCTGCTTCCTGGTGCTTAAAACAGACAATAAGCTTATTAGTATAAAGCAAGTTAATATTATGAGATGAAAATTTTGTTACTGTTCGGGTATAAAAAAAATAATTGATTAATGAAACCACAGATTTCACCGATTACACAGATAAAAAACATATCTGATATCTGTGAAATCCAAAGGGTTCACGAACACCGTTAATATCAATTATTATAGTGAGTAAATCAAATCAATATTTACAAAAATGGTTATTGTTTGGGATACCCTTTAAGGCGCATGGGCAAAGTATGGCTGATTGTTGAGTGCTAAAACAATTGCATCTAATACATTATAGCCGTGTTTTTAACCGTAGAGATGTAATTCCTTATTGTTTTTCTGCAGTTTCTCGTATTCAACTTTGGAAAGTAATATATAGCCCTTCTGCACTTGCAAGGTGCAAAGTTCTACATACTACTTTTTGTTAATATCCCACCCCTCAATTTTTCAACTTATGATAGTTAATTAATATTACGTTTTTATCTTTGTAGTATCAATTTTTTTAATTCAAAAAATTAAAAAACGTTCTAAAATGTCTGCTTTTGCTGTGCTTTTTATTAAAATAGCACCCTAAACAAACGCTAAGTTGTTATGAAAAGTATAATATTTTGATTTCACAGATTAAAATCAGTGAAATCTGTGTAATCTGTGGTTCCTTTTCACCCGAATAATAACAAAATGAGACTAATCACAACTGTTATCTTCCTGGCAATATCACTGAGCACAAATGCAGGCACCTTTACGGTAACCAACACAAACAACTCAGGCAGCGGTTCACTGCGCGATGCTTTGCAAATGGCTGCGTTTCTTACAGGGCCTCACTCCATTGAATTTAATATCCCCACAACAGATCCCAATTACAATGCCACATTGGGTGTTTGGGTTATCACCCCTTTAACGACCTTTGACTATATTATAAAGGACAATGTAACCATTGACGGTACAACACAAACTACAAACCAGGGAGATACAAACCCGCTTGGTCCTGAAATTGTTTTGGATGGGAATGATAATTTTATCAATTATTGCTTTAGCGTGATCAATTCGTCCGGAACGGTTATAAAAGGTTTCACTATTAGCGATTTCATGTATGGAATTCAAATTTATGGAACATCATCAATTAATAGCACTATTACCGGCAACTATATTGGCACAAACGCAACTGCTACTGACACCGCAGGGAATTATATCGGGATCGAGATAATAGCCGGTGCCGATTACAATACAGTTGGCGGTACCTCAATTGCAGACAGAAATATCATTTCAGGCAACGAACATATAGGTATCCGCTTGCTTGATGTGAAATATTGCACAGTAATAGGTAACTATGTAGGCGTTGACCGCACCGGCACGTTTGCTTTGAGAAATTATGACGGTGTGAGCCTTGAAGGTGCCGTGAAATATTGCACAATTGGCGGAACCAGCGCCAATGAAAGGAATATTATTTCAGGGAATGTTGCATACGGTCTGCCGGTATTTGGTGCGGGCGCTGAAGGAAATATCATTACCGGAAATTATATTGGAACCGATGTTACCGGAACAGTTGCCATACCAAACACTTACGGAGTTCTTTTTGACGATGGATCTTACAATAATATTCTTGGCGGCAGTAGCAGCTCAGAGAGAAACATCCTGTCGGGTAATTCTGCTTACGGTGTATTCATCTACAACATGGGCACAAACGGTAATATTGTCAAGGGAAACTATATTGGTACTGATGTAAATGGAACGGCTGCTGTTCCAAATGCTGTAGGAATAGTGATAGACGGGGCTGCATACAAAAATGTGGTTGACAGCAATGTGATCTCCGGAAATCTCCAGCAAGGGATTTCTATAAATATTACCGGTAGTGACAGTACTTTGATAGTCAGGAATAAGATAGGTACTGATATTAATGGAAGCCCGTTAGGAAATGGCAGTGATGGTATCCGTATTTCTCAGGGCCCAAAATATTCAATGATAGGAGGGATGCCTTCTGAAGCCAATGTTATTGCAAACAATGGTGGAAATGGTGTTTACTTAATGTTTGCCAATGATGACTATCACCTTATTAGCTGCAATTCAATATATGATAATACAGGTCTTGGAATTGATCTTTTTCCTCCTGGTGTTAATTTAAATGATCCCGGTGATACGGATGCAGGCGCAAATGAAGGAATGAACTACCCTGAAATTGATACTGTGATATTTATCACAGGCCCTGCAGAAACTGTTATCTCCGGCACTCTCGATACACAAACCCCGGAATTGTGTACGGTTCAAATATTTAAAGCCTTACCTGATCAGACAGGGCATGGTGAAGGTATAGAATACTTATCTTCTGTAATACCGGATGTGTCAGGAAACTGGACAGACACTCTCACCGGCTTGGTTGACACCGACTTTCTAACAACAATAGCTATTGACCAGTCCAATAATACATCGGAATTTTCCATTGCTAGTAATAGTTTGGCAATTGCTTCGGTTATTAGTAGATCAATTGATGAAAGAATAGTTATCTATCCAAACCCAACAACCGGGGTGTGCATTGTTTATGGCAAAGAGATTGACCATATTGAGGTGATAGACATTGAAGGCAGGGTTGTTAAAAAAGTTCTGTCAAATTCCGAACATACGGTTATTGACCTTTCCGCTGAAGCGAAAGGACTTTATCTTGTCAAAGTATTTTCTGCAAATGAAATAGTTACCGGTAAGATCTTACTGGAAAAGAAAGAATGAATAATAAAATTGATTCTCCAACAAAATGGACACTATCTCAATAATATTAATAGCAATTGGTTTATCAATGGATTCGTTTGCCGTTTCAATAACAAATGGATTAACAATCAGAGAGTTAAACGTAAAAAGAATTCTTATAATCTCTTTTTCACTTGCTATATTCCAAGCTTTAATGCCTCTAGCCGGATGGTTTGCCGGTATAGGAATTGAAAAGTATATTGTGGAATTTGACCATTGGATAGCATTCTTGCTTTTGTCATTTATTGGAGTAAAAATGATTTATGAAGGGGTAAAGAAAAATGATATTGCAAAAGATTCAGAATTGAAAATTTCAACATTAATAGGACAGTCTTTTGCAACAAGTATTGACGCTTTTGCTGTAGGAATAAGTTTCGCATTATTGAATTTGTCAATTGTAACTCCTGTTTTGATCATTGGAGTTATTACGTTTGGTTTTTCGTTACTTGGATTACAACTTGGAAAATATTTTGGCAAAAGAATAGGAAAAACCGCTGTAATTATTGGTGGAATAGTTTTAATAGGGATTGGATTGAAAATTATAATTGAACACCAATTTTTTCAGTAAAATGATAATAACGTTGCCTAATCGAGGCTGGGCTGTCCAAAAAGCAAAATCAATATTTAATAATTTTTTCTACTATCGATACAAACACTTCTTAATCTTCATCAATGATCACTACCTTTTCCATCACATCACCTTCATTGATCTTATCAATTACTTCCAATCCTTCGAATACCTTTCCAAAAACAGTGTGAACCCTGTCAAGGTGGGCGGTGTTTGTGCGGCTGTGGCAGACAAAAAACTGTGAGCCACCGGTATTCCTGCCTGCGTGTGCCATGGAAAGCACTCCGCGGTCGTGATACTGGTTTTCACCATCCAGTTCGCAATCTACTTGATAACCGGGGCCTCCCCTGCCATTTCCTTCTGGGCATCCGCCTTGTATCACAAAGTCAGGGAGCACCCTGTGAAAGGTGAGTCCGTCATAATATCCCTTTTTTGCCAGGTCGGTAAAGTTTTTAACGGTATTTGGGGCGTCATCTTCAAAAAAGTTGATTTTCATAACCCCTTTTGCTGTGTGTATTTCTGCTGTCTTCATAATAAGTGTTTAAGTTGTAATTGCCTGCGAAGATAAGAACATAAAACATAATTTGTTTAAAAATGAAATTACTTAAAGTGAAGTAGAGTGGGAATAGGATATAGGTGTCTGGTGTTTGGTGTCTGGTGACTGGTGAGTTGTAACAGAATGTTGTAGATTTTATTTTTCCAACAATAATTATGGAATAATTGTTGTTATGGCATCTTTTAACTAAATTGCAGCAATGAAAAGATACTTAATCTTCCTCTGTTTCTCACTTTTTCTGTTCTCTGCACCGGTACGGGGGCAGGACACACTTCCTGAAGCTCTCTGCAACTGTCCCAAAACATGTGACCCTGTGTGTGGAAAAGATGGCAGGGTGTACTTAAACAAATGCGTTGCAAAATGCTTCGGAGTAAAGATCAGATCAAATGGTAATTGCCCTGACAGGTTCTTTAAGCAGGATGATACGCTTACCTGGCATGTCAGGGAGATATGTGATCCTGTCTCAGCGCCATCAAAAAACCTTGGTGATGGAACTTATTTTTACCAAAGGATAAATGAAAGAGGAGTCCCCAAGATCCCCTGCTATAAAAAATGTCTTCCTTCCGGGGCTATGATCTCAACTCCTGCAGGTAATATAGCCATAAAAGACCTTCAGCCGGGAGATACTGTTTGGACTACAAATTACGGACAAAAAGGTTATGTGAAAATAGCAGTACCGGTATTATTAAAGGATAGTGTAAAAGTGACAGGGAAACACAAGATGGTGCAAATAAAGCTGGAAGACGGCAGAACCGTCACCGCATCACCCAAACATCCGGTCGCTACTCATTATTCTATAGACGGATTGTTTGAGTCAATGGAAGTGGGGCAGAAATACGATGGTTCAACAATTATCAAAAAGAAATACGTGCCTTATAAGAAGCCCTATACTTATGATATATTAACAAGTGGAGTAGGGGGTGGATACTGGGTAAATGGCGTTAGAATAGCAAGCTCATTGGCTTTGCAGGGTGAAGATGATGATCCTGTCCGGTTATTATATGCAAGAAAATCAAATGTACTGCAGGGAATCCCGAATCCCACGCCTCCTGTAAGATATTTTATCAGGTTGTACATGAATACAAATGAGGAGGTGATGATCAAGTCATTAAAAATAGATAATGTTTGCATGCACTTTGACAAAATATTGAAACCCGGGTCAGGGAAAACAAAATCTTCAGAAAAGGTCAGGGTGTTTTCAATCAATGGTTGTTATGAATTGATCCAGCTTTCATACAATGGGTATGCTTACCGTGTTAGATATCAAAAGAACAGTGAGGAGTGTTCAGGAAGCTTCCAACCTACATACGTAGATGAAGAAGCGGAATTGACCTATACCGTTAACGGAGTATCCCACACCTTAACCTTCACAATACCATTTAAACCTGCACTCGGACTGCCTCCGCCTTAGAAACAAAAAAGCCGGAAATTACCTTCCCATGTACTGAAATTTCCCAACGAAAATATTCCTGTTAGTGCTTAATTTATAGAGATAAGTTCCTGCAGGGCAATGGTCTTGCATCTTACCGGTTCCATTCCAGGAAACATTGTGAACACCGGAAGGTAGTTTCTGATCGAGCAGAGTGATCACCTTTTCCCCAAGTAAATTGTACACTTCTATTACAACATCCTGTTTGGAGCCAAGTGAGAAGTTGACTGTCGTCTGGCTATTAAAAGGATTAGGATAGACCATAATGTTATGTAATTCATCCTGATTTTCGGTAACGGACACAGTTGAATTTACCGTCCATCCGATATCCTGCAAAGCGCCTAATAAAACAATACCTGGAGCATGTTCCACATATTGCGGAGCTAAAGAGGGTGTCATCAGACTATTTTCACCCGAAGGCGGGAAAGCGCTTGGATCAAAATGTGAAATACTCGCCCCAAAAATGAAACTTGAAGGTGCATATATCTTTGGTAACGAAGTGCTATTAGCCGATGTTGCTGCACTCCCGTTAAAAAAAACATCATCGCTTTCCAGCTCATTTTTTAATAGAACTGAATTGTTGGGAAAAGCAATACTATCTGTCAGTAGATCACCAGAACCATTTTCTAAAAAACGGTTCCAGATGGCAGGTTTGCCCAACAGATCAGGGAAAGGAAAGGAGGGGGCAAGCGGAAGAAAATCATCAGCAATGATCTCTCCGAACGATCCATTCACACTATCCGTTTTTGCAAGGGAAACAACACCCAGACCATGACAGATCTCATGAAATAGTATAGTTACAAAATCGTATTCATTTACTCCCGGGTTACCATCAATACCGTAATAATAATTTGCTATGCTATTCATGTAAATATCCATATCAAATTCACCGGCATTTAGTTCCGTACCGCTAATGGAATTCGCAAGACTTGTCACATACCAGGTATCTGCTACCGGTGCACCTGTAAAATCCTTTCTCATATTGGAGAGAATGAAACCCAGTGTACCTGTAGTGCCCATATCAGTGTTAATTATATTAATTTTAATTGGAACATCCGACACTAGGTATTGCTCCCAAATAGCAGTTGTATAGTTTATAGCGCTGTCAATCGTACTGTTTGTTCCGGTACTTGTAACAGTAATAACGGTCTGTGCCTTTGAGGTCACGGAGAACAGCAGCACGGTGTATAGAAAAATATATCGAAGCATGGAGTTGAAGATGTTCAGGAAAACAAAATAAGTTCGCAATTTAGCAATAATGACCTGTAAATAAAAACCCTTTGAATATATGAATTAGTAAATATATGCTGTATAAACGAAGTGGTGTACAAAAATACTCAAAACCTTACATGTGCAATGTGTCTGGGGTAGTTAGCTTGTTTCGTTTCTCAAAAGCAAATAATTTCACGATAAATTAACGGGGAAATGGCTGTTATGAAAATCCTGTCAACTACTATTATTTTGTCCTTAATTCTTCAGGTAATGGGTTCGTATTCTACGCTTTTTGCGGTTTCATTGACCACCCAGGGATTTTATGATGGTACAAACTTTGACAACCGAGCTATTGAAAATTCATCGTTCTCCTGGACCAACCTGGACAATATAGTGCTGTTTGACGGTGCTTATGCAACTACCGGTCCACTTACCAGTAAGTATCAATATTCTGACTATTTGGCTATTAATGGTTTCGGGTTTTCAATACCTGAAAATGCTTTAATATCGGGAATCGAGATAAAATTAAAGCATAAGTTTTCAGATACTGAAAACGAAATAAAGGATTATTTGATACAGATTGTTAAAAACGGTATTGTTTGTGCGGGAAACAAAGCTCTTCTTTCTAACTGGCAAGCACAGGATACAACAGTGATATACGGTAGCAGTTCTGATACATGGGGTGAAACCTGGTGCACAAATGACATAAATGCAAGTGATTTCGGAGCAGTAATATCGGTGATAAGAAGCGGCAATAGCGGTGTGTCTGCAACCGCAATGATAGACAACGTAAAGATAATGGTTTACTATGAAGAACAAACTTTACCTGTTTTATTAATTGAATTCAATGCTTATTCAGTTGGTGATTATATTCAATTACACTGGTCAACGGGTTCTGAGATAAATGCCGATTATGTTGCCATAGAAAGATCAGCAGACGGCTCTATTTATGATATTATCGGAACTGTTGAATGTGCAGGAAATACTCATTTTGTCACCTATTATTCATTTACGGATAATAGTCCTCCTGCTGGTACATTGTACTATCGCCTTCGGCAGATTGATATTGACGGCAGCTATACGCATTCAAATATAGTATCCGTAAATAACATGGCTTCTGCCAGGGATTCACCTCTATTAGTCTATCCTTGTCCATCAAACGGGTCGGGTATCAAGATCAGCCTGAGATCACCAGGAGAGCAGAAGTTAATACTATGCATTAAAAGCATCTCCGGGCAAAACGTGTTTACAGAAGCCGTTTACCCCGGTTCAAAAGGTTATTCTGAAGTATTTTTACCGCCATACCTGCAATTGGATGCGGGAATTTATATTATAACAGTAGAAACCACTTACTATTGCTTCAACCATACCCTGATAATTCATTAAAGCATTACTGGCAAATAACCACCGAACCTATGTAATTTATTCGGATTTTCTGTAATGGATACACTGGAATTACATCCCCTCCGCACAGATTCATGATTTGATAGGCTTTTATAGAGTGAATTCGTACTTTTGCAGATATATGCAAAATTTCAATTTGTCCCTATGAAAAAATGCCTGCTGATCGTTTTTATGCTGCTTTCGGGAATAACCCGAGCTCAGGATGGTTATCAGCATGTTATTGATAGCGTTATAGCTTCTGTCAATAATTCGGAAGATACATCCATAATCATTGCTTGCAACTACCTCTCTCAATACCTGAGAAATCATAATATCGACCTGGCTGCCGATTATGCCGCTAAAGCCATTATCATGGCAAAAAAGGGTGGTTACACTTCTTTATTAGCTGAGGCTTATGATCAGCAGGCGTTATGCCGGCAGGCAAAAGGCGAATACCAACTTGCACAGGATTTCTATAAAAAGACCCTTGAAATTTTTAGAGAGCAAAAGAATGAAACAGGAGTGGCAAATTCATTGAATAATATAGGGATTTCCTATTACTACATGGCAGAATATGAAAAAGCGCTGGAATATTTCGTGAGATCAGGAGAGATGAAAGTGCGTTTGGGTGATAGTATCGGGGCTGGCAGAGCCTATAATAACACCGGCATCATGTATGATATTGCAGGAAATCCTGGTAAATCGGTTGAATATTACTTAAAAGCGCTTTCGATATATGAAGGGGTAAAGAGACCGGACCTGATGATGGGCACTCTTTTGAATATCGGTATTATTTATACCGATCAAAAGAATTACGATGAGGCATTAAAGTATTACCTGAAAGGGGTGCGTTTGGGGGAAAAGGCAGGCAATAAAACAGAACTTGTCAATGCATATAGCAATGCGGGAATTGCTTACGACAAAATGGAGATGTATGACTCCGCCCTGGTATACTACGATAAAGCTTTAGTGTTGAGCAAAGAAATAGGGTACAAAAAAGGAATTGCCATAGCATATAATAACATAGCAATTAATAGTGAGGGCCGGAAAGATTTTGATAAAGCGATAGATTACTATCTGCTGGCGCTTCCTTTAAAAAAGGAGCTGGGAAATAAGTCAGGCATTGCGATTACCCAGGTAGGGCTTGGAGCTGCCTATGCTGCCAAAGGAGACCCGGAAACGGCAATTGATTATTTTAAAAAAGGATTGGAAAATGCACGTGAAACCGGTTATATGAATTATATCAAACAGGCTTACGATGGGCTTTCACAATCATACGGAACAACCGGGAGTTATAAGGATGCCTATGAGTTCCAGAATTTGTTTATCGGGCTAAATGACAGCCTGCTGAATGAAGAGAACACAAAGATCATTAATGAATTAAACACCAAATATGAAACGGAAAAAAAGGATAAGCAGCTTGCGATCATGACAAAGGACAAGGAATTGCAGGACCTGGAGCTGAAGAGGAAACGAACCATTCAATATGCTACTACCGCAGCGCTTGTATTAATGCTGTTATTGGTCTTTCTGATTTTCAGGGGATACAGGCAAAAGAAAAAGGCAAATGAGGTTTTAAATATCAAAAACGCTGAGATCGCAAAGCAAAGGGACGAGATCAGCGAACAGAAAAAAGAGCTTACCGATAGTATCAATTACGCGAAAAACATACAGCAAGCCATCTTGCCCCACGTGGACGATATCAGGCAGGCACTGCCGGAGCATTTTATCCTTTTTATGCCGAAGGATATTGTAAGTGGCGACTTCTACTGGTTTGCACAAAGACAAAATACGGCTTTTATTGCCGCTTGCGACTGTACAGGCCATGGGGTTCCCGGTGCATTTGTTTCGATGATCGGCAATAATCTCCTGAACCAGATCATCCTCGAAAAAGAAATTTCTGACCCGGGCGAGGTGCTTTCGGAACTGAACAAGGGCGTTAAAAAAGTATTTACCAAACATGGCGAACAGGAAGCGCAAGACGGGATGGACATGACACTTTGTGTTTTCGACCTTAAAAGCGATAAAATGCGATTTGCTGCTGCAAACAATCCCGTGTTTATAGTCCGGAAGGGAATTTCCGCTTCCGGCATGGTAGCAAATGGTATTGCACAACCTTTCCGGGATGACATGGCTATCATTGGTGGAGACAGGACATCCATCGGGGGCTCTACGGAAATGAGCTACGTCTTTGAATCCCATTGTATTGATCTGAACAAAGGCGATATGATCTACATCTTTTCAGA
Organism: Bacteroidota bacterium; assembly: GCA_043811005.1. Taxonomy (GTDB): domain Bacteria; phylum Bacteroidota; class Bacteroidia; order NORP154; family NORP154; genus JBDRNO01. The sequence goes on along the minus strand of JBDRNO010000281.1, from coordinate 482 downwards.
CGGCTACCAGGATCAGTTTGGAGGCGACAAGGGCAAGAAGTTTATGGTGAAAAAAATGAAGGAACTGCTTATCTCTTTTCAGGGAATGCCATTAGCTGAACAAAGAGAGGTGCTTCAGGGAACTATCGCAGAATGGAGAGGTAAAACAGAACAGGTGGATGATATCCTGGTTATTGGTATCGGAGTTTAATATAGGAATAGTAAAGAAATAACATGGTTATTTTAAGATTTTGAATAATGAACATTAGAACAATCGAATTATAAATTTTGAATATTTTTTTATTCTAAGAACACTATTTTTTTTCAGCTGTCTTTATGCTTGAAACGAAAATTGAAATCAATTTCCATAATTAAAATGGTAAAATTGATAAGACGCTCTTCAATATCATATTTTCTGTTTTTATTCATTATTCTATTGTTCTAATGTTCATTATTCTATATTCAAATCCTAATAAAGCTATATATTATTGATACTGATTGAT
>JBDRNO010000280.1:0-2125 GCA_043811005.1 Bacteroidota bacterium | reverse complement strand
GTAATGAGTAAAAAAGAATTGTTCCATTTCACAGTCGGTCAGTTAGTTGAAATTTTGAAATCCCTGCCGCAGGATCTACCTGTATTGACCAGCGGTTATGAAAGTGGTTTTGAGAACTTTTATCAACCAGGTATTATCAAGGTGAAGCATGAGCCTGAAAATATGTACTATGAAGGTGAATTTCAGGTTGCAGAGGATGAGGATGAAGAAACGTTTGACGCGGTGGTAATCAGGAGGGTGGTTCGGGATGAGTGAGTGGAGGGAATACAGCATTCTTGATTTTGCCGAAATCCATAACCAATTACGTGTACCTCTAAGCAAAATGCAAAGAGCGAAAAAACAAGGGATTTATCCTTATTATGGAGCATCCGGTATTATTGATTTCGTTGATGGTTACCTTTTCGATGGTGAGTTTATTTTGATATCAGAAGACGGAGAAAACCTTAAGTCGCGTCAGACACCAATTGCTTTTAAAGCGAATGGACAATTCTGGGTTAATAATCATGCCCACATTTTAAAGGGGCGTAAGCCTTTTCACAATGATTTGATGATTTATTATTTTCAAAACATGGATTTGAATTCATATATAACGGGAGCTGTTCAGCCAAAACTTAACAAGGCTAACTTACTGTCAATTCCAATCTATTTGCCAGAGGATGAAAACGAACAAAAAGCCATCGCCTCTATGCTTTCCAGCCTCGACGACAAAATAGACCTGCTGCACCGCCAGAACAAAACCCTGGAGGCACTGGCGCAGACGTTGTTCAGGCAGTGGTTTGTGGAGGAGGCGGAGGAGGGGTGGGGGAATGTGCAATTAAAAAAAGTGGTAGATATTGCCATTGGAAGAACACCACCAAGAAAAGAAAGTCAGTGGTTCTCAACTAATCCAATTGACGTAAAATGGATTTCAATAAAAGATTTGGGGAATGATGGAGTTTTTATTTTTAAAACATCGGAATATTTAACACGGGAAGCGGTGCAGACTTTTAATATCCCAATAATTCCAAAAGATACTGTAGTTTTGAGTTTCAAAATGACAGTTGGAAGAGTTGCCATTACTGCTGAGGATATGTTGTCAAATGAAGCGATTGCTCACTTTAAGTTCGACAATAAAACCCCATTTACAAAAGAGTTTTTATATCTTTTTTTAAAGACATATCAATACGACTTATTAGGAAGTACATCTTCAATAGTTACGGCAATAAACTCCACCATGATAAAAGAAATGGAAGTCGTAATTCCCGATAAAGAAAAAATGAACCGTTTTCAAGAAAAGACTGAGCCCTTGTTTAATAAAATCGGACAAAACCAATCCCAAATCCGCATCCTCGAAAAGCTGCGCGATACGCTGCTGCCCAAGTTGATGAGCGGGGAAGTGAGGGTGAATATATAATATAAATGGAGATATAATAAATGAAAACTGATACATCAAATCATCAATTATCAATCAATAGTCAAAAATCCAACTTCCTTCTTTACACCGCAAACGATGGAAAGATAAATATAGAAGTATTTTTGAAAGATGAAACTGTCTGGCTTACACAAAAGGCAATCGCAGAGCTTTTTGGAGTCCAGGTTCCTGCAATAAACAAACATTTAAAAAATATCTTCGAAGCTGGTGAACTTGAAGAAAAATCAGTTATTTCCATTTTGGAAACAACTGCCTCCGATGGAAAGACATACAATACTGGTTTCTATAATCTCGATGCAATCATCTCAGTTGGTTATAGAGTCAATAGTTATCAGGCAACGCAGTTTCGCATCTGGGCAACAAAGACCTTAAGAGAGTTTATCATAAAAGGATTTGTTCTTAATGATGAACGGCTCAAGCAGGGAAATCAGGTTTTTGGTAAAGACTATTTTGACGAACTGTTAGAACGAATTCGTGAGATTCGGGCAAGCGAGCGGAGATTTTATCAGAAAATAACAGATATATATGCTCTGTCAGTTGATTATGATAAAAATGCTCCGATAACAAAAGAGTTTTTTATGACTGTGCAAAATAAGCTTCACTGGGCAATTACAGGAAAAACTGCCGCAGAAATTATCTATGCTTCGGCTGATGCATCAAAAATCTATATGGGTTTAACTAACTGGAAAAAATCACCGGATAGGAAAATATTAA
>JBDRNO010000279.1:0-2220 GCA_043811005.1 Bacteroidota bacterium | reverse complement strand
CAAGATATATAATGATCCATTTATTGGGGGTTAAAGACAGAAAAGCCGCATCCATCGCAAGACGTATTGGACGATTTTTTCTATTAAAGTGGTTTGGAAGTTTAATATATCAAGAAAAAGAATGTGTAAGAAAATTAAGGTTTATTGGTGATGGAAATGAATTTTTTAAACATGGTCAGATCTATACAAGCAAATACTTTAATGGAGCGACCTATTCATTTGAAGGTTATGAAAGACGAATAGGACTTGTTTATTTTGATGTGGTGGAAGATGAACATGGAAACAAAGAAGAAGACTATATGAAATCACGAAGTATACGGTACAAAGACAAATATTCATGATTTATTGACCATTATCAGAAATAGAGTTACATTGTCAAAATTAAAACCGTTATTAAGGAGTAAAAATGGAAGGTGTTGAAGTTGACCAACTTGCGGAAGTTATTGATGAAATGAATAAAGTGACTGCTCAATGAAAGGAAATAATATGACAAAAACATATTGGCAAGTAATGGCTGGGAGCTATGGAAGAGAATACAGCAAATATTTTTTAAAGTATGGCATTGCATTTGTAGGGGGAATTAAACAAGAAGCGGAAATATTGAAAACTAAAGTCGGTGATATAATAGTATTGAAAAAAGGTAGATCAGAAATTATTGCTGCTGGCGAAATAGTAGAACGAAATGGTTGCCATAATGGCAATGTAAAAGCGGGTAAACATCGAGACAAGGAATGGTTACGTGATATTGATGGTTGGGATTTACCGGGTTTTTGTTATGTTGACTGGTATGAATCATCTGACAATAAACAGGATAATTCACCTCCAGTAGGATTAACAAGACGTACTATATGTGGAATAGACAAAAAAGAAATTCAGGATCAAGCCGATGATATTTTAAGTCGTGGTGTCAAAAGAAAGAAAGAAGATGAACCCAAACTTTTTAATAGCATAAAGGAAGACATGTTGATAATGACAATTTTAAATAAATTACCTAAAAATACAACAGAACAACGCGTTAAATATGAATTTAAACAAATTACCAAATTGGCCCAATATTATATAGAAGAGGGTGAAAAGAATGAAAGATGTAAGGATAGAGGAATTAATTGGGGAGACATAAGGGAGCATGAAGTGCGAACATTTTTGGTCATACCCTTGTTATTGGCCCTAGGTTGGAAGAAGGAGAATCTAAAAATAGAACTACCCTGTAAAGTTGATAAAGGTCACGGGAAAATAGACATTGCGTGTTTCAATAGCTCTTATACATCGGGAAGCAATGATCTTAAATTAATTATTGAAACAAAAGGGTTTGGCTCAGGCCTTGATTATGCCTTGAATCAAGCAAAACAATATGCAAAGGCTTATCAAAATTGTAAAACATTGGTTGTATCAAATGGTTATAGTTTTAAAAGCTACAAAGAAAACCGCGCTGATTTTACCCCTCATGCATATCTAAATTTGTTGAAACCCACTGATAAATATCCATTAGATACTAGCGTTGGCGGTGGGACAGAATTACTTGAAGATCTTTTACCCTAAAGGAATGCAAACTATGACCCTTACCATCTCCAAATCTCAATACCTTCGCGGTTGCCAATGCCCATTGGCGTTATGGTATTACCGCTTCAGAAAAGATCTTATGCCTGATGTACCTGATAAATATGTATTCAAGATTGGCCATGCGGTTGGGGAACTTGCTAAAACCTATTTTGATAATGGTATAGAAATCACCGAGGATTTCACCCAGATACCGGAATCCATTGTTTCAACCAACAAAGTTATTAAAGACGGCGCCGAGGTTATATACGAAGCAACAGCAGCGGCCCAAAATGGAGTTTACTCCCGAATAGACATTTTAAAAAAAGTGGACGGCACAAAAGACACCTGGGATCTTATTGAAGTAAAGGCTTCAACACAAGTGAAAGACTACCATTACAATGATGCTGCTTTACAACGATATGCATTTCTTGGTGCAGGTTACAAGATTCGAAAATCAATGCTCATGCATCTTAACAAGGAATATATAAAACATGGCCACATAGATGTTAAAGGAATCTTTGTGCTGGAAGACATAACTGATGATGTTATTGCAATGCAGGATGAAACCGAGCAGAAAATAGAAGAGCTTCTGGGAGTTTTAAAAACAAAGAAGGCGTTAGTAATAAAAATAGGTGACCACTGTAACAACCCGTTTGCCTGTGATTTTTATGAGCATTGCTG
>JBDRNO010000278.1:0-10953 GCA_043811005.1 Bacteroidota bacterium | reverse complement strand
GTAACGGTAACGGAACCGGGCTCACTTATACAGCCATTGGCAGTGGTTGTAACGCTATATATGGTTGTAGTTGTGGGAGAAACCGAAATGGAAGGGGCTGTTGCACCGTTATTCCATAAGTAAAAATCCCCTCCTGATGCTGTTAATGTAATGGTTTCACCTTCGCAGATGCTTTGATCAGTGATTAAGGTAACAATTGGTATTGGATAAACAGTGATATAGTTTGTTTGGGTAATTGAATCACTTCCCAGTAAATTGGTTGCGGTCAACGTAACGGCATAAGTGCCGGGTGTTGAGTACACAACAGTAGGATTGGGGCTTGTTGATGATGTGATATCCCCGCCTTGAAAAGTCCAGAGCCAGCTTGTGGGTATGTTTGCAGACGCATCGGAAAAATTAACGGTCAATAGCTCGCATCCTGATGTTATATCACTGGTAAAGTTAGCAATGGGAGGCGCTGGTGGAGGATCAGAAACGATAATATAGGAAGTATAAGTAACCGTTGCAGAACACCCGTTAATATCAATAATAGTTAAAGTAATATCATAAGAACCGGCTGTGTTGTAATACACAGTGGGTGTTTGGGAAGTGGAAGTGGATGGCGCTCCACCCGGGAATGACCAATTCCATGATAACGCTCCCGGGGTGGCATCTGTGAAATTAATAACTGTGTCAGGAAGTGTTATTTCAGTTGTATCGGCAAAGAAATTGATTGATGGAAGAACCGGGATTTGCCCATCGGATGAAATATCGTTGGATACCAAGCCGGCACCATTCTCAGCCCTGACGGTAATGTAATAGGTCTGTCCCAGTGTTAAAAAGAGATTCGTTTGTGTTACGTTTGTATTTAAACCGTTATCAGCCCAGCTAATGACATCAGACGCACCCGGAGAAGTGCCGATAGCGTACCGGTATTTAACCACATCTGAATGGGGATCGGAAGAAGCGCTCCAGTTGGCAGACAATTCTGTAACAGAACAAATAGTATCAATATCAGCGCTAATCCCATCGTTAACCGTAACATCAGCAGGAGGTGTCCAATCCACATTAATATTGAGTGTTTCAAGAGATGACCAGTTTTCAGCGCCATCTTTTACTATGGATTTGATCCTTCCTGAAGGTGTTGACGGATCCGGGTTCTGGTACCTGATATCATTGGTTGATGCCGGCCCCACTGTTATCAATTCTGATCCTGTTCTTGCTTTATATACTTTAAGATCATTGAACAGCACATTGGCATTACCTGTTCTGAGAGAAATATAATTTCCACTTGTGAGAGGAGATGCATCAGTCCACGAAGACACAAGTATATCATTTTGATATGCCTTGATCTCACCGGTTGAGGGATTGAAAATAACCTTGTAATCATACCACACGTCAGAGTCAACAGTAGTAACATCATCTGTAATCAATGTCCATGTATCGCTTACCACTTTATATATCTGGCATTTATCCTGGTCAACCCTGAAGTAAACGAAATAAGAATTACCCCTGTTTGGCAAGGAAGCGTCATCACAAAAAAAGTGTAATCCCGCCCTCCGGTTAACGCTGGTTCCACTTTGCATATTAGCTGCCCAATGATAAAGGTATATCTCTGAGCTATTTTGTGACAGTGGGGTGTAAATGTTGGAGTTGTCTTCACCTTCATCAGTTTGGTTGATAACAGCGCTGTTGATTGCCCATGTTCCGGTAGAAACAGTCCAGCCGGGATTGATGGCTGAATCAAAATTATCGTTAAAAAACCCATAACCATCATTAGCTCTCCATTCAGTACCGTTATATTCAAGGGGTTGGTAAAAGGACAGGGCCAGCCCGCTGCCACCGGCATCGGCATCGGTAAAGGTTGCCGTAAAGTCGGTTGTTTCCCATGTATTGGCATTACTGATTGATGTGCTTGGAGGTGTAACATCCGGGCAGGAGGAGACAGTAAAGGTGGTTCCATAAGTATGAACGGAGCCATCCCAGATACGCCAGTAATAGGCAGTGTCAGGCTGAAGGGTAAGAGCTCCGAGAGAGAATGGATCGTTAAACCCGGTGGGAGCGCCTGTAAAAGTAAGCCAGTCAACGGGTTTGTTCCAATAAGTTGTAAAAGAGGGGTCAGTAGAAATATCTACGAACCAACCGGATCCGCTATTATTCCAACTAAGCGTCATGCTATAATCGGTATTGGAGCAGGCAGGTGCATTTACCTGGAGGTTTGCAGGAGCGCCACCACCCAGAGTACAAGTCCATGAAGCATCCCACCCGGATGCTATTGTTGCACAATCAGACCGGAATTCAATAGCTATAGAACCCCCGGTTGATGTGATAGTTCCCGGACCGGTGGTTCCGGTATACCAACCGATAAGTGGATCCCATACGGAGGCTCCGTCATATATATACATGTAATCCCAGTCAGATTCCAAATCAAAACTGTTAAAGGTAATCGTTACAGATGAAGCACCGATTGGGCTGATAACCGTAAGGTATCTTTCATCGTCCGTGTAATTTCCGCCAGATCCCCCTGTATCGTAGAAATTACCGGTACAGGTTGTAATCGCAGTTGTTGAAGGAGGATCGTTAATGAGTTTGAAATAGTAATCCCAATCCCAATACTGTCCGGGATCGGTATGCGTCTGGTTGGGGTAATGCTGGTGTCCCTTGACTCTGGAACAGGAACCTGGAATTCCCGAAGAATTATAATTAGTTGTAGCTGCCCAGGGCCAGAAAGCAGTCCTGAGGGGATTAATGCCGTAATCATTGAGAATATCCCTTGTCACATCAGCCGAGCTGGTATACATGGCAGTGGTGTACCATGAGGGATCACTGACATAACCTTCATGTTCATACCCGATGGTATAGGGATTTTCCGAGCCTACGTGCCAGCCTTTATCTGCTTCACAGACCATCTGTGTTACTTGTCCGTCAGAAGACCTCATGACATAATGCGTTGAGACATTAGCGCTCGGGTTTTGAAACCAGGAAATGCACCCGGCATAAGAACCCTGGACGGTGTGAATGGTAATAGCAGAAATTGGAGTTCCTGCTCTCGATGAATAATTTGAAGCATCAGCAGGATTCCAGATAGCAAGAGGGTAGTCTAAACATCTTGATAATGAAGAGTTTGCAGAGTAGGTAGAATTGTTGTTTCCCGATATTTTTTCCTTTTGTATTTTTACTTTTTTTGATGATAATACCTTGAAATTATTTTCTCCGAAAACAGACTTGATATCAATATTATAAGGTTTATAACCGCAGCTTTTCATAAATGCATTATCGTTTAACAATGAGAGAACAGAGTAAACATAACTATCCACGGCATATTTATGTCCGTCTGTATTTGCTGGCAGTTCATTTAGTTGTATCAATACCGGGATGTTATCTTCAATTCTACTGGAGATGATGTTCAATTCATTCTGAATACTGTTAAATGCTAAAGCAAAAGCTTTAATATTCATTTCAGGGTTGTTAATAATAACTTCTTCGTCAATACCGGATTTTTCCGAAACCAAATAAAGTGTATTGTTAAAAAAACCTTTTCCGTCTTTAATTAATCCCATAACACCATAATAAGCAGGCAAGCCAATACATGAAGGGGATTCGTTGTCGGGTTGGATATGCCTGAAATGGGTTTTAGTATAGGAAACGGCTTCTAATAAGCCTTTGGGTATATTCGGATTTTGAATATATGATTGTGTGAAAAAAGGGGAATAATTGTTTTTGTAACTTTCATTTCCTCTTGAATAGCTTGAAAGGGAGAATGAGATTAATAGTCCAAAAAAGGTAATTTTTTTCATTAGTTTTACAAATTTAATGTTTTTTAAATTATCGGGTAATATTATCAAATATTTATTATTTTTGTTTAACAAAAAGAAAGACAAAATCATACACCCATTGAACAATCAAGCAATTGAACAATCGAACAATTTAACAATTGAGCAATTGATATTCTGTACTTATAAATTTATAAAATAACGAGAATAAAAACCAAGAGCTTAATATCATAACCCAATATTTACCCCAATCGTATAGATCGGATTTGGATAGATGGAGAAAGCAGATTCGTTTAAGTTGTAGAGAACCATAAAACTAAGGTATGAATTTAGTCCGACTGGATATCTGTAGCCTCCGCCTACCCATATATAGCTTACATTCTTTCTATACCTGTCTGTAACATTATACCAGCGATCAACCATAATGATCTCAAGGTTTAATAATTCATATTCAGTATGGGCGAATAAATTTTCGGTGAAAAGATATCTTCCAAACACCCTTCCGCCAAAAATGTTTGTACTATAATTAGCTATTCTATTATCATTGAAGTATTTATAGGTAACCCCAATCCCTGCTGATATTTTTTCAGTCAACATGTAACCAATTATTGGCGAAAGATCAATATATGTTACAGTTCCAAACAGCAACCCAATGTTTCCTCCCGTAAATACTTTACTCCTGTCAAACCTCTTTTTTCCCGGATGAGTTTGTTTGTAGGAATCACTGATATATTCGGTGCTGTCCTGTGAAAAAACAGGGCAGGATACGTATAACAAAAAGGTAAAAGTTGCGATTTTAGATATTGAGTTCATCAATGCGAAAGTAATGGAAAGAGAAGGAAATAAGAAGGAAAATTCTGTATTTTATAAATGAGTCTGCTTTTAAAAGTATATGTTATGATAAAATAGTTTTTGGGGATTTCGAAATATCCTGTTGACAGAGGGGTCGCGTGACCCGGCTTTCTGAAAACCATAGAAAAAATTTCTTTGTAGATAAGACTAAAATAGCGCTTATTACTTCAATAAAGTTTACCCTGTAGCTTTAGCGTATCAGGGTAACATGCCCCACATGTTTATATTTTTCTCCGTATTTATTTTCAATGATGACTAACCAAATATAAATGCCCTCAGGTGCAATTTTTCCATCATTTTTGATCCTGCCGGTCCATGGTTGGTTAATATTTGTTGTTTCATAAACCAGATTTCCATTTCTGTCGTAGATAGTCATTTCAAACTCACTGTCGGAAATTCCTGCTGCTATAGGGCAAAAGACATCGTTGATCCCGTCACCGTTGGGGCTAAAGGCATTTGGCGTGTAAAAATCATCTTCTTTTATTTTACTGATTACAGATATAAAGCTATGTGAAGTATCATAACAGCCATAAGCATTTTTAACTATTAATTCAACTGTGTTAACCCCCTCACTATTGTAAACATGATTTGGATTTTGTTCTGTTGATGTTACGTTATCCCCAAAATCCCATTGCCAGGTAACTGCACTTTTGGATTGGTTAATAAAATTAACTGTACGGTTGACTGCGATCGGCTCTTTTCGGTGCCAATCAAACTTTGCCATCGGTAATGAGTAAACCGTTATCATATTATTGATAGTCTTTGATTCGATTTTTTCATTTATCAAAGACGTAACAGTTAGGGTTACATCATATATTCCATTTTGTTCATACAGGTGTTCAGGATTGGGATCGTTTGAATAAAATCCGTTACCAAAATCCCAGAGGTAATTTTTTGGTACATCTGAATGATCTGATTTAAATTGAACCAAAAGGGGTTTACATCCCGATATTTTGTCTGAAGTAAATACTGCGCTTGGTACAGGAATTTGCTGGTCTTGCTCAATATAAGCATTTCTTAACATATCTAACCAAGGTCTTTGGGTTTCACTTGTCTCTTCTTTGATAAAATATGACTTTTCGTTTGCATCAGAAGGTTTATCATTGTTCAATAAATATTTTTTATCTAAATCAGATAAATTGTCATCAGGAATAAATCTGGTTGGTTTTTTGTCAATACCTGGCATCTTCTCATCCTGTTCAATCTCAGATTGCCCTTCTTGCATATCTGAAGATTTTTTATTTGATATTTGTTTGGCATCCTTGTACGGATGTACTTCATCATGTGTATTTTGAGATTGTTCATTATCTGTTTCAGAAGGTACTTTGCTAATATAATGAAAAGCACAAAAAGCAGCTATTAATATGATCAAACCACCTCCGATCAATTTGGAAAGAGATGATCTCTTATACCAAACAGATTTCCCTTTGATATCCAGCAATTTTTCCATCTCTGCCCAATCCGCAGGATGATAAGGCGCTTCGTAGTTTTTCAAAGCATCCTTTAAAAAATCATCTGTATTGTTGATATGTAGCTTCTTGTCCATTAAATAGCCATTAAATTATTTTTCCACCACCTTTGTAAATATTTTTCTTAAATTGTATTTTGCCTTTGCTAAATTTGATTTTGATGTTCCAACACTGATGCCCAACTCATTGGCAACTTCTTTATGTGTATATCCCTCAATCACATATAAGTTAAAAACAGCTCTGTATGCCGGAGAAAGATTTTGTACTGCTTTTAAAATATCTTCAAGACTCAACCGGCTTAATATGTTCAGGTCGCTTTCACTATCTTCAATGTTCAAAAGCTCATTTTCGTCCTTTAAATAAATGGGTTTGCTTTTACGAAAATTATCAATTGTTGTATTGATCATTATTTTCCGGACCCATCCTTCAAATGAACCTTTATGATCGAATTTATTTATATTATTAAAGACTTTTAAAAACCCGTCATGTAATAAATCTTTGGCTTCCTCGCGATTATTCGAATACCTAATGCAAACACCCATCATCTTGCTATAATAGAGCTCATATATTTTTTGCTGGCATTTCCTGTCGCTTTTAACACAGCCGGTTATTAATTTTTCTATTGCAGAATTACCAAATGAACTCATTTCAGGTTCTATTATTCTACAATAATAAGAAAATAAAAGCTTATTTCAATAATATTAAATTTAATAAAATAGCCGGCATTTTTGATGTTATCTCGATTATTAGACGGTAAAATCTTAAAATGGTTGCCTGTGATGAAAAAATAATGCAGGATAATTTATGGGAAAAATTTCGTAGATATTTATACTTAAGAACATAATTTCGCAATTTGAATAAAATATTAAAAATCTGATACTATTAAATATCAACCCCATATTAATTAACTTAAGTTGCTACCTGTTGAAACTGATTTGGCAATTATCTCCTGTAATAAATTATATATCTAATCAAATAAAAAGTGATAAGTGGCAACTTGCGGTAATTATTTTTCTTCGAAATATTTTTCATCCAGGATATTCCTATGCTGATAAAATAGTCAAATAAGTCATTGTTTTTGCCAGCCCCACCAAGTAAATCCAATTGCAAATTATTATTAACTAAATACGCAATTCCAGCATCGAATTTTGTATCAAAGGTTTTATCATCAAATGAACCATAATTCTCAATAAAGCCGCCCCACTTTTCAAAAAATGAAAATGCAAGGTTTACAACATAAATGCCCGTAGGGCTGGCACTGTTCCCGCTCCAGTCAGCACCGAGATTGGCTGTTAAAGAAAACCGTTCCGATAAATTTTGACTTGTAACAAGCAAAAATTGCGGAGCTATATTATCAGGATTATAGTCGCCATTTAGAATATTTAATTTTATGGTAAATTGAAAACCAACTGCCGGAACAATACCTTTTCCTTCTATAATATTATATCTCATACCTAAGGTGGATAAATTCAAACCACCAATGTTAATAGTAGAATCTAACATATTGCGATATTTCTCACCTAATTTGGAAAAGTTCCAACTGTTAAAGCTAAATACTGAATCATCAGGCATGTTAATTCTAACGCTTCTTAAATCCCAGCCGGTATTGATCTCAAATGTTTCTGTTAAGCCAAAACGAAATAATGTTGAGATTGTGTAAGATTGTCCTTTATGAAGTAAAATATCACCTTCATACCCACCCAAAGCTATCCCAGTTTCAAGCTGAAAGATTTTTTTGCCAACTGTCGTAGGGGTAATAGCTTGCCCAGGTCTGCCACTGCTTATTGTTTCACTGTATTGAGCTAATGCACTGGTTGTACAAAAAGATATCAATACTATGAATTTTATTATAGTTATTTGATAAAAATACATAGCAATTTAAAATTATATTATAAATCTGTGTTCATGTGTTCGTGTACTCAAGTGCTCATATGTTTGAAGATATGAGGAGTGCTAGAGATACCCTAAACTTCAAAGATCTTTAAGAACTATTGTCATTCTGAACCCCGCCATCCGTAAGCCTCAACAGAGGGTATGGCGGGGTTCAGAATCTCCCGGCTACTTACACCGTCCCGTCAAAGAGCTTTTTTATTTCAGCTTAATAGTAAAAGTATAGCTCTGTCGCTTAGATTCTGATTCCTTCTCTTTATAACTATAAATTATCTGTTGAACCCCGGAAGATTCGTTTTCAGAGGGATGTGTTTTTTCCCGGTATTTTTTCAAGTTGAAATGGATGATTATGGTTTTATGAAAGATCACTCTTATTCCTCTATGTTTTTTGCTTTCGTACTTCATTAACTTCACCAACCGAAGCGCCTCTTCATCACAACCATAACCTAAACCGTTCTTAACTTCTGCTTTGATCACTTTTCCTTTATGATTAATATCGAATTTGACCATAACCATCCCTTCAATCCCCTTCTCCATCGCTTCTTTAGGGTATTGCATGTTTTTTTCAACAAACTCACTAAGCGCTTTTCTCCCACCCGGATACCCCGGTGGTCTGATAAAACTTTCAGGTGTTTTGGATTTTTTCAAAGTATGAAAATAAATGGGTAATATATTATATCAAGTTGCTATTAAAATGAAAAAATCAGAATTAAAAGTATTCAATATTCAAGCACTTCCCCCATCACCCTGGCAACCTTCTCAGCAGAAGGGAACATGGTTTGTTCAAGGATTGAATTGAGCGGAACAGCGGGCAGGTTTACCGAGCCAATTACTTCAACAGGGGCATCCAGGTATTCAAAGCATTCTTTTTGTATTATCCCCGCCAGGCTCTGGGCAAATGTGTTGAAAATTGGCTCTTCAGTAATTACAATACATTTATTATGCCTCTTAACCGATTCAAAGATCATTTCTTCGTCAATGGGATTTAATGTCCGGAGGTCAATAATTTCTATCTGCCCGGGATATTGTTTTGATGCATTCTTTGCCCAGTGAACACCCATTCCATAAGCGATCACTGTCAACGTAGAGTCTCGATGAATCGCGTTTCTACATTCCTGAACCATCCTTGCCTTACCAAAGGGAATGATATAATCCTCATCGGGTTCAATGGTTTTGGCTTCTTCGGTTCCTTTGACCTTTGACCAGTAAAGCCCTTTATGTTCAAACATTATTACAGGATTAGGATCATAATATGCCGATTTCATCAACCCTTTCAGGTCGGCTCCATTTGAAGGATAGGCAATTTTGACACCCTTGATATTTAACAGTGCCGACTCAACACTTGAAGAATGATAAGGTCCACCGCATCCGAAAGCACCTATAGGCACACGGATTATTGCACTTACAGGCCATTTACCATTGGTGAGATAACATGAACGGCTGACTTCTGTGAAAAGTTGGTTTAAACCCGCCCAGATATAATCTGCAAATTGAATTTCGACAATGGGCTTGCATCCCGCAACAGACATTCCTACGGTGCTGCCTATAATAAACGCTTCCTGAATGGGTGTATTAAAAACCCTTTCATTCCCGAATGTTTCCGCAAGTGTGGAAGCTTCTCTGAAAACCCCACCCAGCCGGGGTCCTACATCTTGTCCGTATAAAAGACATTCCGGATGCTTTTGCATCAATTCCTTTATAGCATAAATGGCACAGTCAACCATTACAACCGGCTCTTTGCCTTCAGGACACCTGGTGCCCTTTTCTTCCGTGACCGGGGTAGGAGCAAAAATATGCTTTAGTATTTCATCAGGATGAGGGTCTTCTGCTTTTGATGCTCTTTCAAGTGATTCGCGTACTAACTTATTGGCTTTTTCTTCTACCTTTTTTAATTTTGTTTCCTCAACCCCCAGTTCGAGCAATTGTTTTCTTAATCTCGGGTAAGGATCTCTTTTGCTTTGCTCTTCCAAATCGGGTCTGTACCGTTCCTTTCTTATACCTGAAGTATGGTGCCCCAATAAAGGAACTTTAGCATGGATCAGGAATGGACGCCTCTCTTTACGTATAATTTCTATGACCTCCTTTATGGTTTCGTAAGATTCAGGGAAATCATATCCTTTTATTGTGCGGACTTCAAGACCTTTAAACCCTTTTGCATATTCAGTAGCATCCATAGCCCTGATCTCATCTGCATGTGCGGAAATATCCCACTCATTGTCCTGAACAAGATACAGGATGGGTAATTTCTTCAAAACCGCCATTTGAAAAGCTTCTGAAACCTCTCCTTCAGTAAGTGAAGCATCGCCCAGTGAGCAGGCAACAACTGGCTTGTCAGAACTCTCTTTTGAGGAATCATCAACGTAATCCCCGGCAAGACCTTGATTTTCTAAATACTGAATCCCCATTGCTATGCCGGTTGTGGGTATTGCCTGCATACCGGTAGCTGAAGATTGATGAGGGATCTTTGGCATATCATTGCGCTTTAAACTAGGGTGACAGTAGTATGTCTTTCCAGCCGAACTCAGATCATCATGCTTTGCAAGCAATTGCAGCATTAACTCATATGGAGTCATCCCAATCCCAAGCAAAATGGAGTCATCCCTGTAATAAACAGAAAGATAATCCTGCGGTTTTAACTGTAAACCAAGCGCTATCTGAACCGCTTCATGCCCCCTTGAGGTAGCATGAACATATTTGCTTGTTATACTCGCATTTTCCTCGAACAATTCAGTCATTGCTACTGCTGTACTCATCAATTTATAAGCTTTTAACAAAATTTCCTCCGGAGTGTAGTTCCTTTTCTTCTTCTTGTTGTTAATGATAGTATCAGGCATAAGAACTTGTTTTTATGTCTGCAAATATCGCAAACAAATAATTAATAATTCTTACGACTTTATAGATAGACTATTTAGTGTCCGTCTCTAAAGTCAAAGATTTTGCATCAGAATTAAAATTCCAAACTCCAAATTCCAAATCCCAAATAAATTCCA
>JBDRNO010000277.1:0-24490 GCA_043811005.1 Bacteroidota bacterium | reverse complement strand
GCTTCAATATGCCCGGGGGACAGCGTACTGCTGCCTGGTGGTAGCTATACTTACTCGGCAGGAACATTTTATGACACCTTATTGACTGTCAATAGCTGTGATAGTGCTATCGCTACAACCGTCTCGGTAGATTCTGTATATTCTATCAGCACTGCTGATGAGACAATCTGTGATGGAGACAGCGCTTTGATATTTGGTGTTTACCGGTCTACGGGTGGTACATATTACGATAGCTTAACAACTATGAATGGTTGCGATAGTATAATTATTACTATTTTAACAGTAAATCCAACACCAACGTCTGCTATTACCGATTTTACAAATGTATTATGTTATGGTGATTCAACCGGTTCTGTTACCGTTACACCATCCGGAGGTATTACACCCTACACTTATCTTTGGAATGATCCTGATTCCCAAACCGACTCCATTGCAACAGGTTTATCAGCAGGAATACACACAATAACAGTTACCGACTCCAATGGATGTATACTTGCAGACAGTTTCAACATTAGTGAACCGGCTCTTCTGACCGCAATTACTGGCAGCACTGATGCAAGCGCTAACAGTATCTGTGACGGAACGGCAACAGTTTCAGCAAGTGGTGGCACTCCCCCTTACTCTTATCTATGGGATGACCCAGGCAGTCAAACAACAGCAATTGCAACCGGTTTATGTGCAGGCACCTATATTATTACGGTAACGGATAGTTCCGGTTGCAGTATTACGGACACAACCTTAGTGAATGAGCCTCTACCGGCAGGTTGTGTGGAAAACACCAATGACAGCGGACCGGGCTCCTTAAGGCAAGCAATGCTTGATGCAAATGCTACTCCAGGGCTTGATATTATATGCTTCAACATACCCGGAACAGGACCATTCACCATTCAGCCTATTACACAATTACCACTACTGGATGATACCGTGATCATCAATGGCTATACCCAACCTGGAAGCGCTGTTGCATTTGGTAGCACACCTGCCGTTCACATGATCGAAATAGATGGCAGCCTGGCCGGGAACTCTGCAGGTTTCTTTATTGTTACAGGAGCGGATTCTTCTTCCATTCAAGGTCTTACTGTAAACAACTTTAATGGAATGGCAACGATCATAATTGCTGCGAATGATGTTAAAATATCAGGCAACAATATAGGTACTGATACCCTCGGAATGACAAGGAAACCAAATAACACCGGAATACTTATCAGCAATGTAGCAAATTGTATTATCGGAGGAACTTCACCTGCCGAAAGGAACATAGTATCAGGAAATGACACTTCAGGTATAGCTATATGGGGAGTTAATGCAACAGGAAACTCAATAATCGGCAATTACATTGGAACAAACGCCTATGGAACAGATTCAATCTCCAATTTCTATGGAGCCGGTATTGCAGGTGGAGCTTCATCCAATAATATAGGAGGGAGCCTGCCTGGAGAAGGGAACCTCGCAGCAGGAAACATCGTTTCCAACCTTAGTATTACAGGAAGTGGAACCAACAACAACAACATCAAGGGAAATCTTGTTGGAACTGATTATAACGGGATGAACGCTATAGGAAACACTGCTTATGGAATAGTAATAATGGATTCTGCATCATCGAATACTATTGGCGGTGTCATCGGATCAGAGGGGAATCTTGTTTCCGGAAATTATATTACCGGGATAGCAATTAACGGTGCGCAAACTACTGACAATTCAATATTGGGGAACCTTATCGGCACCGACATAAACGGAACTGATTCAATTCCCAATCTGGTCGGTTTATCATTATCGGGAAGCACAAAGGGCAACTTTATCGGAAACGGAACTCCTAACAATCACAATATCATTTCAGGAAATACTAGTGACGGGATCAGAATATTTGATTCCGGAACAGATTCCAATTTCGTGAGAGGAAATTATATCGGAACTGATATAACAGGTATTTCTTCCATTTCCAATAAGGAAAGGGGAATCCTGATCTATATGGGAGCATCCGAAAATATCATTGGTGGATTAAATATTGGGAATGGTAACCTTATTTCCGGAAATGCAATAATAGGCGTAGCCATTGCCAGCCCGGGTACAAGAAAGAACCTCGTTAGAGGGAACCTCATAGGTCCCGCATTGAATGGTACAGACTCGATCGGGAATCCGCTGGGGATAATAATTAATACCGGTGCAAAAGGAAACTTTATCGGTGGAAACCTTGCCGGAAGCAGAAACATCATCTCTGCTAATACCGTGGGAGTACTGATCGCCAGCAACGGAACCGACAGTAACATTGTTTCGGGAAATTATATAGGCACTGACCAAACCGGCTCTCTTGCCCTTTCCAATGAATACGGAATAATTATTGAAGACAGCGCTTCATTCAACATGATCGGAGGGGGCTTAATTCTGGAGAAAAACATCATTTCTGCTAACCTCAACGAAGGGATTATAATCATGGGGCAAGAAACAGCAAACAACCGTGTCCTCGGAAATTACATCGGGACGGATGCTACTGGGACAGCACCTCTTGGCAATATGTATTCAGGTGTCCATATTACAGACGGTGCTTCTTTCAACAAGATCGGAGGTCCGGGACCTGGTGGAGGAAACCTGATAGCCTATAATGTGAACAACGGGATCATCCTTGATTCTGTCAATAGCGTCCATAATCTGATAGTCAGAAACAGCATTCATGATAATGCAGGCTTGGGTATAGATATCGGGCAGGATGGAGTCACTGCAAACGATAATATGGATACTGATATGGGAGCCAATGAAAAACAAAACTACCCGGTTATCTCAAATGCCTACTCCTGCAACCCCGGTTGGGTAACTGTAGCTGGTTCATTAAACAGCAAACCCAACACACCTTTCAGGCTGGAGTTCTTCACAAACACAGCTCCCGATCCTTCAGGCTTCGGAGAAGGAGAATATCATATCGGAGTTTCATTGGTAACAACAGATGGAACAGGAAATGCCAATTTCACAGCCAACTTCCTGTACACAGTCACAAATGACACATTTATCACCGCAACCGCAACTGATACCCTGGGACAAAACACTTCCGAGTTCAGCCTGGCTTACGTAATAAAATCCGGTCCGGGAGCACCTGTTGTAAGTAATGATACTTCATACTGCTTCGGTGATTCAATTGCTGATATGTATGCAACTCCGGATCCGGGAGGATCAATAACATGGTATTCGGATACATCCCTTACAACCGTTATTGATACGGGTAATACACTTACCCCGATACCATTGGATGCAGTATATTATGTTACGCAAACCATAAATGGCTGCAAGAGCAAATATGATTCGGTGATCATCAGTATATCCACAGAGATAATGACAACTCCTGCCGGCAACAATGCAAGCTGTTTTGGTGTATGCGATGGAGATGCAACTGTATCTGTATCAGGAGGAACTGCACCTTACACTTATTTATGGGATGATCCCAATACACAAACCACATTAACTGCTACAAGCTTATGTGCTGGAATATACAATGTGACTGTATCAGATCTCAAAGGATGCAGCACTACTGATAATATAATATTGTATGAACCAAATGCTATATCTATTAACATTGATACAATTATAGATGCAGGTTGCATCGGGGCTTGTGAAGGAGAGATCGCAATATCCGCTACAGGAGGTATGCAGCCGTATACATATTTGATATCCAATGGTACATTTACTTATTCAACTCCTGCTGCCGATAGCCTGTGTGCTGATGTTTATTATATGGTTGTAACAGATGCGAATGGTTGCTCAGTATCCGACACGGCAATTATTTCCGAATCACCCAATGAAGATCCAACTTTCTTTTACTTAGATTCCGTATTTTGCCAGAATGACAGCAATCCTGTTCCAACTGTAACAGGATATACACCCGGAACCTTTTCTGCACCGGCAAGTGTGGCTATAGATGCTGTTTCAGGGCAAATTGACCTGATGGCAAGCATTGATTCAACCTATACGATAACATATACAACTGGTGGTCCTTGTCCGAACAGTTCAACATTTGATATTACCATATTAACTGCACCAAATGCTATTATTTTCCCTGCAGGCCCATATTGTGGCTTGGATTCAATAGATATCCTGTTGGCTTCACCTGCAGGTGGAACATGGGCAGGTCCTGGCATTATTGATCCTATCAACGGTACCTTTAACCCGGATTCAGCCGGTCAGGGTTCGCATTCAATTACTTATACTGTAACCGATCCCAGCGGATGTAGTTATACTGATTATGAAACAATTACAGTACTTCCAATTCCTTCAGTCTCAATAAGCGGAAACAAGACAATCTGTGAAGGTGATAGTACGACATTTGCATTATCTTTCAATGGAATAGGACCATTCAATATTGATTACACTGACGGCACTGATACATATACTGAAACCGGTCTACTACCCGGTGATTCCGTTACCTTTGCTCCTGCAGATACAACTACCTATACTCTTGTTTCGATCACAGATTCATCTGGATGCCCGGGCAATGTTGGTGGTAGTGTGACTATAAATGTTATTTCCACTCCTCCCCCACCCTTTATAGCTTCACCAACAATATATTATTGTGAAGGTGACTCAATAGCAGACCTCGAAGTATTGCCGCAAGCAGGGGGTATCATTTATTGGTATAGCGATCTTTTATTAACCAATCTTTTAGGTACAGGTAATGTTTATACACCATATACACTACCCGGCTCTAATATATATTATGTTACGGAGATTATTGGAGCGTGTGAATCAGCTGCAAGTTCGATAGAGGTATTTGTTTATAGTCAAAGCATTGTAAGTGCCGGAGGGAATGCTACCATCTGTTTGGGGGATTCTGTTCAATTATTTGCATCTGGCGGGATTTCTTATCAATGGTTCCCACCGGAAGGATTAAGCGATCCGAATATGCCTGATCCCTTAGCCGACCCGAGAGTAACAACAACCTATCACGTAATCGTAAAAACTCTGGATTCATGTTTCTACGAAGATTCCGTTGTGATTACTGTAGATAATTCTCCAAGCTGCGGCTTGCATATTTATAACATATTCAGTCCTAATGGTGATGATATGAACGATACCTGGATAATTGACGGAATTCATCATTACGGAACAAACAGGATAATAATCTTTAACAGGTGGGAAAATATTGTTATCGAATTTAATAATTATGATAATAAAGATGTGGTATGGGATGGAAAGGATAAGAATGGCACTGATCTGCCAAGCGGCACTTATTTCTATATCATTAAGCTTGATGATGAAACAATGAGTGGGTGGGTTGAGATTACTAGGTAAATATAATATTTTACTTAGTAAATTAATTAATAATTTGAATATCGAATAATGAAATAGAACTTTAACAATAGAACTAATTGGTAAAAAATTAAAAAAATGAAATTACGATACTATAAAATAATGTTACTGGGTGCTGGGTGGAATGTATTGGTAAAGGAGTCTGAGTATAAAATCAACAACCCAGAACCCAGAGCCCAGAACCTGATTGTAAAATAAAAAAATTAAGTGGCATTTTGAACAAATCAATATAAAAAAAACATAAAAGTCCAAAATGAAATATCCAATATCTAAAATCCAATATCCAATATCATTTGCCTTCAAATTACTTTTAATATTGGCATTATCTTACGGGGTCAATAATCAATTAAAAGCTCAGCAAAATGCTTTATACAGCCAGTATATGTTCAACCCGTTTTCCATGAATCCTGCTTATGCCGGTAGCAGGCAATCTGTTAGTGCTGTATTATTGTATCGCAATCACTGGGTGGGAATTGACGGAGCTCCGGTAAGTGAGACATTCAGCATTCACTCTCCTTTTAAAGGTAAACGCGTGGCTTTGGGATTTAACGTAATAAATGAAAAAATAGGACCTAGAAGTAACATCGGAGCTTTTGGCACTTATGCTTATCATCTCCACTTAAATAGCGGAAAACTTTCAATGGCGCTGAGGGGAGGAATTTACAGGATACAGGTGAATGAAGATATCTTGGACTTTAAAGATAAGAACGATATATATAACAACACATCTATCACAGGCAAATTTATACCCAGTTTCGACTTTGGATTGTATTATTATACCAAAACTTTTTATGCCGGTGCAGCAGTAACTCATTTATCCCAGAAAAAAATCGGCTCTTATGATATTGAGTACCTGGAAACACAGCTTTACAGGCATTTTATTGCTACTGTTGGAAAGGCATTTGTGATCAATGACAATATAGTATTAAAACCCTCCACAATGATCAGATATTTGGAAGGGATACCTATTAATATGGATATTAACATGAGTTGCTTATTCAAGAAAGTATTCTGGATCGGAGCTTCATACCGGACATCTAAAGATCTTGTTTTAATTACGGAATTTAATATTACCGATTATTTCAGAGCCGGCTATTCCTATGACATATCCCTGAATGAGATGAGAAAATACAACAGCGGTTCGCATGAGATATTTATAGGAATTGATTTCGAAATATCGAAAAAGAAAGAACTGTTATGTCCGAAGTTCTTATAATTTAGAACTTATTTATAAAGTAAAAACATTTTAATAAATATACTGTTTTTATCCATATTAATTTTGGAAGAATGGAATGCTGGAATATTGGAATAATGGGGCTTTCAAATTTTTCCCAATATTCCAATTTTCCATTGTCCTCAAAATTGAAATATTGGACGAACTCTAATAATATTTGACTAAAAAATACTAAAAAACAATCTTGCATTTTTATTTTTGCCTTTTTTTTTAGCCATGCACAAGTTCCTAATAATTTTTCTGTTTCTAATATTCTCCACTGTTTCAAGCATCTTCCCTCAAAGTGATGTTACGGATGCTTATCACAGCCCGTCCGGATATAGTCAAGGTTATACAGTTCCGGATGAAAAAGCAGAAGAGGTTCCTATATTTAAAGTTTACAAAATATCCGGGATTAACAGTAAAGGAGTGGATTTAGGTCCGGTTATGTATGAAAACAAGCTTGTTTTTGCTTCGGAACGCGAAATAGACTATGTTAATTATGGCGAAAATCGCTTTGAAAAAGCATCCTATTTAGCTATCCAATATTCAAATATCAACACTGTTGATGATACCTTTCGTTATTCAAGTCCAAGACCTTTCTCAAACAGTATAAACCAATTAAATCATAACGGACCGATTTGTTTTAGCCGAAACGGGAATTATGCAATTTTTACCAGGATAGAATACTACGGAAAAAACAAGGAAAATATTTACAGACCACGGTTATTTTCAGCAGTAAAAGAAGACAAAAAGTGGAAGAAAATAAAATCGCTGAATATAAATAAAGAGGGGGTTTCTTTCGGGCATCCTAACTTATCAGCCGATGGAGAGTACTTGTATTTTTCTTCTGACATGGAAGGAGGTTATGGAGGTAAAGATATCTACGTATGCAGGAAGGAAGGAGAAGAATGGAGTGAACCAACAAATCTTGGGCCTGAAGTAAATACTATCGGTAATGAGTATTTCCCTTTTATACATGAGGACGGTACACTATATTTTTCTTCCAATGGACATAGTGGATTTGGTGGATTAGATTTGTTTTCCGCCCTGAAAGTTGACGGTAAATGGACTGAAGTGTCCAATCTCGGCTCAACCATCAATACGGAATTTGATGATTTTAGTATATTTTTCAGGAATTACCCCGATACGGTTCTTTATCCATACATGGCATTGGAAAAAGGTGGTTTCTTTTCTTCAAACAGACCCGGTAGTATTGGCAAAGATGATATCTATGGCTTTAATATAAAATTACTTGCACCCACCGAAGAAGGAAACATATTGGCAGGAAAGTTTCAATTTAAACAACTTTCTGATGAAAAACCGGAAGGTATTAAGATACATTTGGTGAATGAACAAGGCAAAATAGTTTATACAACAACAACAGACAAAAGAGGAAACTTTATATTCGAAAAATTACCTTACGATCAAAATTTTACAATAAAAACAGATGAGCAAAACCCGGATTTGGAACTGTTGATATTCGATGAAAATAATGAAGTCACAGTTCAACTTACCAATAATAAGGAAGGAAAGTTTGTTTACAAAAAACTCTCTTATCAGCAAGTTGGGGGATTAGCTTTGTTATATACTAAAGATACCAACATTGAGACAGAAGGAATTACCAAATCATTTACAGGACAGTTAACAGGTGACAAAACCGATATTTCCGGGATGAAAGTATTATTGGTAAATAATGATGGAGAGATAGTAAGTAGCGCCATTGCCGATGATAAGGGAAATTTTGTATTTGAGAACTTGCCTTATGATAATAACTATATCATTAAAACCGAGGAATATAATCCGGATGTTGCATTATTGGTATTCAACGATAAAAATGTAATTGCCGAACTTGCTACTAACGAAAAAGGTGAATTTATTTACGTTAAATTAGCTTATGAGGCCATCCATGGCTTAGGTCTTTTGGATGCGGTTGATACATTGGGTATTATTCCAGATGATATTTACGGTTACCAGGTTAAATGGGCTGCTCCACTTATTAAAGGTAACACTTTATCGGGCAGGTTCAAATATAAAACAATTACTGACAAAAAACCCGAAGGAATTAGGATACACCTTGTTAATGAACAGGGTGAGATAGTATATACTTCCCAAACAAATAAAGAAGGATATTTTGTATTCCGTAATTTACCTTTTAACCAAAGCTATATCATAAAAATTGATGAGACCGATCATGAACTGGAATTATCACTGTTGGATGATCACAATGAAGTAACAGTAACTCTAACCAATAACAAAGGAGGAGAATTTGTTTACAAAAAACTCACTTATCAGCAAGTTGGAGGTTTGGCATTGTTATATACCATAGATACTGACCTTGAAACAGAAGAAATTACCAAATCATTTACAGGACAGTTAACAGGTGATAAAACCGATATTTCCGGGATGAAAGTATTATTGGTAAATGATGATGGAGAGGTAGTAAGTAGTGCCATTACTGATGAAAAGGGAAATTTTGTATTTGAGAACCTGCCTTTTGACAACAACTATATCCTTAAAACCGAGGAATATAATCCGGATGTTGCATTATTGGTATTAAATGATGAAAATGTTATTGCCGAACTCGCTACCAACGAAAAAGGAGAATTTGTATATGTAAAGTTGGCTTATGAGGCCATCCATGGCTTAGGTCTATTGGATGCGGTTGATACATTGGGTATTATTCCAGATGATATTTTCGGTTATCAGGTTAAATGGACAGCTCCACTTATAACAGGGAACACTTTATCCGGCAGGTTTAAATATCAAACAATCACTGATAATAAACCCGAAGCTATAAGGATATATCTTGTTAATGAACAGGGTGAAATAGTACATACTACCAAAA
Organism: Bacteroidota bacterium; assembly: GCA_043811005.1. GTDB lineage: Bacteria > Bacteroidota > Bacteroidia > NORP154 > NORP154 > JBDRNO01. Next base: position 15,137 of record JBDRNO010000277.1, on the reverse strand, counting down.
CAAATAAAGAAGGATATTTCACATTCAATAATTTACCTTTTGACCAAAGCTTTATCATAAAAATTGATGAACCAAACCAGGAGTTGGAACTATCCCTGCTGAATAATTACAATGAAGTAACAATAACCCTAACCAATAACAAGGTAGGGGAATTTGTTTACAAAAAACTCTCTTATCAGCAAGTTGGGGGGTTGTCGTTGTTATTTACCAAAGACACTGACCTTGAGACAGAAAAAACTACCAAATCACTTACAGGACAGTTAACCGGTGACGAGACCGATATTTCAGGAAAGAAAGTATTATTGGTAAATGATGATGGCGAGATAGTAGATTCTGCAGTTACTGATGATAAAGGTAGTTTTGTATTTGAGAAACTTCCGTACGACAACAACTATATTCTTAAGACCGAGGAATATAATCCTGATGTTGAACTGCTGATATTCAACAAGGAAAATGTGATTGCCGAACTCACTACTAACGAAAAAGGGGAATTTGTTTATGTTAAATTAGCTTATGAAACCATCAATAATTTAGGACTTCTTGAAGAGGTTGATACTTCCGGTTTACTAAAAGATGACATTTACGGTTATAAGGTTAAATGGGTTGTTCCTGCCGAAAAAAGATCCACTTTAGCCGGCATGTTTAAATATTCAATACCTACCGATAAAAAACCTCAAGGTATAAAGTTATACCTCATCAATGATAAGGGTGAGATCGTTCACACTTCCATTACAGATGAAAAAGGGTATTTTGTGTTTCAAAATTTACCTTTTGACCAGAATTATATTATAAAGATTGATGAAACCGATCATGAGTTGGAGTTATCACTTTTGGATGATAATAATCAGGTAACAGTAACATTAATAAACGATAAGGGAGGGAAATTTGTATACAAAAAACTCTCATATCAACAGATTGCTGGATTATCATTTTTATACACAATAGATACGGAACTTGAAACTGATGCCATCCCGTCAGGTTCTGGGATTACCAGGGAGATCACCAAAACACTTACAGGACAGTTAACCGGAACTTATACAAAAGGATTGAAGGTATTTTTAGTTGGTTATGATGGATTGATGGTAGATACGGTGGTTACAGATTTTATGGGTTGTTTTGTATTTAAGAACCTGCCTTATGACAAAAATTACATTCTTAAAATAGAGGAATATAACCGTGAGATAGAATTACTGGTTTTCAATGATGAAAATATTGTTGCTAAGCTTACTGCTAATGAAAAAGGAGAATTCGTTAATGTTAAATTAGCTCGTGAAGCCGCAGGAGCTCTGGCAATGCTGGATGCAAACGACACTGATTTTGAAAGGGGAATTGAACCGTCTATCCTGGATATTAGCAAGGATAATGTTGCATTTATTTCAGATGCTGATAATGTGGTCTTTGTTTTTGGACTGATAAAATCTGAGGAATCAGGATCACTTTCAATGATAGAAGAGGTTGACTATGAAGATTCAGAGTTATTGATAGAAACAGAAACAGATATTTACCTTGATACTGTTCAGGATGTCACTCCAAAACCGGAACCTGCTCTAGTTGTAGAACAAATACAGGATCCTGCGAAGCATGTATTTCCATCCAGTGAATTTGAGAAGATAAGTAGAATATATTTCAATTTTGATTCTTTTAATTTAACAAAAACAGCCAAAACAATCCTCGATTCAACTGCGGCAATTCTTATAGGCCAGTCATTATTAAAACTTGAAGTAGCAGCATATACGGATATTCAGGGTAATGATAACTATAATCGCCAGCTATCCAAAAAAAGAGCTAATAGTGTTATTGATTATCTTATATCAAAGGGAATCAATACCAGCCGTCTGATAAGTAATAGCTACGGTGAATCCAACCTTGCAGTGAAATGCACAGGTTGTACCGTAGAACAGCACAAACTCAACAGGAGGGCGGAAATCAAATTCCATCCTATGAAACCAGACACCATGACACGACTTGTACCAGGTATAGATGAAGAGAAAATTGAGAGAGCATGTAAGATATATTTCAATTTTGATTCTTATTCTTTGACGAAAAATGCAAAATCAACCCTCGATTCAACTGCAGCAATTCTAATAGCTCAACCATTAATAATACTTGAAGCAAATGCATATACCGATACTCTGGGTGATGATAACTACAACCTCCAGCTTTCCAAAAAACGCGCCAATAGTGTTATTGATTATCTAATTTCAAAAGGAATTGATGCAAACCGAATGACAGGTAATGGCAACGGTGAATTCAACCTTGCAGTGAAATGCACAGACTGCTCCATTGAAAAGCACCAACTTAACAGAAGGGCTGTGATTAAATTATCAACCCCACCCCGAACCTCTCCTCTATTTGGCGGAAGGGAGAGCCATCCTTAATGCACCTTCCTGAAAAGATTTAAATTTGTTATAATTTTAAAAAATAGCAACCAATATTATAAGTTATACGTCTTATAAAAAATATTTAATTTATTAAACATAAATTTAATGAAAATGAGAAATATTATTAGTATTACATTAATTTGCAATTACGTTATTGGCAGTTTAGTTTTTGCCCAAACATCCGAGCCCAAACTTTCTGTCAAAATGCCTGCCGGACAAGCAAACAATTCAGAGATCAATGAATTGGAAAAAGAGATAAATTTTAAAATTATCAAATTTTCAGTTTACGGAATAAATTCCATGGAAGATGCTGCACATTTAAAAAAAATAATAGAATCAAAAGATGGTATCCAGTCCTGTGAAACGGATATCAATAAAGAAATATGTACAATTATCGCGAGGTTCTCAATTCAAAAAAAGGATATTGTGGACATTACCGGCCCTGCAGGAATAAAGACCTCCAACTATACTGAAGAGATATATATCAAACACAATCCTCCAACAAAAAACACAATGACCGAAGAGCAAAAAGCTCAGCTATTATATAAAAGGCAGCAAAATACGTATGGAAATAGAAATAATGATGTTAAAACGTATGAAATGAACCAAGTGAAGGAAATAAAAAAACAGGCCATTATTGAAAATTCCGGTGATTTACCCGCTGATTTTCCAAGGTATGTGGATACGGGAAATCCCGAAGATGACCAAAAAAAGTATGCAAAAGCAAAAGAACAATGGATCCATGATAATCCCTGGAGATATAATGAGCTATTTAACAAAAATAAAAGCAAAATAAAAATAATACATTATAAAGAGTTCATTAATATGCCGGCTGAAAAACAAAATGAAATAAAAAATAATCCGGATAAATTTAAGATTGTAAAATAATAACAAAACTCTAATTTTTATTTCTATGTTAATACTATTCACCACCCTGTTTTCTGAATCCGGGAAAATCCGGTGTTATTTACCAAGGTTCGTTTTCATTATTGCAGTCTGCTTACTGCTAACACATGCTTTCTTCATTAATCAATTAAAAGCACAGTGCCCAAATAATAACAGTTATTATATGGACCTAACCCCAACAGGGGTTGGCAATACCCAAACTTCTGCCTGTATTTATGGTGGAGAATACAATACTTTTACAGCATGTGCAGGCGCTGAATACACCATAACTACCTGTGGCGATCCTGATTTTGATACTCAATTAACAATTTATGAACCGGATGGTGTTACTGTTGCCGGGTATAGCGATGATTATGTTGGTTGCAGTCCCCAATCAGAGGTTACATTTACCGCATCAGTTGATGGTGTTTATGATATAGTTCTTGATCAATTTAATTGTATATCAAATAGTATATGCATGACACTTTCAGTAACACAAAACACTGCATGCAGCGGTGGCAGCGTTTCCAATGATGACCCTTGCGATGCTATATCATTAACTGTTGGAGGTTCCTGTACTTATAGCACATATACAAGTTTAGATGCAACTAATTCAGGTGTAGCTGATCCGGGTTGTGCTTCATACTCTGGCGGGGATGTTTGGTTTAGCGCTACAGTACCTGCTTCAGGGCATTTAATTATAGATACTGACTTTGGTGTTGTAACTGATGGAGGAATGGCAATATACTCCGGAAATTGTAGTTCGCTTACCTTTATTGAATGTGATGATGACGATAGCCCTAATGGTTTAATGCCAATGATAGATATTGCCGGTTTAACCCCGGGCTCAACAATATGGATACGTTTTTGGGAATATGGCAATAACAATAACGGCACATTTAATATTTGTGTTTACGATGGCGGTAGTGGTGGTGTTTCCAATGATGACCCTTGTGATGCAGAGCCATTATCTGTTGGCAGTTCCTGTATTTTCAGCACTTATTCAAATGAAGATGCAACAAGTTCAAGCATTGCTGATCCTGGATGTGCTTCCTATTCCGGTGGTGATGTGTGGTTTAGCACTACCGTACCTGCCTCAGGGCATTTAATAATAGATACTGACATTGGTGTTGTAACTGATGGAGGAATGGCAATATACTCAGGAACTTGTAGTTCGCTCACACTTATTGAATGTGATGATGACGATAGCAATAACGGCATGATGCCAATGATAGACATAACCGGCTTAACACCCGGTTCAACCATTTGGATTAGATTTTGGGAGTACGGAAGCGATAATAACGGTACTTTTGATATTTGTGTTTATGATGGTGGTACTAGTGGTCCTGTTACTGCTGGTGACTGTCAGGATGCAATTAACGTTTGTACAGACCTTGGGTTTCAGATTGATGCTAACGGTTTTGGCGCAATAAATGAAATACCCCCTTTAGGTTCTCTTGGAAATCCTGATAATAATAATCCCGGTGGAAGCGGTAATTGGGGATGTTTACGGGCAGATGAATTAAATAGTACATGGATGATATTAAACATCGGTATTACTGGATTGCTTGAGTTTACTTTTGGGGGCAATGTAACACAGGCAGGTTTTTATGACTGGATCATGTATCCATGGACCCCAACTTCTTGTACTGATATTCCTAACAACACAGTTGCACCGGTAAGATGCAACTGGAATGGCGTTGATTGGGGCGGCACAGGATTGGCTAGTTCTGTGCCACCAGGAGGTGATCCATCCAATTACGAACCGCCACTTTCTGTTGAATGCAGCGAAAAATACATTATAGTTTTTTCCAACTATAGTTCCGCAATAACTGATGTGCCTCTTGAATTTTATGGTACAGCAACAGTAGAATGTCTCCCTTTAACATGTGAAGGTACCGCACTTTGCTCCACAGGAGGTTCTCTTCAGCCTGAACAGGATTGTATCAATGCTATCCCCGTTTGCCAGAATATTTTCTGCCAGCCTTATGCTTATGAAGGCGAAGGTGCAAACCCTACTGAAATATATGGTATCGGTCCTTCCTGTATGGATGCTGGTGAAAAGAATGATGTTTGGTACACATTTACAGTAATATCAGGTGGAAATCTCAGCTTTCTGATAACTCCTGATGATTTAAATGATGACTATGACTGGGCAGTATATAATTTAACAAATAATTCCTGTGCTGATATTTACAGTAATTCCGGCTTAGAAGTAAGCTGCAACTGGGCTGCAGACCCAGGAGCTACAGGTCCAAATGGAGGAAGTGGTTTAAGTTGGCAAGATGCGTTTGGTACACCTTTAAATGCTACCATACCAGTAAGTGCTGGTCAAACTTATGTATTGAATGTTAGTAATTGGACATCCTCTCAATCAGGATATGTACTGGATTTCAGTGCCTCCACAGCAGTGATCTTTGACGATGTTGAACCAATTATAAGTTCACTGAGCAGCACCCCAACTTGCGGTGCTACTTCAATTACATTTAATTTCTCTGAAAACGTTTTATGCAGCACAGTTGATGCATGTGATTTTACAGTTACAGGGCCTCAGGCTACAACGGTTACAGGTGTTACAAGTGTCGATTGCTCTGCCGGAGGTACACAGGACAATATTTTCACTGTCACTGTTTCTCCGCCTTTAACCACAACCGGAAGTTATAATCTGAACTTAGTATCCGGCTGTGCCTATGTTGAAGACCTATGTGGTAATATAGCTCCTCCCGGAAACCTGCCATTTACCCTTACAGGTATCACTGCCGGTATAACTTCTTCAAATAATGTAACATGCAATGGAACATGTAATGGAAGTGCAACTGCCACCGGATCCGGAGGCAGTTCACCGTACACATACTCATGGTCTCCAAGTGGCGGAACCGGACAAATAGCATCAAACCTGTGTCCGAATACTTATACCGTTACCGTTACCGATGCTAACGGTTGTTCGGCTCAGGCAAGCACCACGATAACTGAACCAACACCAATATCAATAAATGTATCTTCAACAGATGAAACCTGCAGCGGTGCTTGTGATGGTACCGTTTCTGCTTCCGCTTCCGGTGGCGTTGGCGGATACACCTATACCTGGAGTGGTGGATTGGGTTCAGGTGCTAATAAATCAAATGTCTGTCCGAATACTTATACGGTTACTGTAACAGATAACAATGGGTGCACATCTACAGCTAATGTAACTGTAAATCCCGGAACAGTTGTAAATGCAAACTTTACTTATAACGGTAATCAATGTGCAGGGAATAGTTTTAACTTTACCAATACAGGTACAACAGGTGTTGGTGTTACATATTCATGGACATTTACAAGTGGCACTCCTGCTACTTCAACCGCTCAAAACCCATCAGGGATAACGTGGAGTTCTCCTGGAACTTATAATGTAACATTGGTTACAACACTAAGCGGGTGTTCGGATAATATAACGATTGTAATTACTGTATATGACCCACCAACAGCTTCTATAACAGGCACGGATGAATCCTGCCCCGGGGCATGTGACGGCTCGGCAAATCTTTCAGTTGTTTTGGGAGATGCGTTCATTACCAATTATTCCTGGAGCAATGGAGCATTTACTGAAGACATAAATAATCTTTGCCCGGGACTTTATACAGTAACAGTTACAGATGCAAATGGCTGTCAGACCACTGCCAGTGTTACTATCAATCCCGGTGTAAGCAATCCAACAGCAAGCTTTACTTACAACAGCGATCAATGCTTAACCGGGAACAGCTTTAATTTTACAAATACAGGTACAAGTGCCGGTGTTACTTATTCATGGACATTTACAGGTGGCTCGCCCGCCACTTCTACTGCTCAAAACCCATCGGGAATAACATGGAGTTCAGCCAACACTTATAGCGTAACATTGGAAACATGTGTTGCAGGCAACCCCACGTGCTGTGACATAACATCACAAACCATCGAAGTATTTGCAGAACCATCAGTAACTGTAACTGGTACTAACCTGAACTGTAACGGGGTATGTGACGGTACTGTATCTGCCACGCCTTCAGGTGGCGCACTGCCTTATACTTATTCATGGGATAATGGCGCTGGCACCAATCAAACAGCATCCGGACTTTGTGCCATTACATATACTGTTACCGTTACCGATGCCAATGGATGTACGGCTACTGATAATATCACCCTTACCGAACCCCCTCTTTTAACTGCTAACATTACTTTAAGCAATGACCCAACCTGTAATGGCGCCAGCGATGGTAGCGCCACCGTTGCAGCAGGCGGAGGCACCGGGGCTTTCACCTACTCATGGTCTCCTGCAGGAGGTTCAGGAGCAACAGCTACCGGGCTTTCTGGAGGAATTTTATATACAGTTACTGTAACCGATGCCAATGGTTGTTCTGCCACTGATAATATCACTCTTACCGATCCACCACTTTTAACAGCTAATATCACTTCAAGTAATGATCCTGATTGCAATGGTGGCAGCAATGGAACTGCTACCGTAACTGCAGGTGGTGGCACCGGGGTTTATACTTACTCATGGTCGCCTTCGGGCGGAACCGGTACCACAGGTACAGGGCTTTCAGCAGGTGTTTTATATACAGTTACTGTAACCGATGCCAATGGTTGTACTGCTACCGATAATATAACCCTTACCGATCCAGCTCTTTTAACTGCTAATATCACTTCAAGTAATAATCCCGACTGCAACGGCAGCAGCGATGGAGATGCAACTGTAACAGCAGCCGGAGGTTCAGGGGCTTACACCTATTCATGGTCGCCTTCAGGTGGTACCGGTGCCACAGGCACAGGGCTTTCAGGAAGTATTTTATATACAGTTACAGTAACAGATGCCAATGGTTGTACTACTACTGATAATATCACCCTCACCAACCCGCCTCTTCTTACGGCAAATATCACTGCAAGCAATAACCCTGACTGTAATGGCGGCAGCGATGGTGATGCTACCGTAACTGCAGGTGGAGGTACAGGTGTTTATACATACTCATGGTCGCCTGCGGGTGGAACTGGCACTACCGGTACAGGACTTTCCGGTGGAATCTTATATACAGTTACAGTAACCGATGCCAATGGTTGTACAGCTATCGATAATATTACCCTTACCGACCCGCCTCTTTTAACTGCTAACATTACTTTAAGCAATGACCCAAGCTGTAACGGTGACAACGATGGTGACGCAACCGTTGCTGCTGGCGGAGGCACAGGGGCTTTCACATACTCCTGGTCACCTTCAGGAGGAACAAGCGCAACAGCTACAGGGCTTTCAGGAGGTATTTTATATACAGTTACAGTTACTGATGCCAATGGTTGTACTGCTTCTGATAATATTACCCTTACCGATCCCGCCCTATTAACTGCTTCAATAGAGGGCACTGATGTTTCCTGCAACGGTGGCTCAGATGGCAGTGCCAACCTGACCCCTGGCGGAGGTACACTTCCTTATACATTCCTGTGGTCAAACCTGGAAACCACTGAAGACATTTCCTCTCTTGATGTTGGCAGCTATACTGTAACCGTAACAGATAATAATGGCTGTACTGCAACAAATTCTGTAACTATCAATGAGCCGGTAGCTATTACATTTACCACTTCTTTCACACAATCAACTTGCGGCAATAATGATGGTCAGGCATGTGTTGACCTTCCGGTATCGGGGGGTACGCCTCCTTATACTTTTTTATGGTCAACCAGTGAAACCACAAACTGCACCGCCAATAACCTCTTTGCAGGTTCTTATAATGTAACTGTGAGTGATGCCAATGGCTGCACATCAACAGCTACTGTCAATGTAACAGATGCAGGTTCACCAACAGTAACAATAACAGGGGTTGATTCCCTGGATTGCTTTGGCGATACCGATGGTCAGGTAACTATTGCTGTTTCTGGAGGAATAGCAAATTACGATATTACTTGGACGAGCGGACCACCGGTGTTGGGAGTACCTGCTGGAACATATATACAATCAGGACTTGGCGGAGGTGCAATAACAGTGACCGTTACCGATTCCAACGGTTGTGTTGCGAGCTCTGACACAACCATTTTTGAACCTTCTCAATTACTCACCTCCATCACTTCAGAAGTTGATGCATTATGTAAAGATTCCGCAAATGGTCAAGCCACCGTTGCTGCAACTGGCGGTACTCCTGCCTATACCTATCAATGGGATGCTTCGGCTGGCAGCCAGACGACAACAACCGCCACAGGACTCACAGCAGGAAGTTATGATGTAACAGTAACCGATGCCAATGGATGTTCCGTTATGGAAACAGCTGCAATTAATGAACCAACAGTAGTTACAGGTATTATTTTAGGAACAGATGTATCATGCAACGGTGGCAATGACGGTACTGCCAACCTTACACCCAGCGGTGGTACACCCGGCTATATCTTCTCATGGACAGGTCCTAATGGATTTAACTCAGGGCTCGAAGATATTTCAGGATTAGAAGCTGGAACTTATGATGTTACTATAACAGATGTCAACGGATGTACAGGTACCGCACAAATAATAATTACCGAACCATCTGCAATTTCTCTTATTACATCATCAGTTAATTCCAACTGCAACCAGTCTGACGGTGAAGTTTCGGTATCTGCTTCCGGAGGAACCGTTGCTGTGGATTATACATACTTATGGGAGGATGCAGTACCCTCAACTGTAGGCACTTCCGCAACCGTAACAGGTCTTCCTGCCGGAACATACACTATTACAGTTACCGATGATAACGGCTGTATTGAAACTGAAACAGAAACCATCTCAGATCAAGGTGGTGGAAATATTACTGTCGACCTGGTTACTGATGTCTTATGTAACGGAGACTTTAACGGTGCCATTGATATTACTGTAACCGGTGGAACACCTGCCTATACTTATAGCTGGACCGGACCTAACGGATTTACTTCTGCATCGGAAGACATCAGCGGACTTGAGACCGGGACTTATGACCTTATTGTCACTGATGCCGTAAGCTGTGTTATAACTGTAAGTGTTAATGTCAATGAGTTCAGTGCCTTATCTTTATCTTCTTCACAAATTGATGCCACTTGTAATGGTGATTTTAACGGGTCAATTAACCTGAACGTATCGGGAGGAACTACCGCATATACATATAGCTGGACAGGACCTAACGGTTTTACATCAACCTCAGAGGATATTACCGGTCTTGAGGCAGGAACTTATGATGTTACTGTTACAGATGCCAATAATTGTGTGGAAACAGCCCAGGTAATAATTACCGAACCAGCAGTAGTTGACGGTACGATCTCAGTAACTGACGTATCATGCAACGGTGGCAATAACGGTGCTGCCAATCTTACACCCAGCGGTGGTACACCCGGCTTTATCTTCGTATGGACAGGTCCTAATGGCTTCAACTCGGGTTTGGAAGACATCACAGGATTAGAGGCAGGAACTTATGATGTTACTATAACGGATATCAATGGATGTACCGGTACTGCTCAAATAATAATTACCGAACCATCTGCAATTTTTCTTACAACCTCATCAGTAAATTCTAATTGCAACCAGTCTGATGGTGAAGTTTCGGTAACTGCTTCCGGTGGAACGGTTTCTGTGGATTATACATACCTTTGGGAAGATGCTGTACCTTCAACTGTTGGCACAACTGCAACAGTAACAGGACTTACAGCCGGAACATACACTATTACAGTTACTGATGACAACGGATGCATAGCAAGTGCTTCAGCAACCATTAACGACATTCCCGGAGGAACAGCCACTGCCACTGTTGTCGCCAATACCTCCGGTGCCGGAATATGTGATGGTTCCGCCTTGGTCACCATAAGCGGGGGAACTGCACCCTTTACTTACCTGTGGGATGATACATTGTCTCAAACTACCGCTACCGCTGACAGCTTATGTGCAGGCAGTTATTGTGTTACGGTTACCGATGCTAATGGATGTGTGGCTACTGATTGTATTACGATCACGGAACCCGGTGCTATATTGCTCACTATTACCGGAACCGATATTCTTTGCTTTGGCGAATGTACCGGTGAAGCTGACCTTACGGTTACCGGTGGCATATCTCCTTACACATACTTATGGAATCCTGGCGGTCTTACTGCTGAAGATATTGTAAACCTGTGTGCAAATACTTATACTGTCACTGTTACCGACTCAAACTCTGTTACGGCTACAGCTTCAGTTACGATCAATGAACCGGCTGCTGCCCTTTCCCTGTCTGCCACTGCAACTGATGTTACATGCAATAATGGCAGTAATGGCGCTATTGACTTAACCGTTAATGGAGGTACACCTCCATACACATACAATTGGTCAACCAGTGATACAACAGAAGATCTGACCAACCTTTCAGCAGGAACATATAGTATTGTCGTTACCGATAATAATGGTTGTACTATCAATGAATCTTATACAATTGATGAGCCACCGGCTATCACACTTAACACATCAAAACAGGACGCCAACTGCGGACAACCCGATGGTGAAGCTACGGTTTTTGCTTCCGGTGGTACAGGCACCTATGCTTATCTTTGGGACGATAGCGGTTCACAAACCACAGCTAATGCTACAGGTCTTACTGCCGGAACATATACAGTTACCGTTACAGATAGTGCGGGATGTACTGAAACATCTACTGTAAATATCAGTGATATTGGTGGAGGCACAGCTTCAACAGTTGTTGATAATGACGCCTCCTGTAACGGTGATTGTGATGGACAGGCAACCGTTTCAATAATTGGCGGTACTTCTCCGTATACTTACCTGTGGGATGATCCCTTTTCTCAAACCACTGCAACTGCTGCTGGTCTTTGTGCTGGAACTTTCAATGTATCTATTTCTGATAATGCAGGTTGTGTATCCACTGCTTCAGTAACTGTTAGTGAACCAGCAATACTTGCTGTAACAACATCAGGTAATGATGCAGCGTGCAATGGAAGTTGCGATGGTGATGCCATGGCTTCTGTGAACGGTGGGACTACACCTTATACTTACCTTTGGAATGATGGTGGGTTGCAAACCACTGCCACAGCAACAGGACTATGCGCTGGTACATATAATGTAGTTGTTTCAGACTCAAAAGGATGTGACACTACTACAAGTATAATTATTAATGAACCTGCTGCCATTGCAGTCACTATGACTTACGAAACTTCACACTGCGGACAGGCAGATGGTGAAGCAACTGCCACCCCTTCAAACGGAACGCCTCCATACTCATACCAGTGGAACGATCCAAACACACAAACTACAACTACAGCTACCGGGTTATTGGCAGGGGGCTATACTGTAACAGTTACCGATTTAACCGGATGCACTGCCTTAGGCACAGTAACCGTAAGTGATACAGCAGGTCCGGCAGCTATCATATCAGGCATTTTTGATGTAAGCTGCCCGGGAGATAATGATGGTGGAGCTAATGTACTTGTTACTGATGGAAACCCTCCTTACACATACCTGTGGAACGATCCTGGTTCTCAAACTACTGTTACTGCTACCGGTTTATTGGCAGGGATCTATACGGTTGCTATTACTGATGCCAATGGTTGTGTAACTACGGTTACCTGTACCATAAACGAACCTCCGGTACTTATTGCTTCTGCAACATTGTCATTAGAGCCGGGATGTGCCGGTTCATGTAACGGAATTGCCGTGGTTACTGTAGTTGGTGGCTCTTCTCCATATAGTTATTTATGGGATGACCTTGCATCTCAAACCACTATTACGGCAGACAGTTTGTGTGATGGAACTTATGGTATTATTGTTACTGATTCCAATGGTTGTTCTGCATCTTCCTCAGTTATCCTTAGCGAACCAGCTCCTATTTCATTATCAATCACTCAAACAGATGCCAGTTGTGCTGGTGCTTGTGATGGTTCTGCTACTGTTACACCCAATGGCGGTACTCCTCCCTACACTTACTTATGGTCTAATGGGATTACAACCCAGGTTGCCAACAATTTATGCGCAGATATTTTTAACATTACAGTTACGGATGATAATAGCTGTACGTCAATTTCTTCCGTTGTAATAGGTAACCCTGATACTTTAACAGCAGCAATAATTTTAGAGGTGGGTGTAGCTTGTAATGGTGATTGCGATGGTTATGCAGAGGTATCAGGTACAGGAGGAACATTGCCATACACTTACCTGTGGAGTGATGGACAAACTACTACCCTGGCTATTAACCTCTGTGCGGGCACTTATACAAATGATATCACTGACGCTAATGGTTGTTCCGTCTCAGCAACAGCTACAATAACTGAACCAGCTGCTCTGACTAATATATTTACAAGTATTGATGCAAATTGTAACGGGAATACTACCGGTGAAGCTACGGCAAATATCAGCGGAGGCACTTCTCCATACACATATTTATGGAATGATGGAAATTTACAAACTACTGCTACAGCTACCGGATTAATAGCAGGAATTTATACTATTTTAGTTACCGATACCAATGGTTGTAGTTTAACAGACAATCTTACCATCAACGAGCCGGTTCCGGTTACCTTAATTATATCACCTTCCGGAGCCAATTGCGGGCAGTCAGACGGTGGGGCATGTGTCACGGTTGCCAGCGGTGTCTCTCCTTTTACCTATCTGTGGGACGATTCTTCTGCCCAGGTCACAGCCTGTGCAACTGGTTTATCGGCAGGAACATACAATATATTAGTAATTGATGCTACAGGGTGCACTGTAAATAATCCCGTGGGAGTCAACGACTTAGGTGCTCCTACCTTAAGCATCCCTTCCTTTGGTGATGCAGGTTGCTTTGGAGGTTGTAATGGCTTTGCTACTGTGCTTGTATCTGGAGGTACACCTCCATATACCTATCTGTGGAATGATGCAAATAATCAAACTACCGCTACTGCTAGTGGGTTGTGTGCTGGTAATTACATAAATACCATTTTTGACCCCAACGGCTGTACTGCCGGCATATCTGTTACCATTGGTGAACCTACAGCAATTAATGTTGTCATATCATCTCAAACAGATGCCTCATGTAATGGGATTGTGATGGTAATGCTACTGTTCTTGCCTCAGGAGGCACTGGTCCTTATACATATCAATGGAATACAATACCAGCTCAAACCGATGCTATTGCAACAGGATTATGTGCAGGAACGTATGGAGTGACTGTTTCTGATGCCAATGGATGTACCGATACTACCTCAGCTACTATAGATGAACCCAATGTCATCACACTATCCACTTCTGCCATTAATACCCACTGCGGGTTGCCTGATGGTAGCGCAACAGTAAGCGCTACTGGCGGTAATGGCACCTATGGTTATCTATGGGATGACGGACAGAACACATCTACTGCTATTAATTTGTTGACTGCAACTTACATTGTTACCGTTACAGACATCTTAGGATGTACGGCTACTACTTCAGTTACTGTTAATGATATTCCTTCCGGTACTGCTACTATATCATCTACAACTGATGTAAGCTGCTTTGGCAGCAATGACGGAACCGCAACTGTATCTATGGCAGGAGGGACACCTCCTTTTACTTACCTCTGGGATGATACCGGATCGCAAACAACAATTACAGCAACAGGGCTTTCTGCAGGCACTTATAATGTATATGTTACTGAATTTAATGGTTGTGTAGTATCAGCAATTGCCGTTATTAATGAACCAGCAATACTAACTGTTACTACTTCCAGCGACAGTACTAGTTGTAATGGCTTATGTGATGGTATTGTGTATTCAATTCCTTCTGGTGGCACTCCCATTTATACCTATCTGTGGGATGACCCATTAGCAACTACCACTGATGCTGTCAATGGATTATGTGCCGGAACATATACCGTTTTCATCACGGATGCCACCAATGGGTGCAATGCAGCAGGGACTATATCAGTTGAAGAGCCTTTG
>JBDRNO010000276.1:0-16357 GCA_043811005.1 Bacteroidota bacterium | reverse complement strand
TATGAAATATATACCCAATCAAAAAAAGTACAGGAAAACCAAAATAATGAGCCTAACTGATTTTAGGACCATTTATGCAGCGGATACCATAAATCCAATACTGATTTTATCGTGATGGCTAAAAAATATTAGCTGAGTAGTTACACTCCTTATTCTTTCTTTTCTTCTTCGTGCCCGGTATCATCAGGGTGGATAGGGCTATTTAGGGAGGGTTTCTCTTTTTTGTCAGTTTGTGATGGTTCCTTTTAAGAGGCGGGTTCGTCTTTATGCTCAGTATCGGTTTGTGATGTATCTTTAGGTTTAGCGATACCTTTGTTGATCTTGATCCTAATCTCGCTATTTTTTTTATCAACATCTACACTGATAATGTCGCCTTCTGAGAGTTTGGATTTAATGATCTCTTCAGCCAGTGTGTCTTCCAGGTATTTTTGAATAGCTCTTTTCAATGGGCGGGCACCAAATTTATGGTCAAATCCCTTTTCAACGATAAAATCTTTAGCTTTTTCACTTATTTTAAGTTTATAACCCAATCCGTCAATCCTGCCATAAAGATTTTTAAGCTCAATATCAATTATCTTATGAATATGTTCACGATTTAAAGAATTAAAGATGATCACATCATCAACCCTGTTTAAGAACTCGGGGGAAAATGCTTTTTTTAGGGCATTTTCTATTATAGTTTTGGCATGATCCTCACTATCAGATCTTGCTTTTGTTTCAAAACCCACTCCCTTGCCAAAGTCATGCAATTGCCTTGAGCCGATATTGGAGGTCATTATGATGATAGTATTTTTAAAATCTATCTTTCTGCCTAAGCTATCAGTCATAGCACCGTCATCCAGGGCTTGAAGGAGTATATGAAAGACATCGGGATGTGCTTTTTCAATTTCATCGAGCAGTACAACGGAATATGGTTTTCTCCTGACCTTTTCGGTTAATTGTCCGCCTTCTTCATAACCTATGTATCCGGGAGGGGCGCCAATCAACCTGGAGACGGCAAATTTTTCCATATATTCGCTCATATCAATTCTGATAAGGGCATCATCACTATCAAACAGATAATTGGACAACACCTTTGCCAGTTGTGTTTTACCGACACCGGTGGGTCCAAGGAAGATGAACGAGCCAATGGGTCTGTTAGGATCCTTTAATCCGGCTCGGTTCCGCTGTATTGCCTTAACAATTTTTATAATGGCTTCATCCTGTCCGACTACCCTGCTATTGATCTCTTGGTCCATTTTAACAAGTCGTGCGCTTTCTGTTTGAGCAATTCGCTGAATAGGTATGCCAGACATCATTGCGACAACATTAGCTACATTTTCCTCATTAACAGTTTCCCTGAAGTTTTGGGTCTGTTCTTCCCATTCACGATTGGCGATCTCCAATTCCTCTAAAAGTTGTCTTTCTTTGTCTCTTAGCGTAGCTGCTTCTTCATATTTCTGACTTTTTATGACATTATTTTTATCATTTTTGATCTCCTCTATCTTTTTCTCAATTGCAGTAATATTTTCGGGAACGTTGATGTTAATGATATGAACCATGGAGCCGGCTTCGTCAAGTGCATCAATTGCCTTATCTGGAAGATAACGGTCGGTAATATATCTGGATGTAAAGTAAACACAAGCTTTGATCGCATCATCAGTATATTTTACCTTATGATGATCTTCATACTTGTCTTTAATATTATTAAGTATTTCAACAGTTTCTTCCGGTGAGGGGGGGTCAACCAGTATCCTTTGAAATCTCCTGTCCAAAGCACCGTCTTTTTCTATATATTGCCGGTATTCATCCAGTGTAGTAGCCCCGATGCATTGAATTTCGCCACGTGCCAGTGCAGGTTTGAACATATTGGAAGCATCTAATGAGCCTGAAGCTCCGCCAGCTCCGATGATAGTATGAAGTTCATCAATGAATAATATCACATCAGGTGATTTTTGGAGCTCGTTCATCACGGCTTTCATACGCTCTTCAAATTGCCCCCTGTATTTTGTTCCCGCTACTAACGAAGCCAGATCAAGGGTTACTACTCTCTTGCCAAACAATACTCTTGAAACCTTCTTCTGAACAATTCTCAGGGCTAATCCTTCAACAATTGCTGATTTACCAACACCTGGTTCTCCTATTAATATGGGATTATTTTTTTTCCTGCGGCTTAATATTTGAGAAACCCGTTGAATTTCTTTATCTCTGCCCACTATGGGGTCTAATTTATTCTCTGCTGCTAATTTGGTAATATCCCTACCGAAGTTATCCAATACAGGTGTTTTTGATTTTGTATCAGACATTCTTTTTCTTTGACCTTTTTTAGAAAAACCTTCATCATCTTCTTCTTCAGGATCACCCGTCTCGCTACCGGAAAATTCTGCTTTTGGAAGCGGGGATTCCAATTGTAATTCCTCTTTAATGGTCAAATAGTCAACATTGAAGTGATGGAGTGTTTTAGTAGCAAAATTTTCATCATCTTTCAGGATGGCAAGGAGGAGATGTTCTGTGCCAATGGTAGAACTACTACACGACCTTGCCTCTAAGTATGTGATCTTTAAAGCTTTTTCCGCCTTTTTCACTAAGGGGATATTAACAGAAGCGCTTACATTTACAGGATCGTTCGTTTTTATCGCATTTTCAACTGTTCTTCTCAGTTTAACAATGTCAACATCCAAAGATTTAAGCAATTTAATGGCTATTCCTTCTCCTTCCCGGATAATACCCAGCAACAAGTGTTCAATACCGACATAATCATGTCCCAACCTTAAAGCTTCTTCACGGCTGTAATTGATCACATCTTTTACTCTATGTGAAAATTTTGATTCCATTTATTTTGGCTATTAATAAGCACTTAAAATTTTATTAAAACCAACAAATTATCGATAATTTCGTTGATGTTAACTGTCAACTGCCGATTTGTATCAAAATTGTAAAAACTTATTTTTCCCGCTAAAAGCGGTTTTTATAAAAAACTTGTCAGTGGATAAAGTTAGAATCCACTGACAATAGTACGTGAAATTATTTAAATTCAAAAATAATATATTATTATTTAAAATAAATTAATCCTTTTTAATTTTATTAACAGAAAAATGTTAGTAATAAAGAGTAATATTATTAAATTTACTCATTAAAATTATTTAATTTTGAACATTAAATTAACATAATTTATTAAGTAATATTTTATTTTTTTTTGATCAAAAAAAACAATAAATGGAAACAGGAGAAAAAATAATTCAAGTCAACATCGAAGAGGAAATGAAGTCTGCTTACATTGATTATTCGATGTCTGTAATCGTTTCAAGGGCATTGCCGGATGTTAGAGACGGATTAAAGCCGGTACACCGCAGGGTTTTGTACGGGATGCTTGATCTGGGTATTTTATCTGGTCGCCCGCACAAAAAATCAGCGAGAATAGTAGGAGAGGTCCTCGGCAAATACCACCCTCATGGAGACACTTCAGTTTACGATACCATGGTTCGTATGGCACAGGATTGGTCATTGAGGTATCCAATGATTGACGGGCAGGGTAACTTCGGCTCTGTTGACGGTGATCCACCGGCTGCTATGAGATATACCGAAGTGCGCCTCAGAAAGATATCAGAAGAAATGCTTGCCGATATTGACAAGGAAACCGTTGATTTTCAATTGAACTTTGACGATTCATTAACCGAACCGACAGTACTTCCTGCCAAAATACCAAACCTGTTAATTAACGGTGCTTCCGGTATTGCTGTTGGCATGGCAACTAATATGCCCCCTCATAATCTAACTGAGGTTATTGATGCAACAATTGCTTGTATGAATAATAAGGAGATCACCATCTCCGAACTGATGAAATATATTACGGCTCCTGATTTCCCTACAGGCGGCACTATATACGGATATGAGGGCGTCAGGCAAGCATTTGAAACAGGAAGGGGTAGGGTAGTGCTAAGAGCAAAACATCACATTGAGCAATACAGCAAAGACAGGGAGAGAATTATTGTTACTGAAATACCTTATTTGATCAATAAAGCCGAAATGATCAAAAAGACAGCCGACCTTATAAACGAAAAAAAAATTGATGGAATTTCCAATATTTATGACGAGTCTGACAGAAATGGGATGCGCATTGTTTATGTTTTAAAGAAAGATGCAATAACCAATGTTGTCCTGAACAACCTGTATAATAAAACCCAATTACAATCTTCTTTTAGCATTAACAATATCTGCCTTGTAAAAGGAAGGCCTCAACAGCTGAATATAAAGGAAATAATAACCTATTTTGTTGAACACCGGCTTGATGTTATTGTGAGAAAAACAAAATACGAGCTGACCCAGGCAGAAAAAAGAGCACATATCCTTGAAGGTCTGCTTATTGCTCTTGATAATCTCGATGCTGTAATAGCCCTGATCAGAAACTCACAAACCCCTGAGGATGCTAAGATAGGGCTTATGAAATCGTTTAAATTGACTGAAATCCAGGCAAAAGCCATACTGGATATGAGGTTGCAAAAATTAACAGGTCTGGAGAGGGGAAAAATAAAAGATGAACACGGGGAATTAATGAAATTGATCGAACATTTAAAAAATGTGTTAGGCAGTGAGGATATGCGTATTGATATTATTAAAGAACAGCTGATAGAAATAAAGCATAAGTATGGAGATGGCAGAAGAACTGAAATCACATATGCAGCCGAGGACTTCAAGATTGAAGATATGATTGCAGATGAAGATGTAGTAATTACTATTTCATATATGGGGTATATTAAAAGGACACCTTTAACAGAATACAGGAGGCAGAACAGGGGAGGGATTGGTTCAAAGGGAAGTACAACAAGAGAGGAAGATTTCCTTGAACACTTGTTTGTTGCTTCAATGCACAATTACATGCTGCTTTTTACCGAACAGGGTAAATGCTTTTGGATGAGGGTTTTTGAAATACCTGAAGGAGTAAAAACCTCAAAGGGAAGACCAATTCAAAACATGATAAATATTGCACCTGATGACAAAGTAAAAGCCTTTATCAATGTACGTAACCTTAAAGATGAGGATTACATAAATAATAATTATATTGTTTTGTGTACTAAAAAAGGTATTATCAAGAAAACTACATTAGAGGCATATTCGAGACCAAGGAAAAATGGCATTAATGCAATAACCATTAGGGAAAAAGATCATTTGTTGGAAGCCAGGCTTACAGATGGTAACAATCAGATACTGCTCGGACTGAAATCCGGTAATGCCATACGTTTTAATGAAGAAAAGGTCCGCTCAATGGGAAGAAATGCATCAGGGGTAAGGGGAATAAGATTGGCAAAGGATAATGATGAGGTCGTTGGCATGATCTGTGTTAAAAGCGAAGAAGAGACAGTGCTTGTTGTTGCTGAAAAGGGCTTTGGAAAACGCTCCAATGTAGCAGATTACAGATTAACAAACAGGGGTGGAAAGGGCGTTAAAACAATTAATATCACTAGTAAAACCGGCAAATTAATTGCAATAAAAAATGCTATTGACACCGATGACCTGATGATCATTAATAAATCGGGAGTTCTTATACGGTTGCCTGTGTCGGGTTTAAGAGTGATGGGAAGGGCAACACAGGGCGTTAAACTTATTAATATCAGGGAAAACGATTCAATTGCAGCTGTCGCTAAAGTTGAAAAAGAGGAGGAAGAAGAGGTGGGATTGCTGGCAGAAAATAGCATTGATGAAAATGATCCTGGTGTAAAGGCAGATTTTGATGAAGAAGGAGTACTGCCAGAAGATAACAATAGTGAAAAAAGTCCTGACAAAAAGGAAGATTAGGTTCTTATTTGGTTTTGGTTTATCCAAGTTAGAGTTTATTTTTGTTCACAATTAACATATCATTCACTTAAAGTATTAAGTTAAATACAAAGTTTTAAGTCTTTTAATATCAATAAATTACAAATTCTTTTTACATGAAAAAAACAATTATTATATTATTAATAGCAACTTCCTTTTTTATTTTCCTCATAACGAGAACCATGGCTCAGAAAGCAAAAGTTGTTAGTGCATACAGTTACCTGAAATATGGTGAATTGGACAAAGCAAAGGATGCAATAGATTCTGCTTCTGCTAATGAGAAATCTAACATAATGGCAAAAACATGGTATTACAGGGGAAAAGTATATCATGCGATCTATGAGAGTAAAGACGATAATTATAAGAACCTGCACAACAATCCATTGAATGAAGCGTACCTTGCTTACGTAAAGATAATGGAATTTGATGACAAAGACAAGTATATTGAAGATGTAAAAAAAAGATTGCATGTATGTGCCATCCAGTTTGTAAACAAAGGAGTAAAAGAATATACGGGAAACAGGTATGATGACGCTTTAACATCTTTTGAAAATTCCATATCCATAAATAAAATGCCCATGTTCAATACTACTGATACCTTGTCTGTTTACAATGCAGCATTGGCTTGTGAAAAACTAAAACAATACGAAAAAGCCAAAGGATATTATAAGGAATTGATCGAATTAAAATGGGGAGGATCGAAGATATTTTCATTTTTAGCTAATATTTATAAAACGGAAAATGATACCAGCGGGGGATTTGAAATAATTCAACAAGGAAGAGCACAATACCCTGATGATAATAACCTGGTCATCGAAGAACTCAATTATTACATACTAACCGGGAAAACCCAGGAAGCAGTTAACAGCTTGAAAATAGCAATAGAAAAAGATAAAGGTAACTACAACCTGTACTATGCATTGGGATCAATGTATGACCAGCTTGATGATTTCGGGAACGGAGAAAATGCATATATTAAAGGGCTTGAACTGGCAGAATCCAAGTATAATAATTCTTTAAAACAATATACAGAATCCAATGGAACTCAGGAAGAAGATGAATTTAAAAAGCAATTAGAGAAAATACATAATGAATATTTTAGTATTTTATACAATTTCGGAGCATTGTATTTCAATGAAGGAGTTAATCAAATAAAGGAAGTAAGCGAAATTAAAGATAATGTAAAATATGCAAATGAGAAAAAGGAAGCTGAAAAGATAATGATAAAGGCATTACCGTATTTGGAAAAAGCATTGGAGTTAAATCCAACCGATAAGAACACTTTAATATCATTAAAAGACCTTTATGCCAGAACAGGAAATGACGACAAATGGCAGGAGATGAAAGAGAGGTTGGAGAATTGAAGGATTACTGGATTTGTAATTTAGAGTAATATTATTTAAAAAGGGGAGGATTTGTATAAGTTACTCTCTTTATTTTGAAATATCCTATTTAACATAATATTAATTATAGGACAAATGGAAGCATTCATAATATGGTGGTGTATTTAGCCAGATGTTCTTATTTGCAGGGTTTATCGTGATATTTTTTGTTATTTTTAATTTAATTGTGTAAAGCTATAAACTGAAAGCCATTTGTAGTATAGGGATTTCCACCCGGAATGTCAATTTTCTATTTAACATAATGTTATAAAAGGCAGGAAACTCTTATAAATAATCTTTGATCATTGCCCATTTTTCCTTCTTTTTATTAAATTTATACCGGGTATTCAACGGGCTTGTTGATGGCAAGCTTTTAAATATCCTTTTATTATTAAAACCAACAAGCTTCTGATAGTATTTATATGCGTTTTTTCCATTAAAGAAAACCACTGAAATATTAGAATATTTACGATAAAACGCCCCAAAATCATTTACGGCAGCATTTTTGATGTTTTTGTCCTGGCTCCCTACCCTATCACAGCTTGCCAGCACATCCCATAAAGCAATATTGTTATTCAGCAACATCATTTTCTTTTCTTCGTAATTTTCCGTTTGCCCGGCTTTCAGTATCCCGAACATCAAATTCCAAAACATATTCCTCTTATTTCCATAATACTCTTTCTTATTAAGTGAATCCTTTCCGGGCATCGAGCCAAGAATAAGCACTTTAGACCTTTCATTAACTATCGGGTTAAAAGAATTGATCCCCATGATATTTTCCTGATTTGGTATTATTGATAAAGTCCTCTCCCCTATCGCATTCACCTAATCTTCAACGAAGGGAGAACAAAACAGATAATTCTTATTACTGAACTTATAAATAAGTCGCTACCACCTTACCTGTTAACCGGTTCAGGTTGATCTCGATTGTTTTCAAGGAAAATTGAAGTTGTGATAACGTGAGTTCTGTCGAGAGTACGGTCAGCTGCGTTTGCCTGAAATCGTAACCGTTGATGGCGCCATTTTTTAGCTGCTCCACAGCAATGTTGTGTACTGTGTGAATAGCGTCAAGATTACTCTTTGCCAATAAAATTCGTTTGCTGACAGAAAGATATTCATTGTACAAGGTTAAAGCATCTGCATTGAGGTTCTTATGCATTTGCTCTTTAGTGAGTAATGCGTTCTCATTGTATATCCTTGAGTTTTTGATCTCACGGCTCGTATTTCCACCGTTATACAGGTTAAAGCTGATACTCGCGCCCACGACAGGACCGTAATTCCTGTTTGAATTGATAAATCCTACTTCAGAAAATGACTTTGAGAATTGATAACCGGCAAACAAATCGATTTTGGGATAACGGTTCGCCCTCGCCATCCGCAATTCAGTTTCGGTTATCAGTTCATTTAATCGCATCTGTTCCAGTTGATTGTTGCTGTGTTCAACACTCCTCAACAATGAATCTTTTATCAGTATGGGAAAGCTGGTAAACAAGGTGTCCCGGATGTTGTGTTCTTTTTCCAGGTCATTATTCAACAGGCGGTTCAGTTCAATTTCCAGTGATTTAACAGTAAACTCCTGTGCAAGCAACCGGATGCTGTCGGACTGATAATCCACCAGCGCCATGCCATATTCTTCACCTTTTCCACTGCCTAATTCTTTCTTTTTCTTTTCCAGTCGTAAGCGATAATCCGAAATTTTTAACGATTGCCTGTAATTGTCCATTAGCTGATGCTCATAAACCAATTGATAATATGCCATCACGATATCGGCTACTGTCTGCTCAATGTAAAATTTCGAATTTAATTGCCCCAGTTCTTCCAGGTAACCTAGCTTATCTTTTTTTGCATAAACCCCAAATCCGTCAAAAAGAGTCCAGTTAGCCAAAAGAGAAAGGTTAAAACTCGAATTATTAGCGCTATTCCCACCACGAATGGTTCCATCTGCAAGTTTCTGTATTGTACTGTTTGACGAAGAAGAAAAACTACCGTTGACATCAATTGTGGGTAATTGTCCGGCATTTCCCGCTGTATTTTTGTTTGCTGCTATTACAGCTTCATTTTTCATAATCCGGATATGGTAATTACTTTCCAGTGCAGCATTGACAAATTCCTGCAAAGATTGCGCTGATCCTTTTACAGACAGGCAAACGAGAATGATAGTAATAAGTTTATTTATAATCTGCTTCATCTAGTAATTTGTTCCCTTTACTTGCCAGATAAGAATATAGAGTCGGAATGACGTATAAAGTCAACAGCAATGACATTATGAGTCCGCCTATAATGACCAATCCCATTGGAATCCTGCTTGAAGAAGAATCTCCCAGCGCCAGTGCGATAGGAAGGGCAGCCAGGACAGTAGATAAGCTGGTCATCAGGATCGGGCGAAAACGTTGTGCAGCGGCTTCGAAAGCGGCTTGTCTCAATGACATACCCTTGTCTCTTTTTTGATTCGCAAATTCTACAATTAATATCCCGTTTTTTGTCACAATACCTATCAGTACAACCATGCCTATCTGGCTGAATATATTCAATGTCTGGTCAAATATCCAAAGTGTGATAACAGCACCGGCAATAGCTAAAGGAACTGTTAGCATGATGATCAAAGGATCCCGGAAACTTTCAAACTGGGCTGCAAGTGTTAAATACACTAATATCAAGGCAAAAAAGAATATGATCGTGGTGCTTTTTGAACTCTCTGCAAAGTCGGAAGAGCTACCGGCTAATTCGGTACTGAAAGATTCATCAAGGAGACCGGCGGCAATATTTTTCATTTCAGCTATACCGTCACCGAGAGTGTATCCCGGGGCAAGTGCTGCCTGAACAGTGGTTGATGTATACCGGTTATATCGCAATAAGGACGGTGGGCGGCTATGGTAACCGACATTCACCAGGTTGTCAAGCGTAATCATCTCGTTGCTGGCATTTCTCACCGAAATATTTTTCAGGTCAAATGGTTCATCCTTTTTTTCTTTAATGGCTTCTGCCATCACATAATATTGTTTTCCATCCTTAACGAAATACCCCAGGCGCTGCTCACTTAAAAAAGTTTGCAGGGTTTGGGCTATGTTGGCAATACTTACTCCCATCAGCAATGCTTTGTTCCGGTCAATGCTTACTGTTATCTCAGGTTTGTTAAATTTCATGTCAAGCGTAGATGCAGAAAATACAGGACTGTTTTCTACGCTATCCATGAACAGGGGTAAAACCATTTTCAGGCGTTCAATATCCGGAGCCTGGAGTACTATCTGGACAGGAAGGCTTCCCATGCTTCCCCTACCCGCCTGTATGGTTGGCTCCTGGATTACAAAAGACTGCGCAAAGGTCAATTCCTTTAGCATAAGATTTATCTCATTCGCTAAGTCATCCTGGGATTTTGCTCTTTCGGAGGGCTCCTTAAGGGTCATAAATACGAAAGAAGAGTTGGCAGCCGTTGAAGCCCTGAATGTTGGAGATGTCACACTCAGCAGGAACGCTTTTTCAGGTATAGTGTCCAACATGTGCATCAGCTTTTCCTGGTAATTATCCATTGCTTCAAAAGATGTACCTTCAGGAGCAGTCGAAACAATTCTTAGCTGGCTTTTATCTTCCATCGGGGCAAGTTCCGAATGCAATTGTGCGCCAATAACGAATATGCTTCCCAGCATCAGGAAAAACAGTAGAAAGGCAAGCCATCTTCTGTTCAAAATTTTTTGGAGAGAGCTTGTGTATCCTGCAATACCTGAGTCCACAATTTTCCCCACAAAACGCATCAGCGCATTTTCCCTGCGGCTTTTTTTTAGCATCCTGGAACTCATCATGGGTGTTAGCGACAGTGTGATAAAAGTAGAAATGACAATTGCTCCCACTACTACCATTGCAAATTCACGAAACAATTTACCGGTCAGCCCCGGCATGAAGAATATCGGAATAAAAACACAAACCAGGGAAACAGAAGTTGCTATTACGGCAAAATATACTTCCCTGGATCCTTCAAAAGCCGCCTTCACAGGATGCATGCCTGCTTCAATTTTCGAATATATATTTTCCATCACGACAATGGAATCATCCACAACTAAACCTGTTGCCAGCACAAGTCCTAAAAGAGAAAGGATATTGATAGAGAATCCTGCTGCATAAAGTACAGCAAAACTTCCTATCAGTGCGATGGGGATCATGATAACAGGTATTAAGGTTGTTCGCAAGTTCCGTAAAAAGAAGAAAATCACCATCAGTACCAATACAAAAGCCATAAAAATTGTAGTTTTCACTTCGTTGATTGCCTTGCGGATGGTAATTGTTTTATCCCTTGCTACATCAAGTACTATATCGGGAGGCAAATCTTTTTTTATGATCTCAATTCTCCGGAAGGCTTCATCTATAATATCAATGTAATTTGCTCCAGGTTGTGGTTGTAAGGCAATCCCAACCATTGGAATTACACCGTTTCCGCGAAGAATGGTCTGCTCTGTTTCAGCGCCTAAACGGGCATGGCCAATGTCTTTAAGCCGTATGAGAGTATTATTTCGTTGAACAATGATCAGATCATCAAACTCCTCAGGCGTATATAAACGTCCGACCGTACGCACTGTCAGTTCTG
Organism: Bacteroidota bacterium; assembly: GCA_043811005.1. GTDB lineage: Bacteria > Bacteroidota > Bacteroidia > NORP154 > NORP154 > JBDRNO01. Next base: position 4,609 of record JBDRNO010000276.1, on the reverse strand, counting down.
TCTCCTTCCCTTCGATTTTACCGGAAGGCAATTCAATATTCTGTGCATCCAGTGCATCTTTTATTTCCATTGGAGTAATATTGAACTCCTTCATTTTTGTAGGATCCAACTCGAGGCGCATAGCATATTTTTTCTCTCCCCAGATCCGAATACTACTCACTCCCGGAATGGTTTGCAATCTTTCTTTGAAGATATTGTTGCCGATTTGTGTCAATTCCAGTAATCCGCGTTTTCTACTCTGAACAGTGATAGATAGGATCGTCTCTGCATTCGCATCGGCTTTATTTACAATAGGTGGATCGGCATCAGGAGGCAGGTTTCTGATCGCCTGGGAAACTTTATCACGTATATCATTGGCAGCATCGTTCAAATCAATTTCCGGCAGAAATTCCACCGTTATCGTACTTCTTCCATCAGTACTGATTGAACTGATCACTTTAATCCCGTCAATGCTGTTGATCCGTTCTTCTAATGGTTCGGTAATTTGTGATTCAATGATCTCTGCATTTGCCCCGGTATAATTTGTTCGTACAGTAACGACAGGAGAGTCCACACTCGGGTATTCGCGAACTCCCAAAGACAGGTAACCAACTACGCCCAGCAGTACCACAACAATGGCAAATACTGTAGCCAATACAGGCCTTTTTATACTTAAATCCGATAATATCATCTGGCTCCGGCTATTTTATGGACTTCTATATATCTTAATATTTAGTAGCGAATCAGTTCATTTTTGTTACTGTTCGGCAGGATAAATACAACAATTAACATTCGGTTAATATTGGTTAAAACCGGTTAATAAATAGTTAATAACGGTTGCAAGAGTTATGTATAACGCAAATCAGTTACGGCTAAGCCCGTATCGTAAAGCGTTGTTCGTATAAGGAAAAGACGTTAAACGTAACCGCCTCACGATACGGGATTTATAACCGACCAACGCTAAACGAATACATCGTAACCAATATTAACCGTTGTTAACCGATATTAACTGTTATTAACGGGTTTGGGGCGCTGAATAGTTGACGTTTTTTAATAATCAACCCGAACAATAACTCATTTTTTATATTATTGATTACAATTCTGTAATGTTACGTTCATGCCATCTTTTATTTGCAACAATCCTGTTGTAATAAGTGTATCACCTGCTGAAACTCCATTGATCACGTAAACTTTTTCCGCTGTCCTGCTGCCTATTTCGATAATTTTCTTTAAAGCTATCCCACTTTTATACACGTAAACGGTTTGATCATTTATTTCGGGAATGACTGCCTGGGTTGGGATAAGCAAAGCATCCTTTATGAAGTTTGTGGTAATTAATACTTCAGCAAAAGTCCCAGGCATTATTTCTTTGTCAGCAGGCTGCCGAAGTATTGCTCTCACATTTACTGTCCGTGACTCTCTATTGATCAATGGATTGATAGCGTATATCGTTGCTTCAAGGGTGTCATTCTCTATCAACACCCGAACCGTTTTTTTAAGGTTAATACTGCTCTTGTGCTCCTGTGGAATCTCAAAATCCACTTTCAACTTATCAAGTTCTGTCAGAACAGTAATGACCTCACCCTCTTTTAAATAAGCGCCCTTACTGAAATTACGCATTCCTAACCTTCCCGAAAAAGGAGCGGTAACATTAGCCAGTTCTATGTTTAAAGTTAACAGCTGAATCTGGGACTTTAACCCTTCAATCGTAGAAAATACCGCGTCAATTTCTTCCTGGCTACTCCCTTCTATTTCCAACAGTGTCTTTTTTCTTTCATAGTCTTTATTTGCGACATCCAACTCTGCCTGTAACCCTGTCAACTGTGCCTTCCAGCTTCTATCATCCATACGGATAACAGGAGCGCCTTTTTGTATGCTTTGCCCTTCTTTAAAATATATTTCGAGTACCTGCCCTGACATTGGAGCCATCAGTTCTACCTGTTCCCTGGCATACAGGTTGGCAGTAGCCGTAACTTCTTTGCTGAAAGGTTCGGGCTTTACTTTATACCCTTCAACATTAAGCGTCATTACGGATTCTTCTGCCTGATTCTCTGTTGTATTGCTTCCGCAAGATGTTAATACGGCAAAGACGGTAAGAAGAAAAATGTTTACTGGTAATGTTTTCATGTAATTTTTCTTTTAAATGCTTTAACTATAAATTCCGGTTCAGGAAGAGTGCCAATCGTCTTAAATAATTTATCCATGCTCTGTTCAAAGTACATTTTTTCGCCAGGTGTAAAATCGGCTAATAACAGTTCATTGGTTTGTTGTATCGCTTCTTTTACTATAGGAAGCAACTGCAACGCTTTATCCGTTACTTCAAGAATCTGGCACCTTTTGTCATTCGGGTCTTGTTTTCTGATAACAAAGCCGTTTTCACTCAAATAATCAACGGAGCGCATGGTTGACACTTTATCTCTTTTCAGCGTTGCGCCTAACTCTTTTTGAGTGATTTTACCACTATTTTCACACAATAGAATAAAAAGTTTAAAATACCTTTCCATTCCGTATGGCTTCATTAAACGGGAAAGCGTACTGAGATAAACCTCAGAGATCCGTGCCATTTCAAAACCATATATCTTTACTTTCCGTGTCAAAATTTAGTAAAAATTTAAAACGGTTACAAATGTAACTATTTTGAGTTATTATAATAATGCTTGTTTAATAATTTTGTTTCGGGTTACGGGGTATGGGTTATGAAACGAGGCATCCCTCAGCTATGTTCGGGACAGGTGATTGATGCTGCAGGTGATGGAATTGATGCTGGCGGTGATGGAATTGATGCTTCGGGGGATGGACAGACTAGACAATTCTCCCTTCATATAAGTCCCAAATGGGGAAACACATTTCATAATCACCCCAGGTTAAATCTCCGTATTCCAAATTAAATTGTTTGAATTTATTTAAGTCTAGATATTTCCGTGTCATGGGGTTTCTTGCGTCTTTAAGAAATGTTTCAAAATCGACTATTTTCTCATTGTTGTCAGAGAATGCCAGTCTTATTTTATAATCGCTTATATATTCTGCTTTTTTAATTTCTATTACCATTTTATTCAATTTTTTTTGTGATTTTTTCTGGCTTTATTTCTTTGTTGTATACAAAAAAGTCAACCCATTTTTTTACAATTTCATTTTTAAAAGTTTCTACAAGTTTTTCAAATCTTTTGAGTTCTTTCTTATCTAAGGGTCTTTTGCCTTTTACATTTACTATTTTTATTTCTTTGAATTCTCCATTTTCAAAAACTATTTCGGCTTTGTTTTCCTTACCCTGATATTTACCATGTACATGTTACCGGGTCATGTTCACTTGAGTAAAACAATATAATAAGTCCAAAGTATTCGTAAAGTTTTGGCATTGTATTTTTTCTGCAAAATTACAAATTTTCCATTGTATTTACAATTTTGGCACCTAGGGTCTGTTCAATAACAAAAATGTCACGGGTTACGCTTCGCTAAATCCGCGCTAGCGGAGCTATACATAAATAATCTTTGATCATTGCCCATTTTTCTTTCTTTTTATTAAATTTATACCGGGTATTCAACGGGTTTGTTGATGGTAAGCTTTTAAATATCCTTTTAAGTGAATCCTTTCCGGGCATCTAGCCAAGAATAAGCACTTTAGACCTTTCATTAACTATCGGGTTAAAAGAATTGATCCCCATGATATTTTACTGATTTTGTATTATTGATAAAGTCCTCTCCCCTATCGCATTCACCGTAGCGAAAGCGAAGGTGAATCCCCCCTTTCATTTACAAAAACCCCGGCCGTCTGTTTGCCTGAAAAACTCAAATTGCGTTAAATAACATCAAAACAATACAATGTCTATCAGATTCATTATCTTTGACGTCATAAATATATAACATACTTTTGATAAAAAAAATGCTTCATAACTTTTCCAACAAGTCCTTAAATTACCCGTTCCGGATAATGATCTGTTGCCTGTTATTGTTTCTGGTATGCCATAATTTGTCAAAAGCCCAGGAGATTGAGGAAAAAACAGAAATATCGAGTGTTTCAGTTGAGATTATGGCAGGTCTTAATTACCCTTTGTCAGGTTTCACTGCCTATAAGGATATTTATTACTATTATGGAGGTTACAAATATAATGATCATACGGCTGCGTACAGTGCGTCTCCCTTATTGGGTTTTAGTTGGGGTATGTCATTTAAATATCGTGTAAACAATTATTTATCTCTTCAATTGGTTCCTTCATATTCAAATGATAGAGGAAAAATCAATGTGGATTCCCTGGATATAGTTAAAACAGGTATTTTAAATTTATCTGTAGCCGGACTAATAGATTTTACAGATCACATTTCTGGCTCGATAGGACCGAGTGCTGTGGGATATTGGATAAATTATGAGCCCGGTAGTCCTTTTATTCATAAGTGGTTAATGTGGGGGCTTAATGTTGGTGGAGTCTATCAAATGGACAATGGCTTTAACATAGGTGTTAAATACAATTTTAATATTGGGAAACTCGTTCCCGGGAACACTCAGTATCTCAACGCAAGTAATAACTATCAGGATTATGAACTACATAATCCAACTCATTTACAGGTCTTATTGGGATATAATTTTACTTTTAAAAGAAAAAAAGATAAAGAGATTGATGAACTGAAAGATATG